>NZ_CP009962.1:2801766-3113073 GCF_000786695.1 Collimonas arenae | reverse complement strand
TCAAAATCACCGGCGGTCGCGCCGGGTCCAGCGCCAAAGGAGAAGTGCGCAGGAAATCAGTGTGCGCCACCCCTGGCATGGTAGTCAACAAGCGTTGCTCGGCAGGGCGCATGGCGCCGGTTTCACCGTTGCCGGCGGAACGTACGTACAGGTCTGCGGACAATAGCTGCTGCATCCAGTCATCGACTGAAATGCGAAAGCTTGAGACCATGATGGCCATCGCCACGATCAGGCTAAAACTGGACAGCACGCCGCCAAGTGCAATCGAGGCTTGACCGGGAACGTTGGCCAGGCGTGCCAGCACCAGTGTCCGGACTATGCCGGTGCGGCGTCCCAGACTGAATCTCTGCAGTGCGGAAAACGCTAGCGCTGCTAGTCGCGGCATCAAGGTAATCCCGCCGATCAGCAGCAGAGCCACTGCCAGGTAGCCGAAGACAGGCAGGTTGAACAGGGGCGGCAGTTGCGTCAGTAACGCTCCTAGCAGCAAACAGCCAAGCGCCGGCCACGGTGTTGCCAGCCGTACCAGCGCACTTTCCTCACTGCCGGATTTGAGCGCCGCCGCCGGCTGCGCTTTGGCCGCCTCGAATGCTGGCGCCAGGCTGCCGAGCACGGCAATGCCGCTGCCTAAGGCAAAAAACACCAGGGCTGCCGGCCAGTCGAAATTGATGCTGGCCTGGACGCCATGGAAGTAACCGCCGCCGAGATCGCCCCCTAAAAAATGCAAAGCCGCGGCAGCCAGGCCATATCCCAGCGCTAGTCCTGATAGTGCGCCCAAACATCCGAGCAGCGCGCCTTCCAGCAACACCTGGCGCAACAGCTGGCTACGCCGCAAGCCCATCACGCGTAGCAGGGCGAATTGGGAACGGCGGCGGATCACCGACAGCGCCTGGGTCGAGAACACCAGGAAGGCGCCGGTAAACAAAGCCACCAGCGCCAGTACGTTCAGATTGATACGATAGGCGCGCGACATATTATTGTTGCGGCTGTCCTGATCCTGGCTCTCCGATACTTGCACGTTGGCCGGCAGCTGTTGACGCAGCTTTTCCGTGAATGCTTCACGATTGACGCCGGGCAGCAACTTGAGATCGATGCGCGAGAGCTTGCCGATGCTGCGATCGAAGCGCCATTGCGCCGCGCCGATATCCATGACGCCAAGCCGTTGGCCGACGCGTGCGCCGGTCAGGCCGCCAGCTACCCGCAAAGCGACGGTGCCGGTGCCGTTGCGCAGCGTCAGCTGCTCTCCCGGCTTGACTTGCAGCCACTCTTGCGCTGCCGCCGACAGGAAAATGGCGTCGTCGGCAAGAGTATCAAACGGCCGTTCTGGCGCTGGCACGCCGACCAGGTCTGGCGCTATCAGAGAGGCGCGAAAGACATCGATGCCGAGCACTTTCAGGGCGCTTTGCTGGCTCGGCACAGTAACGTTCAGTTCGAGCACCGGGCTGGCGACTGCGACACCCGGCCATTGCGCCAGTTGCGGATACAGTCCTTCATCGAGCCAGGCTTGCACGCCGCGTACCTGCAGATCGGACTGGCCGGACAAGCTGCGGGTAGCGGCGGAAAATTCGTTGAAGGCGGCATCGTTGATCAGATTGACCGCGTAACCGAGGGCGACGCCCAGCGCGATGGCGGCAATCGCCACCAGCGCACGTACCGGATGCGCGCGCCATTCACCAAGCAATAGCCAGCGCGCCAGGATGTGTAGCGGTTTGCTTGCATTGGCTGCGGTTGCAGTGGTGGCGGTGATCATTGCGGCGGCGGCAGAGAAGTGTTCTCCGGCAGTGAGCGCAGGCCGTCGGCTGTCATGAACAAGATGCGATCGGCGCTGGCCGCTGCGGCGGGGGAATGGGTGACCATGATGGCGGAAGCGCCGTTAGCCTTGATTTCCTGGCGCAGCAATGCCAGCACTTCGTGCGCGGTGTCCGGGTCGAGGTTGCCGGTCGGTTCGTCGGCCAGGATTAGTTTGGGCCGGTGCACCAGAGCACGCGCGATGGCGACCCTTTGCAGCTCGCCGCCTGAGAGCTGGCGCGGAAAGTCATTGCCGCGACCGTCCAGACCGACCGCCGCCAGAAGCTCCAGGGCGCGTTCCTGCGGCGCGTGATTCAACAATAGCGGCAGGGCGACGTTTTGCTGCAAGGTCAGGTGCGGCAAGATATGGAAAGCCTGGAAGATGAAGCCGAGTTTTTGCCGGCGCAGGTACGTAGCGGCATCGTCGTCCAGGCTCGACATGGTGACGCCATCGATCAGTATCGCGCCGCTGTTAGCGGTATCGAGGCCTGCTATCAGGTTCAGTAAGGTCGATTTGCCAACCCCCGAGTCGCCCATGATGGCGACGTATTCGCCGGGGGCGAGGCTAAAATCGAGATGCGTCAGCACCACCCGGCCATGGCCGTAGGTCTTGCGCAAACCGCGGCATTCCAGGGCTGGGATTGAGGAGGAGGGAGGGTGTATTGCCTGATTATTGGTCTGATTGGTCTGCATGCAGGGTCGACAGGTTAAGTGAGCTGACGTGGGCTGATAGTGATCTGGTATTCAGCAGTGTAGAGGATTTCCCGCCAGTAGTCGGGTGCGCTGCTTGCCAGGTCTGAATACCGGCGCATAACCTTCTTTCAGCAAAGATCGCATGACCACATAAAATTTGGCACAATACCTACCTCTGCCGATTTTGTGCGCCGACGTTACGGAGTGCCCCCCTTGTCCCGACCGGAAAATGCCGCCGCCATCAACCATGAATCCCGAACACCTGCAATTATTAGTCACTCGCCAGATGCCATTTGGGAAATACAAAGGCCGCCTGATCGCCGATTTGCCGGGTGATTACCTGGCCTGGTTTTCGCGCGAAGGATTTCCGCCAGGAGAGTTGGGCGGTTTGCTAGCGCTGATGTACGAGCTGGATCACAATGCCTTGTCGCATCTGCTTGCGCCCCTGCGCCCTTGCTCCAGCGCTGACCAAAGAAAATTGAATAAAACCGATTCCCACCCGCCTTCAACGATAGAATAAAGCCCATGGCTAATCCTCTCAAACCGTCCGACCTGAAACAATCCGCAAAAAATATCAAGACGCGCTTCGTTGCGATTTCCTGGCGCGACCTGGCCATCAGCTTTGGTCCGATTGCCTTGCTGGTTATTATTGCTATCTGGCTGGCGATCAAATTTATCCATCCCGCTCCGCCGAGTACCCTGACGATTGCCACGGGCGCTGAGAACAGCAGTTTCTGGAAAACCGCCGAGAAATACAAGGTGATCCTGGCGCGTAACGGTATCAAGCTGAAAATCGTCAGTTCGGAAGGTTCGCTGGATAATCTGAAAAAGCTGAGCGATCCTCATTCCGGCGTCGATGTCGGCTTTGTCCAGGGCGGCGTAGTGGGCGATCTACCGATCGACGGACTGGTATCCCTGGGTAGCATTTCCTATGTGCCGGTGTCGGTGTTTTATCGCAACACTGACAGCCGCGACAGATTGAATCGTTTGTCAGAGCTGCGTGGCAAGCGGATTGCGATCGGCGTTCCCGGCAGCGGCTCACGGGTACTGGCGCTGACGCTGCTGAAAGCCAACGGGATCGAACTCGGCGGCAGCACTGAGTTGCTGGACATGGGGGGCGACGAAGCGGCGCAGGCGCTGGCCGACGGCAAGATCGATGCTGCCTTCCTGATGGGCGATTCGGCTTCGCCGCCGACCATGGTCAAGCTGTTGCACACGCCAGGCATCAATCTTCTCGATTTTTCCCAGGCTGATGCCTATGCGCGCCGCTTCAGCTATTTGAACGAGCTGAGGATTCCGAGGGGGCTGTTCGATTTTGGTAAAAATATCCCGAGCCGCGACATTCATCTGATTGCTCCTACCGCTGAGCTGATTGCGCGCGACGACCTGCATCCGGCCTTGTCCGACATGCTGATCGACGCTGCCAAGGAAGTGCACAGCGGCGCCAACGTGCTGCAGCACGCCGGTGAGTTCCCGGCGCCGCTGGCCCATGAATTTCCCATCAGCGAAGATGCCACGCGCTACTACAAGTCAGGAAAGAGCTTCTTCTATCGCTCCGGCTTGCCGTTCTGGCTTGCCAGCCTGGTAGATCGTACCCTGGTGGTGCTGCTGCCGATCATCCTGCTGCTGATCCCTGGTTTCAAGCTCGTGCCGCTGCTGTACGGCTGGCGCATCAAGTCGCGCATCTATCGCTGGTACGGTGCCTTGATTGCACTGGAGCGGGCAATCGCCACCGATACAGAGGAGGAGCATGAAGCATTGCTGAAGCGGCTGGATCGTATCGAAGAAGGGGTTAACCGGATGAAAATGCCGCTGGCGTTTGCCGATCAGTTTTATGTTCTGCGTGAACATATCGGTTTCGTCCGTTCCCGTCTGCTCGGTAAAATTTGAGCGAAGCTGAACGAAACGCGTGCGATGATGATGTAACTATTCATTACCAGTCATTGCAAATGACCCAAATATCTAGCACATTTCAATTGTTATGTGAGAGCGGGGGTGTTAAAACATCTTTGTGAATTGCTTGATGGCATCGGTTATGATTTCATAGACATTTGTTAAACGAGCAGAGGTGAGTCATGAGATTTTCCGTTCCTGTCGTATGCGCGTTGCTGTTTGCGCAATCCGTGCCGGCGTTGGCGGCACTCGGCGCTGCCGTTGGCCCCGCTTCGGCTAGCGGTACGGTACAACAAGCCGACAGTGCGCGCGCCAAGGCTAGCGCCCGTGTCTCCAGCTATAACGGTTATACCGTCAGTGAAACGGTGAAACCTTCCGGCACCACGGTGCGGGAATACATTTCACCTGCCAACATCGTCTTTGCGGTGAGCTGGCAAGGTCCTGACATGCCAAATCTGCAGGAATTGCTAGGCACCTATGCCGACCAATATGTCAGCGCCGCCAGCGCCCCCCATGCGGGCCGGCGTGCGGTGGCGATTCAGTCCGATCAGCTAGTATTGCATTCAGGCGGTCATATGCGCTCCTTTGCAGGCAGTGCTTATGTGCCATCCTTGCTGCCGCAAGGCGTGACCCCTAGCGATATTCGCTGACCGGAGGATGACCATGCGCTCTTTGACCTACCTGCTTTGCGTGCTAAGTAGTTCAATCTTGCTGGCCTGTGGTGGTGGCGGCGGTGATGGCGGTACGCCAACGCCGACACCGACTCCGACTCCGCAGCCGACCCAAAATGTACAGGCTATATTGATCGACAGTGGTCCAGCCACTGCATCAGGGCAGTCGGGCAATGCCGTCAATTCACCCTACGTATCTGTGACCATTTGTTCACCCGGCAGCACCTCGCAGTGCCAGACCATCGACCATATCCTGGTCGATACCGGCTCTAGCGGCTTGCGCATCATCTCCTCGGCTTTGTCCAGCAGCATGACGCTGCCGGCCCAAAATGCGCCCAGCGGTAATCCGCTGGCTGAATGCGCGCGTTTTGCCGATGGCTACAGCTGGGGCTCCGTCAAGCAGGCGGATCTCCGTATTGCAGGCGAGGTTGCCAGCAATATTTCAGTACATATCATTGGCGATAGTGCTTTTCCATCAGTGCCGAGCGGCTGCTCCGGCAGTCTGGTGGCGGAAAATACGGTAGCCTCCTTCCATGCCAATGGCTTGATCGGCATGAGTACATTTATTCAGGATTGCGGCAGTGCTTGTGCCGGTCAGGCGCTTGAGGGATGGTATTACTCATGCCCGGGCGGCACGAATTGCACTGCGACCACGTTGCCGGTGGCGACGCAGGTGGCAAATCCGGTAGCCGCCTTCCCGCAGGATAACAACGGCACGATCATCCAGCTGCCGTCGATTGGCGCCAATGGCGCGGCGGGCGTCACCGGATCGCTGATTTTTGGTATCGGTACACAGGCCAATAATAAACTTGGCAGCGCTAACGTCTATACGCTCAATAGTGCGGGCAACCTGAGTGTGTTGTATCAGGGACAAGTCATGCAGGCTTTCTTTGATAGTGGCTCGAATGGTCTGTTCTTTGCAGATTCGACCATTCCGGCTTGCAGTAACAGCTCCGGTTTTTATTGTCCATTGTCTACGGTGACCCGAAATGTGACGAACACCGGTCTGAACGGAGTCAGTAACATTGTCAGCATCAGTATTGCGAATGCCAACACGCTGTTCCAATCGAATCCGAACAACACCGCGTTCAATAACCTGGGCGGCGGGGCGGCTGTTGCTTCTTACTTTGACTGGGGGCTGCCGTTCTTCTTTGGCCGGTCGGTGTACACCGCACTTGAGGGAACTACCGTAGCCGGTACTGCCGGACCTTATGTTGCATACTAAATAGCAGCAAGCCAGCTGATTTCCAGTGGTGAAAAAGGGGCGCTTCACTGCGCCCCTTTTTCATTTGTTTGACTCGTCCTGAAATAGGTTGACACTTTTTCGTCGCAACGAAGGAGAAGTCAATGGAATCAATGGTTAAGCGGACGCAGCGCGATTATGGATTGGCCTTTAAATTGGCAGTGGTAGAACAGGTAGAAAAAGGCGAACTGAGCTATATAGAGGCGCAGCGCCGATATGGCATACAAGGTAGATCGACGGTACTGGTATGGTTGCGGAAATACGGTCATCAGGATTGGAGTGGCCAATCGAGCCGTAAGACTGTGGAGTTCGCAATGGGAAACGAGGTAAAGAAAGTGCTCACGCCGGAACAGCGCATCAAGGAATTGGAGGCACAACTCAAGGCTGCCAATGAGAAAGCGCAGCTGTTTGAGGCCATGATCGATGTTCTGAAGAAGGATTACGGAGTACGCATCGTAAAAAAGCCTTTGGGCAGGTCCTCTCACAAAGGCTCGTCGAAGGATTGAGCGTGAGCAAGGCCTGCGAATATGTTGGCATCAGTCGCCAAGCATATTACAAACGCCATCAAAGCCAGCAACAAAAAGATGAGCGAGAAGGCAAGATCATTACGTTGGTGAAGCAGGTTCGCTTACGTCAGCCTCGCCTTGGCACCCGCAAACTTCAACACATCTTGAGTCCGCCGCTGGGCGAGATTGGCGTCAAGCTAGGGCGAGACGGCTTGTTCAATGTGCTACGTAGAGCACGCCTGCTGGTCGTCCCCCGCCGGGCATATCACAAGACAACCAATAGCCACCATCGTTTCCGCAGGCATCCGAATTTGCTCAAGGATGGACCGTCGAAAATCGTACCGACTCAGGCTGAGCAGGTCTGGGTGGCCGATATTACCTATCTGCCGACGGCCCAGCGGTTTGCTTATTTGAGTTTGATCACCGACGCCTACTCTAGAAAGATTGTCGGCTACCATGTCCATGATAGCTTGCAGACCGAGCAAGTAAGCCAAGCACTGAAGATGGCACTAAGAGAACGTCAATCTCGGCAGCAATTGGCCCATCATTCCGATCGGGGAATGCAATACTGTTCGACCTATTATCAAAAAATTCATGCACGTCACGGTATCACCTGCTCCATGACCGATGGTTATGATTGTTATCAGAACGCTTTGGCAGAACGCGTTAATGGCATCTTGAAGGGAGAGTTTCTCTTGCAACGACCTGCCAATCTTCAACAGGCAGCCTTAATGGTAAAACAATCCGTGCGCATTTATAACGCTGAAAGGCCGCATCTGTCTTTACAATACAAAACGCCCGATGAAATTCATCGGGCGTCTCTGGCTACTATCTGATCAGTGAATCGACGCACTGACAGGTGTCAACCTATTTCAGGACGGGTCAGTTTGCGTCCCTATCGGCTGGGCAGATAACGAGAAGGATCAACTGCCTTTCCCTGGCGACGGATTTCAAAATACAACTTGACCGTATTACTGTCGGATTTCCCCATTTCAGCGATTTTCTGGCCCTTGGCGACCATCTGGCCTTCTTTGACAACGATAGTCTTGTTGTGCGCGTAGACAGACAGCAGATTGCTGTTATGTTTGACGATCACCAGGTTGCCATAGCCGCGTATGCCGCTACCGGAATACATGACTTTGCCGGCCGCCGCCGCCATCACAGGTTGCCCAAGCTGGCCCAAGATATCGATGCCTTTTTTCCCTTGGCCAACACCGCTACTGGCTTTGCCGCTGGCCGGCCAGGTCCAGTCGACCGGATCCTTGCGGTCGGCAGCTGCTGCTGCGGCATCCGCACGGTCATCTTCGGCTGTACGCGTGTTTCGGCTTGCCGCGGCATTATCGCTGGCCGGGTTGCTGCCGGCGGTGCGTGCGCCTTCCGGCGCTATCCGCAGCGACTGATCCACCTTGATGTCATTCGGATCCGAGAGTTTGTTCCAGGCGATGATCTGACTATTGCTGCGCCTGAATTTGCGCGCGATGCTGGAAAGGGTGTCGCCCTTTTGTACCGTGTAGTAGCCAGGTCCGCTGGGCTGCGTACTGGCGCCCGGACCAGACGGCGTACTGCAAGCGCCGAGGGCAAGCAGGAATAACAGAGGGAGTGCAAGAGAGCTTATCCGCGCAAGTACGCGGGAGAGGCCGGAATTCTTGATTCTATGTGGATACTGCGAGCTGTATGCCCCTTTGTTCTGGACCAACAATGTTATTCCTCTGATAGATCTGGCTTCGATTAATGAAGGTTGCCAGGTTTGCCTGGCGCGCATCTTCTGACTAGGTTTGGTGGAACTAGTTGCGTCGACTGGATTGCCGCATGGCTGATGCGGACACCTGTTGCCGTTTTTTCTAGAGACCGAGGATATCGCAATTCCGGCTATCAGGTAAATCAGGCTGCCTAACCTGGCACGAAAATCCGCATTTGTTCAATTGGGTTGGGTCGTTTGAAAATCTCTTTAGGATTCTTGAATGACAAGTATTTGTACCGCTGCCAAACCGGACGTTACGTTACACGTAACGTATCAAACCTCGTCGGGTCCGCCATGCCTGAAATTTCCATCCAACGTCCCGGCAAATTCTAAGTAATTGATTTTAAGCAGGTTATTTCTCTATTTGAAGAAAAAAGATCGCAGCCGCGAAGCCTTTGTCCGGGTGTTTTCCTGCTGGCATGTTCTTTGCGAAATAGACATGCAGGAACGTGCGGTTCGAACTTTTACAAAGGGGAAATACATCATGAATACATCGCAAAAAACTGGGCTGGTTGCAGCCTCATTGCTGTTAACAAGTTTGCTGGCAGGTTGCGCCGGCGGCGGCGACCTCGGGAAAACACTGGGTTCAGGGTCGGGCGCTACCCAGGGAGCTGGCGGCATTGGCGGCGGCGCGGGAGTTGGTACTGGCGGGGGAACTGGTTCTGACGGTGGCGGTTCCGGTGGTGGGACTGGCGGCTCCGGCTCCGGCGACGGTTCAGGCGGCGGTGGCGGTGGAACAGGTGGCGGTGGAACAGGTGGTGGTGGAACAGGTGGTGGTGGAACAGGTGGTGGTGGAACAGGTGGTGGTGGAACAGGTGGTGGTGGAACAGGTGGTGGTGGAACAGGTGGTGGTAGCGCCTCCGCCGATTTCCTGTCAAAAGTCGGCACTACGGTATCCGGCACTGGCGCTGCAGTTGATGCGATCGGCAATACGGTAATTAACAACGTGCCGCTGCTTTCGACGCAATCCAAGGGGGGCTTGGCTAGCGTGGTTGATAGCGGCAGTGGCATTGTCAGCACGTTGGGCGCTGGCATTACTAACGGTTTGGGCCAGATCGGCACTAATCCGAATTCGCTGGGCACCACAGTCGGTAGCGCCGGCGGTGTCGTCACCCAAGCTGGCAATGCTGTACAAGGCGTGGGGCAAGTGGTTGCAGGGCTGGGAACCGGGCCGTTGGCGCCATTGGGAGCAGTGACTACGCCGGTGGGCAATCTGGTTACGCAGGTGGGTGCTACCGTTTCCGGATTGGGTGCTCCTGTAACAGCGCTGTTGACCACAGGGCCTGTACAGCAAGTCACTCAAACGGTCAGCCAGGCAATCGTTCCGTTGACCAGCACTGTGACCACTCTGACTCAGACCGTTGGGAACGCGACCGGCCTGAACCAACCAGTGAACTCCTTGCTGGTGGCCTTGGGCGGCACTGCCACTACACTGGGCAATACCGTGACCGGCGCAAAAGTTCCTGGCGTCAGCAGTCTGGGCGGCGTAGCCAGCGATGCGGGCGGAACAGTTGCTGGTCTTGGCACCAACGCACTGGTCGGCACTGGCCAGCCTTTGCTAGGTAACAAGACAGGCGGTTTGTTGCAACCGTTGAATAACGTGCTAAGCGGCGTAGTTGGTGGTATCGGCGGCGCAGCAGGTGGTAGCGGTGGCCCGCTGGCTCCTGTCACTGGTTTGTTGAGTGGCTTGACCGGCGCTGTCGGTGGCGCAACTGGCGGTGGTGGCGGTCCATTGGCCCCAGTAACTGGTTTGCTTGGCGGCCTGACTGGCGCTGTCGGTGGCGCAACTGGCGGTGGTGGCGGTCCATTGGCCCCAGTAACTGGTTTGCTTGGTGGCCTGACTGGCGCTGTCGGTGGCGCAACTGGCGGTGGTGGCGGTCCATTGGCCCCAGTAACTGGTTTGCTTGGTGGCCTGACTGGCGCTGTCGGTGGCGCAACTGGCAGTGCAGGCGGGCCTTTGGCTCCAGTAACTGGTTTGCTTGGTGGCCTGACTGGCGCTGTCGGTGGCGCAACTGGCAGTGCAGGCGGGCCTTTGGCTCCAGTAACTGGTTTGCTTGGTGGCCTGACTGGCGCTGTCGGTGGCGCAACTGGCAGTGCAGGCGGGCCTTTGGCTCCAGTGACTGGGTTGTTGAGCGGTGTGACTGGTGCTGCCGGTGGTGCTACGGGCGCAGGTGGCGGCATACTGGCTCCGGTGACAGGTTTGTTGGGCAGCGTGACCGGCGCAGCCGGCGGTACAACTGGCGCGGGCGCCAGCCCATTGGCGCCGGTTACCAATCTGGTGTCTGGCCTGACTGGGGGTAAAACCACCACAGGGACTGGCAGCAATCCGCTGGCTCCGGTGACAGGTTTGCTCAGTGGCTTGTTGGGCGGAACTGGTAAGAAATAATCTTGCCATGCCATTCTGGTGCAAGGGAGCGTTGGCCGTCAGCCAGGCTCCCTTGCTTCAGAGTCGAATAGAAATGATGGATGAAAAATATGGACGACATGCAGCGCCAGTCGCGCCGTTGAACGCACATCGAAAGGTTTCCTTGACCACAGACACCAGGTTGGACCCTACTTCAAAGGCCAGCTCATCAACAGTTTAACCAGCAGTTGAAGCGTTTTTGAATTTGCCAAGGTGCTGTTGATAAGCAAAATTTTCAAGCAAGGCAAGTAAAGGCTGAAGTCCGATATTTAATTCTTTCGAGGTGGGATCATGAGAGCCGAACAGATAGTCGATTTGATCGCGTGCGCCAGCCCACAGGCGCAGGTGCCGGGAAATGATCTGCTGATTGGCATGCTGGCACGCGAAATTGCCGCACTGTCCTATAAGCTCACGGAGCAAGAGCTATACCGGTTGATAGCGGTGGGTTCGCTGGTGTATGAAAGAGGGCGCCGCGGCCGGATATGAAACTTGTGCGCTTCAATGCAAATCATCACTGGAGCGCACGCAATTACGACCCGCTGCCTTAGCCGCATACATCGCTTTATCTGCCGCTTGAATCAATTCAAAAGGAATGTTGTCATCTCGCACCGGGACGAAAGCATCAACGCCTGCGCTGATGGTAATCACGCCGACCGGGCCAAACGCGTGTTCCATATGCAAGTTGTAAATCGCAAGGCGGATTTTTTCCGCTACAGCCATCGCTCCGGCCAGGTCGGTATCCGGCAGCAATACCGCCAATTCTTCGCCGCCGTAACGTGCAGCCAGGTCGCCAGGGCGGTTTTTACTGCTCTTCACGATTTCACTGATTTGCCGCAAGCACTCATCGCCGGCCAGGTGTCCGTATATATCATTGTATTGTTTGAAGTAATCCACATCGATCATCACCAGTGCCAACGAATTTGCATTGCGCATGGCGCGGCTGAATTCGTCGCGTAGCGTGCTGTCGAAATGACGGCGGTTGGCGAGGCCGGTCAGGCTGTCCTGCAGTGCTAGCTGTTCCAGATGCTGGTTAAGGGTGCGCAATGACTCCTGCACTTGCAGCAGGCCGGCTTCAGCCGCCAGGCGTAGCTGGATCTGGTGGATCAGGCGCCAGCCGAGCAGGCCTAGCGCCAGCGTCAGCAGCAAGGCCCCCAGTACATGCAGATAGGTGTCGGCGCGCCAGTCAGCCAGTACCTCGTCCTTGGAGCGGGCGACGGTGATAAACAGTGGATATCGGTCCAGGTGACGATAGGCGATCAGCCGCTCCATGCCGTCCTGGCCCGAGCGCATTATGGCGGTGCCGACCGCATTCTTGGAAGCATAGTCGCGATAGATCGGATAGTTGGACAGATTTTTGCCGATGACATTGTCCAGCATCGGGCTCCTTACCAGCATCGTGCCGTCATTCAGGCTGAGAAAAATCGAGCCGGCGTGGCCGATGTCGAAGCTGTCGTAGAAATTCTTGAAATAACCGATGTTGATGGTGGCTAGGGCGACGCCGGCGAAACTGCCGTCGGCATGATTATAGCGACGCGAGACAGTCACGATCCAGTTACCCGTGGAGCGGCTGCGTACCGGCGGCCCGATGTAGGCGCCGCGTTCCAGATGGCTGCGATGATAGATAAAGTACTGGCGGTCAGAATTGTTGACGACGGGAATCGGACCGTTGCGGGCGTTGACTAGCCAAAGGCCGGTTTCATCATAAATTGACAGATCATTCAATTGCGGTAATTCGGCAATGTGTTGCATCAGTAGTTTGTGCAAGCGTTCCAGCGATGGCGCGCTGTTGCCATCCAATTCCAGGCGTTCAACCACGCCTACCAATACCGTATCGGCTTGCTTGATGGTGTCGTCGGCGTGCTCCGACAGTGCGCGCGCCAGGTTGGTGGTGGCAATTTCAGTTTCCTGCAATTCGACGTCGCGCGCATTCCAGCTACGCCAGGCCTCTACCGTCATCAACGATACGCATACCAGCGCCACGAAAAGTGTCGCCAGAAAAGTGATGGGCAGTTGTTTGCGGGAGCCTGGTTGGCGTGGCGCTATCGCGATGGGCAGGGTCATCGTTGCTCCAGACAGTAGCGCGTCCTGTTCCATGGTTCAATTTGGCCGTATGCCTTTGCGATATTCGGTGGGAGAGGTCCACATATGCTTGCGGAACAATTTGGCGACATGTTCGCCGCTGAACAGGCCGCAGCGCCTGGCGATCTTGTCAACCGGCAGGTCGGTCTCCGTCAATTGCCGGCGCACCGCTTCGAGCCGCAGGTTGAGCAGGAAATCATGCGGCGTCTGCCCGGTCTCGCGTTTGAATTGTCGTACAAAATTACGCTCGCTCATGGAAACGAAATTGGCTGCGTCGACCACGCTGATAGAATCTGCCAGATGTTCGACAAACCAAAGCGACGCACGCTGGATCTTGCTGGTCTTGACCGGAGTACTGGCTGGAGATGGCTGGTTGGCGGGTGGGGTATCGCGGCGGCGCTGGCAGACCACCAGGCTCTGTGCTACACGTCGTGCAACTGCCGGGCCTAGGTCGCTTTCCAGCAAACGTAACGCCAGGTCAGTGGCCATGCCGACATCGCAGGAAGTGAAGATGCCGTCGTCTTCGCTGATTTGCGCTTCGCGGTCGATTTTAATCAAGGGAAATTCGCGCGCCAGCTTGTCGAGCAACGCCCAGTGCGTCGTCGCGCGGCGATTGTTGAGAAAGCCGGCGGCGCCAATCACAAAGACGCCGGTGCAGATCGCCGCGATACGGCGCACGCTGTTGCGCATTTGCTGTAGCCAGGCGATCAGGACCGGATCCCGGTAGGCGTCGAAGTTGCCGGTGCCGCTGGCAATCAGCAAAGTATCAAAATGATTCCTGCCGAAAGACGCTAACGGAGAAGTCATGATCTGCACCGATGCAGATGACATGATCATGCCGCCCGAGATGGAGAGGATCGATACCGCGTAACGCGTGGTGCCGGGAAATACCGTCGAAATCAGTTTGTCTCCGACTCCGAAAACATCCGCAGCGCCGACTACGTCAGCCAGTACCACCCCTTCAAAAACGATAATCCCGATGTGCCTGGTGGAGCTGTTATTGTCTATCGCTTCAAGTGTCTTTGTGCACTCGATATCCATGAGACTCTCCCTGCTGCCAATTTACCGTTGTGCATTGCCCGGACGCAATTTTTTATTGGTAAATTACTATTCCCCATTCTGGTACAAAATTATGCTTTGTCCAGTAATTGATTGTTAAATAAAGTTAATATGTGGTGCGGCAACACATGATTTTTTATAGAAACAAAAAAAATATTCCTGTAAATTTCCAGTGTGCACTAATGTTAATTTCCGCTAGGTATTTTATTGTTTTTAAAACTGCTTTTTAATAATTGCATATAAAGAATATTATTATTTATATTATTTTTTATGCGCGATTTTCCGTGTGGCTGCATTCAATTTGATGAGCTGTAATGCTCATGTTTGCTCCTCTTGTCTTCCAGTGCGTCTTGCAAGCGAGAGTTCTCCAATGTCAGTTCGGCCACAATCTGTTTCAGCTTGGCGTTCTCCTCCTGCAGGCATTTTAAGTCTTGCGGATAGTCTGGCATGCCGCCGTATTGCCTCTTCCAGTTGAGAAAGGTGCGCTCAGTAATTCCGGCTTGCTTGATCACATCGGCCAATGGCATGCCGAGCTCTTCCTGCTTCAGGGCCGCAGCGATCTGGTCGCTGGAGAATGGCGAGCGCTTCATGGCATTCCCTCGCATTCTGTCTAGCGATCTTTTAACGCGGTCAATTCCGGCATCTTGTCCAGGCCAAGACGGGCTCGAATCAGTGGGTCTTTATATTGATCGCCGCTGTTCATCAGGTTTTGGCTGACGGCGTTATTTTCTGCTGAAGGTGCAGCCGGCGCCGCAGGTCCAGCAGCTCTTTCCATACCTGGGCAGGATCGTCCTGTCGATTCCACCGCCTTGCGATTGGCTTCGCTTTGGCAGAGCAGGGCAAGCGCCACATCGTTCAGGCCCATTGCGCGAAACTCTCTGGAGTCCAGCCGGCGTACGCATGCCTGGTCAACCATGGTGGTGCCGCCGGTTGCGCCGAAGCCGGTAAATGACAAGCCAAACGATGCTGACCCCATGCAAGTGTCAGACAAGGTTGTGGTCAAAGAGGGGGCAACGATATTCGGTACCGTCTTGACGGTATAAGTGCCGCCGTAGTCGACTGTCGTCATGGTGTTGTTGGGACTGCTGCCGGGTGTGCTGGCGTCGGCGGACGTGGCGCTCGCGCCGCTGGTGGTTCCTGTGGCCGTACTCGGCAACGATACCGATACGCTGACAGTTGAATTGCCGCCAGCTGATGTTGATCTGGAGTTGCCGCCTGTGGATGAAGATGCGCCTGTAGTCGCCGAGCCGCCGCCGATAGCCGATGCATTGGATCCGCTGGTGGACCCGCTGGATGAATTGCTGTTGGTGCCGATGGTGTTGACGCTTGAACCGGCGCCTTGTGAAGTCGATGTAGAAGTCGAGCCTGAATTGGAGCCCGAATTCGAGGTGGAACCGGATACGATGTCCGCTAGCGCCAGATTCGTCGCTGAGAGAGCGATCAAGAGCGCCGTTGCTTTAAATGCGCGTTTCATTTTTTTCTCCTAGCGGGGCTACTCGGAAATTGCTTTCCTTTCGCCCCTTACGAACGGTTGGCCTGGAGCTACGACTAGGTAACAGGTAACGCCGGTTTTAGAAGTGGAAGATGAATGCGCCGCTGGCTGTGTTTGCGCCAGCTGCTGCACCGGTAGTCGAGCCAGAAAGGCCACCTGCGCCCGAACCGCCACCGCCGAAGCCGCCTGCTGCGCTAGTATTGGTCGATGTGCTGCTGGTTTGGGAGCCTGTAAGCACGCCATTTGGGCCAAAAGTAGCGCCGGAAGTTGCCGTGCCAGTGCTGCTGTTGGTTGTGGTGGCGGCATGATAGCCTGTGCCCACGCTGACTGCGCCCGATGCGCCCCCGGAGGTTGAACCCGATGAAGAAGAAGCGCCGGCATTGCCTGCTGTACCGGCGCCCCAGACGGTGACGGCGCCTGCCATTGCTGAATAACCACAAAGCACGGAAGCCAGAACTGCGATAGTTGTCTTGCGTAACATTTTGATTCTCCTTAAGGTAGGGGCGGCATTCACCGTGTTGTCTCATCTATATACGCCCCGATCAATAGACAAGAATTGTGTGATCTGAAATATGAAACTGCGCCGCCGGCAACGAGCGTTGACGCATCATTCCGACAGGTCGGCGCGTGATTGGAAATCGTGAAATTGGTTTCGACAGCTGTGCCGTTTAGAGTCTTCGCTCGTTTGCGTTGATCTGATAATAGGATTGCAAGGTGAAGTGTTAACGACAAAACCTTGTCGACTTCGGACAGATAAGTTGGCCGATATGGATAGTGTTTTTCCGTGCTGCATCATGTGAGCGCTAACAAAAAAATATAAAAAATCCACGTCATTCTTGACGTGCGAAATAGCGTTGCTGCAAATGATGGCGTACGGAAAAACTGTCCCGAAAACGTGATGTCCGTTTTTGACAAGGCGCCAAACCTTTCACGCGTATTTCATATTTCCTCGCTGAAATTGCGTATGGGTCGTTGATGGGTGAGCGAGTTTTGCATGGAAAATTGTGCGCTGCTCCAATGTGTTTCGGAGGTTTCTCGTTGTGCGATGTGGGTATTAAAAACGTGAGTTTTTTACGCGACCGCGATAATCGGCTATATTGCCGCATGCTAATTCGCATCTTGCGGCCAGATGCATTTGCGCCGTCCCATCTCAATCGAAAAGCCTGTCATGAATCTTGCAGAACTGTTTTCTCTCGCGGCCATTTGGGGCGCATCGTTTCTTTTCATGCGCATCGGCGCGCCAGAGTTCGGGCCTGTACCGTTGATAGCCTTGCGCGTCGGTATCGCTGCACTGGTGTTGTTTCCGGTATTGCGTTCCGCCGTGGCCCGCAATCATTTACGTAGCAAGTTGTGGCCGATGCTGGTGGTCGGCGTCACCAATTCAGCCTTGCCGTTTTCCTTGTTTGCCTATTCAACCTTGTACGTGAATGCCGGTTTCGATGCGGTCTTGAATGCCACCGTGCCTTTGTGGACCGGCTTGATTGCATTCGTGTGGCTGAAGTCGCCGATGAGCCGGCCGCAAGTGATCGGCATGTTGGTCGGCATGGTGGGCGTGGTTGTGCTGGTGTGGGATAAGATCGGCGAAGGCCAGCCTGGCGTCTGGCTAGCGACAGCAGCAGTGTTGCTGGCCACGTTGTCCTACGGTTTTGCCATCAACTATTCGAAAACCCGTCTGGCCGGTGTGCCGCCATTTGTAGTGGCTTGCGGTAGCCAGTTGGCTGCGACCCTGGTGCTGTTGCCGCTGGCATTGATTTACTGGCCGGCTGCGGCGGTTTCCAGTACGGCCTGGTACTCGGTGCTGGCTCTGGGCGTGCTATGCACCGGTGTCGCTTACGTGATTTTCTATCGCCTGCTGGATCGCGTCGGCTCGGCCTACGCTGCCTCGGTAACCTTTCTGATTCCGATCTTCGGGGTAATTTGGGGCGCCATTTTCTTGAAAGAACAGGTGACGCTCGGCATGGTTTTTGGTTGCCTGATCATCTTGCTTGGAACGGCCTTGGCGACCGGTAAGCTCAATCTATCGAATTATCTGCGTGCTAAATCTAACGAATGAATGGTTAAGCAACTGGCTGGCTAATAAGGTAAGCAAGGGCATAAATAAGGAGATAAATAATTTCCGGTTTGGCGCTTCGGGCGGAGCAAATACGTGAATATAAGCAACAATCTCGGGCCAAGTATGTGATTTTCACGATTTTCTAGAGTATTTGTGGGCTGCTTCTATGGCATAATCAAGAGCTAAATTCACTGTTTTGCGCGGTCTCCAAGCCGCCCTGGGTCACGCTCAATCATGCTTAAAACGCTCTACGACAAACTCTGGGAATCCCACGTTGTCCATACCGAACAGGATGGCACGGCGATTTTGTATATCGATCGACATCTTTTGCATGAGGTCACCAGCCCTCAGGCATTCGAAGGACTGAAACTGGCCGGACGCAAGCCATGGCGGTTGCCGGCCAACCTGATGGTGGCTGATCACAACGTACCGACTACCGGTCGCGTCGATGGCATTGCCGATCCGATATCGCGCTTGCAGGTCGAAACGCTGGACGCCAACGCCAAAACCTATGGCCTGACCTATTTCGGCATGAACGACCATCGCCAAGGCATCGTCCATGTGATCGGGCCGGAGCAGGGCGCCACTCTGCCGGGCATGACTGTAGTCTGCGGCGATTCCCATACTTCCACCCATGGCGCTTTCGGCTGTCTGGCGCACGGTATCGGCACATCGGAAGTCGAACATGTGCTGGCTACGCAAACTTTGCTGACAAAGAAGTCCAAATCGATGTTGGTGCAAGTCGATGGCGCGATTCCTGACGGCGTCACGGCAAAAGACATTGTGCTGGCCGTGATCGGTCGTATCGGCACCGCCGGGGGCACCGGCTATGCGATTGAATTTGCCGGCACGGCGATCCGCGCGTTGTCGATGGAAGGCCGCATGACAGTCTGCAACATGGCGATTGAAGCCGGCGCTCGCGCCGGCATGATTGCGGTCGACGACACCACGGTCAACTATGTCAAGGGCCGGCCGTTCTCGCCGGTCGGACCACACTGGGACCGCGCCTTGACTTACTGGCGTACCTTGCATTCCGATCCCGGCGCCAAGTTCGACATGGTGGTGACCCTGAGCGCCGCTGATATCAAGCCGCAAGTGACTTGGGGCACGTCGCCTGAAATGGTGGTCGCGGTGGATGGCCGCATTCCGGATCCCGACAAGGAAAAAGATCCGACCAAGCGCGACGGCATGGAAAAGGCACTGGCATATATGGCGTTGAAACCGAATACCGCCATTGAAGATATTCGCATCGACAAAGTATTCATCGGTTCCTGCACCAACTCGCGGATTGAGGATTTGCGGGCCGCAGCTGCGGTGGTGCGTGGCAAATTCCGTGCTTCCAATGTCAAGCTGGCGATGGTAGTGCCGGGTTCCGGTCTGGTCAAAGAACAGGCTGAGCGTGAAGGCCTGGACAAGATTTTCAAGGATGCAGGATTCGAATGGCGCGAGCCTGGCTGTTCGATGTGCCTGGCGATGAACGCCGACCGGTTGGAGCCGGGCGAGCGCTGCGCCTCCACGTCAAACCGTAATTTCGAAGGCCGGCAAGGTGCGGGCGGACGCACCCATCTGGTCAGCCCGGCGATGGCGGCAGCGGCGGGCATCGCTGGCCATTTCGTCGACGTTCGTGCGTTATAAAGTGCGCTATAAATAAAGACAGAAGGATAAAAGAATGATGAAGAAATTAGTCACCCTGTGTGTGTTGATGACTAGTGTTTATGTGCTGAGTGCCTGCAATACTTTCCACGGCTTTGGCAAGGATGTGGAACACGTCGGCGAAAAGATTCAAGGCAAGTAATTGCCGCATTTGACGGTGCTCCCGGGCGCCGCACCATTATTGGAATGAATGTATGAATAAATTTACTGTGCTGGACGGCTTGGTGGCGCCGCTGGATCGCGCTAACGTCGATACCGATGCCATTATCCCCAAGCAGTTCCTGAAGTCGATCCAGCGTACAGGTTTCGGTCCCAATCTGTTCGACGAATGGCGCTATCTGGATCACGGCGAGCCGGGCATGGACAATTCGCGGCGTCCGCTGAACTCGGATTTCGTTCTGAACCAGCAGCGTTATCAAGGTGCTTCAATCCTGCTGACCCGCAAGAATTTCGGTTGCGGTTCGTCGCGGGAGCACGCACCCTGGGCACTGGATCAGTATGGCTTCCGGGCTGTTATCGCCCCAAGTTTCGCCGATATCTTTTTCAATAACTGCTTCAAGAACGGTTTGCTGCCGATCGTGCTGCCAGAGGCGCAGATCGACCGCTTGTTTGACGAAGTCAAGGCTTTCCCAGGTTATAAGCTCATTATCGACCTGGAAAAGCAACTGGTCAGCACCGCTAACGGCAATGTGGCTTTCCCGTTTGAAGTCGGCGAATTCCGTAAATACTGTCTGCTGAACGGGCTTGACGATATCGGCCTCACTTTGCGGCAGTCGGACAAGATTCGCGACTTCGAAGAGCGCCATCTGTTTGCCCAGCCTTGGTTGAGCAATACCATTTAGTAGGCTGAAGCTTGGCCAACATGCGATATTTTTGAATCATTCAAATCCAGGAAAAAATGAAAATAGCAATTTTGCCAGGTGATGGCATCGGTCCGGAAATCGTTGAGCAAGCGGTCAATGTATTGAACGTGCTTGGCGAACAGTTTGAAATGGAAACCGCAGCGGTTGGCGGCGCGGGCTATGCTGCACATGGTCATCCGTTGCCTGATGGCACCCTGAAGCTGGCAAAGGAAGCCGACGCTATTTTGTTCGGCGCAGTTGGCGATTGGCAATACGATACGCTGGAGCGTTCGCTCCGTCCTGAGCAGGCGATCCTGGGCTTGCGCAAGAATCTCGGTCTGTTCGCGAATCTGCGTCCGGCGATCCTGTATCCGGAACTGGCCGGTGCTTCGACGCTGAAGCCGGAAGTGGTTTCCGGTCTTGATATCCTGCTAGTCCGCGAACTCACCGGCGACGTTTATTTCGGCCAGCCGCGAGGCGTCCGCACGGCACCGGACGGCGCTTTCAAGGGGGAGCGCGAAGGTTTCGACACTATGCGCTACGCCGAATCCGAAATTCGCCGTGTCGCACATGTGGCGTTCCAGGCTGCGCAAAAGCGCGACAAGCGTCTGACCAGCGTCGACAAGGCCAATGTGCTGGAGACTTTCCAGTTCTGGAGAGACATCGTCACCGATGTTCACAAGGAATATCCTGACGTTGCGCTGGACCACATGTATATCGATAACGCCGCGATGCAGCTGGTGCGCGCGCCGAAGAAATTCGACGTTGTTGTTACCGGCAACATGTTTGGCGACATCTTGTCGGATCAGGCTGCGATGCTGACCGGCTCGATCGGCATGCTGCCGTCGGCTTCGCTGGATGCCAACAACAAAGGTCTGTACGAACCGTCGCACGGTTCTGCGCCGGATATCGCAGGCAAGGGCATCGCCAATCCGCTGGCGACCATTTTGTCGGCCGCCATGATGTTGCGCTTCTCGCTGAACAAGGCGGAGCAGGCCGACCGCGTCGAAAATGCGGTCAAGAAAGTATTGGCGCAAGGTTTGCGCACTGCGGATATTTATGAGGCAGGTACGACCAAGGTCAGCACTAAGGAAATGGGCGCGGCGGTAGTCAAGGCTCTAGGGTAAAGAATTTGGCAGGTGAATTTGCCGATATGTGAAGTGCGTGTGGAGTGCGGGAATTTTCCCGTTTATTGTGGGGAATAATAATGAAACTGGTTGGTTTAGTCGGTTGGCGTGGCATGGTGGGTTCGGTCTTGTTGCAGCGTATGCAGGAAGAGGGCGATTTCGTCCATATCGAACCGGTATTTTTCTCAACTTCAAATGCCGGTGGTAAAGCCCCGGCACTGGCAAAAAACGAAACAACGTTAAAAGACGCCAGCGATATTGAAGCTTTGAAAAAATGCGACATCATTATTACCTGCCAAGGCGGCGACTACACCAGCGAGATTTTCCCGCAGCTGCGCGCAGCCGGCTGGAATGGTTACTGGATTGACGCGGCATCGACCCTGCGCATGAAGGATGACGCCATCATTGTGCTGGACCCAGTCAACCTGGATGTCATCAAGGATGGCCTCAAGCGCGGCGTCAAGAACTACATCGGTGGCAATTGCACCGTATCGTGCATGATGATGGGTCTCGGCGGCTTGTTCCAGCACGACCTGATCGAATGGATGACTTCCATGACTTACCAGGCGGCTTCCGGCGGCGGTGCGCAACACATGCGCGAGCTGTTGACGCAGTTCGGCTCGATCAACGCTGAAGTCAAGGCGCTGTTGGATGATCCGAAATCAGCGATTCTGGAAATCGACCGCAAGGTGTTGGGCAAGCAGCGTTCGATGGCTGCGGACGAAATCAAGCAATTCGGCGTCCCGCTGGGCGGTAACCTGATTCCGTGGATCGACAAGGATTTGGGCGACGGCATGTCGAAGGAAGAATGGAAGGCCGGCGCGGAAACCAACAAGATCCTCGGCCGTGGCGATGGTTTCAGCAATGGCGGCAAGGTAATCCCGGTGGATGGCCTGTGTATTCGTATCGGCGCGATGCGCTGCCACTCGCAAGCATTGACCATCAAGCTGAAAAAAGATGTGCCGCTGGATGAAATCAATGACATCATCGCCAGCAATAACCAGTGGGTGAAGGTGGTGCCTAATGACAAAGAGTCATCAATGCACGATCTGACGCCTGCGGCCGTAACCGGTAGCCTGACAATTCCTGTCGGTCGTCTGCGTAAATTGCAGATGGGTGGCGATTATTTGTCAGCATTTACCGTTGGCGACCAGCTATTGTGGGGCGCTGCGGAACCGTTGCGCCGCATGTTGCGGATCGTTCTGGATAACTGATAGCCTGACTTGTTGCGGCAGTTGTGATATTGTTGCCGACTTGCAATAAAGCCCGCTAATTATTTTCCTAAAGAAAGTCTTAGCGGGCTTGATGTATCTAGCGGTATTTATTGGTTGCATATACTGGTATTTATTGCTAATTGATCATGTTTATCGCGAATTCTTAAGCTTGCATGTCAATCTGCATATTGATTTTTAAAAAAACTGGGTACAGTATTTGCTTTCAGCAAGATTTGTTTCCTTATACGCCAACGGATAGTCCTTCATGCCACACAACATGCACCTGAATTCATCGAATAAATTTATTTCCACCGGTTTAAAGACCCTCACCGCGGCTGTGGTTTCTACCTTGCTGATGGTGTCGAATGTCGAGGCAGCCGGACTGGGTAAATTAACCGTGCTGTCCTCGCTGGGGCAACCGTTACGTGCAGAAATTGAACTTACTTCGGTGAGTTCGGACGAAGCGGGCGGACTGGTCGCCAAACTGGCTAGCCCGGAGACTTATCAAAAAGCGAATATCGATTTCAATCCGGCTTTGTTGTCCTTGCAATTTGCAATTGACCAGCGCGGCGATCGCCGTTTTGTACGGGTGACGTCGACCCAGCCGATCAATGAGCCGTTTGTCGACATGCTGATGGAACTCGGCGGCACCAAATCGCACCTGGTGCGTGAATACACCTTGTTGCTGGATCCAGCCGGCCAGCGCCAAGCACAGCCGGCCCAGATGGCGGCGCCTGCGCCGGCACGTGGCGCTGCCGCCGCACCTGTCGCCCGTTTGGCGCCAAGCCAGGGCCAGACTGCGCAGTCGCAGTCGTCGGTAACACCCGGTTCGACGATTTCAGACGCCACGCGCGCCGCAGCAGCCAGGGCAGTTGCCAGTGGCTCGAACGGCGCACCGGCCGGCAAGTCCAGCAGCACAAGTAATTCCGGCAACACTGGCAAGGCCGCGCCAGCTGCTCCGGCAACGGCGTCTTCTGGTGGCGATTATCATGTCAAGAAGGGCGACACGCTGGCCCGTATCGCCAGCGAAAACCTGCCTGCAGGCATTTCGCTGGACCAGATGCTGGTGGCGCTGTACCGCAGCAACGAAGGTGCGTTCGTTGGTAAGAACATGAATCGCTTGCGTTCCGGTCAGATCCTGTCAATTCCAGATGCCGCCAGTGCGGGCAGCGTCAGCAAATCGGAAGCCAAGAGCGTTGTGCTGGCTCAGTCGAGCGATTTCAAGAGCTATCGCAATAAGCTGGCGGGGCTGGTTGAGTCCGCTGCACCGGCTGTAGCTGCTGAATCCCGCCAAAGCAGCGGCGGCAAGATTACTGCCAAGGTGGAAGAGCAAGCCACGCCCGCCAGCGAATCCAAAGACAAGCTGAAGTTGTCACGCGGCGCTGCTGCGGCCGGTGCTGCCGATGCCAAGGCAGCGGCTACCGCGGCAACTGAAGAAAAGATCGCGCGTGAAAAAGCTGCGGCTGAAGCAGAAGCACGCGTCAAGGAATTGGAAAAAAATGTCAGCGATCTGCAAAAGACGCTGGAACTGAAGAACAAGAATCTGGCTGATCTGCAGAACCAGGCCGCCAATGTGAAGCCTGCTGCGCCAGCCGCCGCTACGCCAGCGGTCCCGGCTACCCAGGTCCCAGCCCCGGCAGCAGCTCCAGCCGCAACTGCGCCAGTGGTAACCCCTGCCAAGGTTGAGGCGGCAGATGCTACAGCAGCTGGCGGTGCAGCTATCGTAGCCACCGGCGCCGCCGCGGCTCCGGCAGCTTCAGCGGCAGCGACTGATGCTGTCGCCGCTGCGCCTGCGACGCCAATAGCCGACGCATCCAAGCCTGTGGTTAAACCGAAAGTGGCTGCGCCTCCGCCGCCAGAGCCAGGCCTTTTGGCGAGCCTGACCGAGAATCCGTTGTTGTTGCCGGTTGGCGGCATTCTGGTGGCTTTGCTGGCTGGTCTCGGATTGTTCCGCTATCGCCGCAACCGCGCGCGCCAGCAAGCTTTCCTGGATAGCAGCGGTGCGCCGATGACAAATTCGGGACTGAAGGGCAATTCGCTGTTTGGTTCGACAGGCGGCCAGAGCGTTGACACCAAGAACAGCATTTTTAATTCGAATTTCGTGCCATCGGTCAGTCATCTCGATACCAATGTCGATCCGGTCGCCGAGGCGGACGTGTACATCGCCTACGGAAGGGATGCGCAGGCCGAAGAGATCCTGAAGGAAGCCTTGCGCAACCAGCCTAGCCGCAATGCGATTCGCGTCAAGCTGCTGGAGATCTATGCCAATCGCAAGGATCCACGCTCGTTTGAGATCCTGGCAAGCGAGTTGTACAGCCTGACTCGCGGCGAAGGTGAAGACTGGCAGCAAGCGGCAGCGCTTGGCTTGGGCGTCGACCCTGCCAATCCGCTATACGGTGGCGGCAAGCTGCAGGATCAAGTGATCGCCAAGGCAGACGCGATCACAGCGCCTACCCAGCCTATGGATGCTTTGGACTTCAATTCGCTGACGGCGCCGACCCAGCCGCAAGTTGCGCCGATTCCTGAACTGGTGCATACCGCACCGACAGAATTGCTGGCGCCGCTGACTGACAATGAGCTGGGCAAACACGGCAATGCCGCCGCCAATGCGCAGATCGCGGATATGGATTTTGATCTGGAAGAACTTGGTACGGCGTCTGCCAACCAGAACACGGTATTGTTGTCGCCAGTCCACGAAGCCGGCAAGTCGATGCTTGATTCGCTCGATTTCGAACTGGATCATAAAGCCGCCGCTCCAGCAGCAGCTGCAACGGCAGCGCCAAAGGCGGCAGAGAAGGTTGCGCCAGCAGTGACTGCATTTGGTTCGCTGGATTTCCCGGCCGGCGGTCAGCCGTCGAACTACGAGCCGGCCCATGCACATATCGACCTGCCTTTTGAAACTAAGGCAGAGGTCAAGGCACCTGCGGCACCTTCGTATGCGCAGCATGTTGAACCAATGGTGGCGCCGCTGGAATTCAATCTGTCCGGGATGAACCTGGATCTGGACAGCGCAGTCCAGGCACACGCTCCTGCAGCAGCTAATGTAGCCGCTAATGTACCTGTCCACGCAGCGCCTGAGCCGGCGGCGTCGGCAAGTGCGAATCCTGAAATGGCGACCAAGCTTGACCTGGCTGTCGCTTACAAGGAAATTGGCGACAAGGAAGGTGCACGCGAGTTACTGGAGGAAGTATTGAAGGGCGGTAGTGCAGAACAGGTAGATGCAGCCAAGTTGTTGATTGCAAAGTTGTAATCACTGCTTGTAATCATTGACTCGCTTCCTGACGAACGAAGCGAGTCACTGATAAAATCACCTTAGCATTTTGCCAAAGGACGGGCGCAGCGTTATGCTAGCGCCCGTTTGTCTTTGTAACGGAAATAACAGGAATAACGGGAGTTGGATTGAAACGTATCGTTCTCGGCGTGCAGTACGACGGCACACCTTGGCAAGGATGGCAGACCCAGCCCAGCGGCAAGACAGTGCAGGACCGGCTGGAAGCTGCTTTGCAAAAATTCACCATGGGGGCAGTTGCCACCACTTGCGCCGGGCGCACCGACTCCGGCGTGCATGCGCTAGAGCAAGTCGTGCATTTTGATACAGACTTGTCTCGCGAGATATTTTCCTGGGTGCGCGGCCTGAATGCCTTCTTGCCGCCATCCATCGCCGTGCGCTGGGCGCATGAGCTGCCTGTGTCAGGTGAAGGCGGAGAGCAGGATAATTTTCACGCACGCTTCAGCGCTACGACAAGAACCTATCATTATCTGTTATATAACAATCCAGTCCGTTCGCCGCTGCTGCAAGGAAAGGCAGGGTGGGTATTTCGTCCGCTTGATGTCGAACTGATGCAGCATGCTGCGGCGCATTTGATTGGTACGCACGATTTTTCGGCGTTCCGCGCCATCGAATGCCAGGCTAAATCGCCGGTGCGCACTATGGATCAGATCAGTATAGAGCGGCGTGGCGACCTGATCGTATTTACTTTGCGCGCGAATGCTTTCCTGCATCACATGGTGCGCAATATTGTCGGCTCCTTGATCTATGCCGGTAACGGCAGCAAAGCACCGGAATGGATTGCCGAGCTGCTGTTGCAGCGTGACCGGAGCCGTGCGGCGCCGACCTTCATGCCAGATGGTTTATATCTGGCGCAAGTGGCTTACGACCGGAAGTGGCAACTGCCACAGCAGCCGACGGGATTGTTTCCTTGGCTGTAAATGCGGGAAATGGCTGTCAATTTGGTATGCCGCCAAAATGATACATTGCGCTTATTAATATTTATTCGATTAGACCAGCCACATGAGCCATCGCACCAGAATCAAAATCTGCGGTCTGACGCGTGAACAGGACGTGCAGGCAGCTATTGCCGCAGGCGCAGATGCACTGGGTTTCGTTTTCTACCCCAAAAGTCCACGCTATGTCACGCCAAGGCAAGCGGCCAACCTGATCGCTACTGTGCCGCCGTTTATAACCACAGTAGGGTTGTTCGTCAACGCCGAGCCGGCACAACTGCAAGACATCGTGGCCGAGGCTCCAGTATCCTTGCTGCAATTCCATGGCGATGAGACTGTGCAGCACAGCGCGGCGCTGGCGGAATCTGTCCACCGTCCATTTATTCGCGCCATGCGCATCGGAACTGCAACCTTGGCTGCAGATTTGTTAGAATATGCGCAGGCCTACCATGGTGGCAGCCGTTTATATGCAGGGTTGCTGCTGGACGCCTTGGTAGAAGCTTATGGTGGTAGTGGAAAGGTATTTGATTGGTCTCTCATCCCAAAAGAACTCGCGCCTCAGGTCGTTTTAAGTGGTGGCTTGAGCGTGCACAATGCGACTGACGCGGTAAAGCGCGTACGTCCCTTTGCGGTCGACGTCAGCAGTGGCGTCGAGCAAGACAAGGGCATTAAGGACGCCGCCAAGATTCGCGCATTCATTGCCGCGATACGGCAGGCGGATGCCGATTTGAGCGAGATATAGCAATTGGCTGCATCTCCCGGACGGCGACCCCAGCACAGTAGACACACTAGAGAGATACACCATGAAAGAACTCACCCCACTCGAGCAGTACGCCGAGCGCCAGCCGCTCGCCGCTAGCAACTTGCGCCAGAGCGCACAATACAATTTACCCGACGCCAAGGGCCATTTTGGCATGTATGGTGGCAGTTTTGTTTCGGAAACCCTGACCCTGGCGCTGAGCGAGTTGCAGCAGGCTTACGCCAAATACCAGAACGAACCCCAGTTTCTCGCGGAATTCCATAACGAACTCAAGCATTTTGTCGGGCGTCCCAGTCCGATTTATCACGCCAAGCGCTGGTCCGAGCAGATGGGCGGCGCGCAGATCTATTTCAAGCGTGAAGACTTGAACCACACCGGCGCTCACAAGATCAATAATGTCATCGGCCAGGCCTTGCTGGCCAAGCGCATGGGTAAACCGCGCGTCATCGCTGAAACCGGCGCTGGCCAGCATGGCGTCGCCACCGCCACCATTTGCGCCCGTTTCGGCCTTGAATGTGTGGTCTATATGGGTAGCGAGGACGTCAAGCGGCAGATGCAGAACGTTTACCGCATGAACCTGCTGGGCGCCAAGGTGGTACCGGTCGAATCCGGTTCCAAGACCTTGAAAGACGCGCTCAATGAAGCCATGCGCGACTGGGTTACCAATGTTGAAGATACGTTCTACATCATCGGTACGGTGGCTGGCCCGCATCCGTACCCGATGATGGTGCGCGATTTCCAATCTGTGATCGGCAACGAATGCCTGACGCAAATGCCAGAAATGACCGGACGCCAACCAGACTACGTGGTTGCCTGCATTGGCGGCGGCTCCAATGCGATGGGAATTTTCTATCCTTACATCGATCATCACGATGTTGCGCTGATCGGTGTTGAAGCGGCTGGCGAAGGGCTCGCTAGCGGTAAGCATTCCGCCTCGCTGACCTTGGGTTCGCCAGGTGTACTGCATGGCAATCGCACCTATCTGCTGCAGGATGAAAACGGCCAGATCATCGAAACCCACTCGGTATCCGCCGGCCTGGATTATCCGGGAGTAGGCCCCGAGCACGCGTGGCTTAAGGATTCCGGTCGCGCTACCTACGAAACAGTGACCGACGATGAGGCGCTGGCGGCCTTCCATACCTGTTGCCGCATCGAAGGGATTATCCCTGCGCTGGAATCCAGTCATGCCCTGGCTTATGCAGCCCGGCTGGCGGCGACCTTGCCCAAGGATAAGATCATCCTGGCCAATTTGTCCGGCCGCGGCGACAAGGACATGCATACCGTTGCCGAGCGTTTGAAGCTGGCCTAGTCCAAGACCAGGTTCGCTGGTCCGTAGCGCAGCGTCAAACCTGCTACAGATCAGCAAAAATTACGCAACCACCACAAAGCTACCCATTTCGATAGATCCTATGTCCCGAATCCAGACTACCTTGGCCGCACTTGCCGCCAGTAATAAAAAAGGCCTGATCCCATTCATTACCGCAGGCGATCCCGCGCCGGAGCTGACCGTGCCGCTGATGCATGCGCTGGTCCGCGGCGGCGCCGATATCCTGGAACTGGGGGTGCCGTTTTCTGATCCAATGGCCGAAGGACCGGTGATCCAGCGCGCTTGCGAACGTGCGCTAAAGTTCGGCGTCAGCTTGCACGACGTATTGGGTTATGTCCGCGAGTTCCGTCAAACCAATGCGACGACGCCGGTGGTGCTGATGGGTTACGCCAATCCGCTGGAACGCATGGGCGTCGATGCATTTATTTCTGCTGCGAAAGATGCTGGCGTCGACGGTAGCATTGTGGTCGACTATCCACCCGAAGAATGCGAAGAATTTGCCAAAAAAATGCAGGCTAACGGCATGGATCCGATTTTCCTGCTGGCGCCGACATCGACTGAGCAGCGGATCGAGCAAGTGGCCAAGGTCGGCAGCGGTTTCACGTATTATGTGTCGTTGAAAGGTGTGACCGGTGCGGCGAATATCGATACCACTGAGGTTGCAGCCCGTGTAGCGGCGATCCGAAAGCATGTTAAATTGCCAATTGGCGTCGGTTTCGGCATCCGGGATGCGGCGACTGCGAAGGCGGTAGCGCAAGTGTCGGACGCGATTGTCATCGGTAGCCGGATTATCCAGGAATTGGAAAATACGCCGCCGGAACAGTCTGTAGCGGCAGTGGAAAGCTTCCTGTCCGGGATTAGAAAAGCGCTGGATGAATGATTTTCGAAGTCGTTTGATGTCTTAATGGCATGTAATCTATCTTTGATTAGCTATTTCGCTGATGCAGGGATAAAGGTAAAATTCGGCAAGAAAAAAATCTGAAGGAGGTCGCTCTATGAGTTGGCTAGAAAAATTACTACCCCCACGTATTCAGCGCAGTGACTCGGCAACCCGCAAGTCCATCCCTGAAGGCCTGTGGGTAAAGTGCCCGTCATGCGAAGCAGTGCTGTATCGCACCGATCTGGAGTCAAACATTCATGTTTGCCCGAAGTGCAATCACCACATGCGGATCCGCGCCCGGGAACGCCTGGATGCGCTGCTGGATGCAGGCGGCCGTTATGAGATCGGCCAGGAAACATTGCCGATCGACACGCTCAAATTCAAAGACAGTAAAAAATACCCTGATCGCCTCAAGGCAGCGATGGACGCCACCGGCGAAACTGACGCGCTGATTGTGCTGGGCGGTTCGATCATGACCTTGCCGGTAGTCGTGGCGGCGTTTGAGTTCGAATTCATGGGTGGTTCGATGGGTTCGGTAGTCGGCGAACGTTTTGTGCGCGGTGCGCAGGTCGCGCTGGAGCAAAAAGTGCCATTTATCTGCATTACCGCTACAGGCGGTGCGCGGATGCAAGAAGGCCTGCTGTCCCTGATGCAAATGGCCAAGACGACTTCGATGCTCACCAAGTTGTCGGAAAAGAAATTGCCGTTCATCAGCGTCTTGACCGATCCGACCATGGGTGGCGTTTCTGCTTCCTTCGCCTTCATGGGCGATGTTGTGATCGCCGAGCCGAAAGCGTTGATCGGTTTTGCCGGTCCGCGCGTGATTGAAAACACCGTCCGTGAGAAGCTGCCTGAAGGCTTCCAGCGTGCTGAATTCCTGGTTACTAAGGGCGCCGTCGACATGATCGTCGATCGTCGCAAGATGCGTGAAGAAATTGCGCGGTTGTTAGCGTTGTTGCAAGATCAGCCAGCCGAATCCATCGCGTAATGTGAATTCCGGTCTAGGGCCTGAACTGTCGCCGGTTCAGGCCTTTTGTTTTTAGTTGGATGTAAAAATGTCAAATATTTCCGCCAAGCCTGTGACGCTTTCCGATTGGCTCGCGCTGCTTGAGTCGCGTCATTTCAAAACTATCGACATGGGCCTGGACCGTGTGGTGCAGGTAAAGGAGCGGCTACAACTGCAATTTACCTGCCCCGTCATTATGGTGGCCGGCACCAACGGCAAGGGATCGACTTGCGCCATGCTGGAGTCGATTCTGTTGCGCGCCGGCTACAAGGTAGGTCTGTACATCAAGCCGCATTTCCTTGATTTCAACGAGCGCGCCCGGATTGGCGGTGAATCTGCTTCGGACGCCGCCCTGATCGCCAGTTTTGAAGCGGTTGAAGCGCAGCGCGGCGATATTTCCCTGACTTATTTTGAATTCACCACCCTGGCCATCATGCATTTGCTGGCCGAGGCCAAGCTCGACGTGGTGATCCTGGAGGTCGGTCTCGGCGGGCGGCTGGATGCCGTCAACATTGTCGATGCCGATGTCTCCATCGTCACCAGCGTCGACATCGACCACATTGAATACCTGGGCAACACCCGCGAGAAAATCGGTTTTGAAAAGGCTGGCATTTTCCGTCCCGGCAAGGCTGCTATTTGCAGCGATCCGGTACCGCCACAATCCTTGATCGACCATGCCAACGCGATTGGCGCCGACCTCTGGCTGCTGGGTCGCGATTTCAATTACACCGGCGACAAGCAGCAATGGAACTACGGCGGCCGTGGCCAGCGCCGTAATGCGCTTGGCTATCCGAGCTTGCGTGGCGCCAACCAGTTGCTGAATGCCTCGGCGGCGTTGGCGGCGCTGGAAGCGCTGAAACAAGAATTGCCGGTCAGCGCACAGGAGGTGCGCAGCGGTTTTGTCATGATGGACCTGCCGGGCCGTTTCCAGGTGTTGCCAGGCCAGCCGCTGGTGATCCTGGATGTGGCGCACAATCCGCACGCGGCTGCGACGCTGGCGCAGAATCTCGACAACATGGGTTTTCATCCGTACACCTATGCAGTGTTTGGCGCCATGTTGGATAAAGACATTGAAGGTATCGTCGCGCAGCTAAAAACCCGCATCGATCATTGGTGCCTGACCACTTTGCCGTTGCCGCGCTCGGCTACCGGCGAGCAAATAAAAGAACGTTTGCTGGAGGCTGGTGTCCATCCAGAGGATGGGGCAGATGCGCAATCCAGCATCGCCTGTTTCGATTCTCCTGCTGAAGCCTATGCAAATGCCTTAGGCAGGGCTGGCGAGAATGATAGAATTGTGGTTTTCGGGTCGTTCCTGACTGTTGCCGGCGTAATGGCGGCCAGAAAGTCTGGATTTCACTGACGATTGACCGACAGGCGGCATTTCCGCTTATTCACTTGCTAGCTAAATATATCGCATGGGTTTGTTCTCTTTTCTTCGCAAAAACAAGCAGCAAACCGACCCTGACCAGGGTGTTTATCGTTCCAAGGCCGATACCGGAATCGGACCTGACGCCGAACAGGCAGAGTTGCCTTTACGGGCTCGCAAAGCCAGGGCAAGCAAAGCGGCCAATCAACAGAACGAAGCAGTAGATCCGGTTTTGCCGGAAAAGAAACGCGCTCGCCGCCGTCTGGTGGGGGCGGTAGCCTTGGTGCTGGCGGTCGTGATCGTATTGCCGATGATCCTGGATTCCGAGCCGAAACCATTGGCGGAAGATATTGCCATCCAAATCCCGTCACGCGATAAGCCTGAGGCCAGCGCGGCAGCCTCGGTCAATAGCGGTGGCCTGGATCAGCAAGAGGAAATAGTCGATCCTGCGAGTAGCGCACCCGCCACTCAGGCTCCAGTCAAGCCATCGACAACCGCCAGTAGCGCACCAGCCGCAAGCAAACCTGCTGCAGCTGAAAAACCTCCTGCTGCCATAACGCCGATAATGCCAAGCGTTGCGACGCCACCTCCAGTTGCTGCAGTGACGCCGGTTGCACCTTCGTCAGCCGCGCCTACACCGGTCACACCTAAACCGGAAACCAAGCCGAAGCCGGAAGTCAAACCTAAGGCTGAATCAAAACCTAAGCCGGAACCAGCTCCCGCCGCCGACAAGAGCGACGACTCGGCGCGTGCGCTGGCGATTCTGGATGGCCACAGTGATACTGCCCCAGCTCCGGCGGCTGAAAAGAAGCCGGGCAAGTTCGTGCTGCAGGTAGCTGCGCTGGCATCGCAGGATAAGGTTGATGAATTGCAAGGCAAACTGAAAGAAGCCGGCATTCGCTCCTATACGCAAAAAGTACCGACCTCGGCGGGTGAGCGTATCCGCATTCGCGTCGGCCCGTTCAGCAGCAAGGAAGATGCCGAAAAAACGCGTGCCAAGCTGGCTAAGTTAGGTCTTAACGGCAGTTTGATCCCAGGTTAAGTAGACACGGCTTGATTTTCGCCCCATGTGCGCCATATAGATTACTGATCAGAAACCCACAAGCCGCGTGACAATTTTCGATTATCTGGTGCTGTTTGTGCTGATTTGCTCAGTCGTGATCGGCACTTTGCGTGGTCTGGTGAGGGAAATCCTGTCATTGGCGAGCTGGGTAATTGCCTTGGTGATCGCCAACATGTATGGCGAAAATCTGGCAAAATTGCTGCCCGATGCAATTCCGGGAAATGTAACGCGTTTAATCGTGGCTTTCCTGGCGCTGTTTATTGGCGTAAGGTTATTAATGATGTTGTTGAGCATGGCGCTCAATGCCGTGATCAAGGCCAGCGGCCTGGGGCTTGTGGATCATGGGCTTGGTGTTTTTTTCGGCTTGGCGCGCGGCCTGCTGTTTGTGCTGGCGGCGGTTCTGGTGTGTGGTGCTACGGCAATTCCGCAACAGCCTTTCTGGCGAGATGCGATGCTGAGCCCTTTGGCGGAAAGCGCCGCGCGAACCGTTATCCCCTATTTGCCGGGGGAATTCGCGAGTCATCTGAAGTTTTGAATTTGCTGTAATGGACTTGCGCTCATGTTTGCGCGAGCGCCATCGAGCTGTACCGGATTGTTTATTGTTTAGGAGTCCACCATGTGTGGCATAGTCGGCATCGCTTCCCAGAACCCCGCCAATCAACTCATTTATGATGCCTTGTTGCTTTTGCAACATCGTGGTCAGGATGCAGCGGGGATCGCAACCAATCACGGCAACGGATTTTTCATGCACAAGGCCAACGGCCTGGTGCGCGATGTCTTCCGTACCCGCAACATGCGTTCCTTGCCGGGCAATTTCGGCATCGGCCAGGTGCGTTATCCAACCGCCGGCACCGCCAGCGCGGAAGAGGCGCAACCGTTCTACGTCAATGCCCCGTTCGGCATCATCCTGGCGCACAACGGCAATCTGACCAACGCCGAGCAGCTGAAGATCGAGATGTTCAAGAACGATCGCCGGCATATCAATACCGATTCCGATACCGAAGTCCTGCTGAACGTCCTGGCCCATGAAATCCAGCAAGCCACGATCGGCTATTCGCTCGATCCGAGCGTGCTGTTCAAGGCGGTCGCCAACGTCCACCGGCGGGTGCGCGGTTCTTACGCCGTGGTGGCGCAGATTGCCGGCCATGGTTTGCTGGCTTTCCGCGATCCGTACGGCATCCGGCCGCTGTGTATCGGCTTGAACGAGACCGACAAGGGTACTGAATACGTCATCGCCAGCGAGTCGGTAGCGCTCGAAGGCCTGGGTTTCCGTTTCCTGCGCGATGTGATGCCTGGCGAAGCGATTTTCATCGATATCGATGGCCAGATGTACAACCAGCAGTGCGCTGAAAATCCTACCCTGAATCCTTGCGCGTTTGAGTTTGTTTACCTGGCTCGTCCGGATTCGATCATCGATGGCGCTTCGGTTTACGCCACTCGCCTGAAAATGGGCGAATACCTGGCCGACAAGATCAAGCGCGAATTTTCCAGCGGCGACATCGACGTGGTCATGCCAATTCCCGATTCGTCGCGTCCAGCCGCCATCCAGTTGGCGCTCAAGCTGAATATCGAATACCGCGAAGGCTTCATCAAGAACCGTTACATCGGTCGCACCTTCCTGATGCCAGGGCAGGCGATCCGCAAGAAATCGGTACGCCAGAAACTGAATGCGATCGGTTCCGAGTTCAAGGGCAAGACCGTGTTGCTGGTCGATGATTCGATCGTGCGTGGCACCACCAGCCGCGAGATCGTGCAAATGGCGCGTGATTCCGGCGCCAAGCGTGTGATATTCGCCTCGGCGGCGCCGCCGGTCAAGTTCCCGAACGTCTACGGCATCGACATGCCGACCCGCGGCGAACTGATCGCCTACGGCCGCAGCGACGAAGAAGTCTGCCGTGAAATCACTGCCGATGCGCTGGTGTACCAGGATATCGACGCCCTCAAGCGTTCGATTTCCGATGTCAATCCAATGCTGACGAATTTCGAGGCATCCTGCTTTGACGGCAACTACATCACCGGCGACATTTCGCGCGACTATCTCGATCGTATCGAATTCGCCCGCAACAACCCGAAGCCTGAAAGCGAAGATGCAGTGCGTTCGCAGTTGAACTTGAGTCTGGCCCAGGTAGACTGATTTTTTGAACGTATGCGGATTCAGCGTAAAAACCTGATCCGCGAAAAGCACGGAAAAACCGAATGAGGCAATTCATTAACGGATATTTCCGTGCTTTTTGCATTTTTCGTGGATAAAAAAGCCTTCAAGCAAAGCGCAAACATGACACAAAAATACGGCTTCACCACCACCATCCTGCATAGCGATCGTCAGAAAACCATCGAGCACGGCGCACCGCACAAGCCTGTCCACACCTCGGTAACCTGGGGTTACAGCGATGCGCGCCAGCTGGCAGAAGTATTCCAGGGCAAACAGTCCGGCTATCGCTATGGCCGCCAAGGCAATCCGACCGTGGCCGCCTTGGAAGATAAAGTCACCAAGATGGAAGGCGGTCTCGCGTCTATCTGTTTCGCCTCCGGCATGGCAGCTATCGGCGCGTTGATCCAAGCTTTGCTGCGCGAAGGCGATCATGTGGTGTCGTCCGTATTTTTGTTTGGTAACACTGCCAGCATGTGGCAGACATTTGGCGGGCAGGGCGGCAAGGTCAGTATGGTTGACGCCACTGACGTAGCCAACGTCGAAGCGGCGCTGACGCCCGCAACGCGTATGGTGTTCGTTGAAACCATCGCCAATCCGCGCACCCAGGTTGCAGACCTCAAGCGTATCGGCGAGCTGTGCCGCGCGCGCGGGATTCTGTTTGTGGTGGATAACACCATGACCTCGCCCTATCTGTTCCAGCCAAAAACAGTCGGTGCCGGCCTGGTGGTCAACTCCCTGACCAAGTCGATTGGCGGCCATGGCAATGCGCTGGGGGGCGCCTTGACCGATACCGGTTTGTTTGACTGGAGCAGTTTTCCCAATATCTACGACGCCTATAAGCGTAATCCGCCGGTACAGTGGGCACTGGCGCAGATTCGCGCCAAGAGCTTGCGTGATTTCGGTGCGTCGCTGGGGCCGGAGGCGGCGCATCATATTGCTGTCGGGGCCGAGACCATCGCCTTACGTATGGAACGTAGCAGTGCCAGTGCGCTGGCGGTGGCGCGCATGCTGGAAGCCGATCCACGGGTCGCCGCGGTGCATTATCCGGGCCTCGAATCGCATCCGCAATATGTTTTGGCTGGCGAGTTGTTCCGTAGCAGTAGCTATTTGTTCAGCTTTGAATTGAAGCCGGAAATCGATTGCTTCGATTATCTGAACCGGCTGAAGCTGGCGATATCCGGCACCCATCTGGGCGACAACCGTACCCTGGTGATTGCCGTTGCACATACCATTTTCTATGAGATAGGTGCAGAACGACGTGCCGCCATGGGCATTGGCGAATCGCTGATCCGAGTATCAATCGGGATTGAAGATACAACTGATCTGGTGGAAGATTTCAGGCAAGCGCTACAGGCCTGAATCGGCAGAGGGTAAGAGTAGAAATGACGCGGGGCGGATACATGGTATTCGCCCCGTTTGCATTTTCAGATGGTGGTACGATCCAGCCATTTGGGTACATGCAGTGGCGCAAACGACTTGAAGCGTTGCAGCAGGTCTGTCGGCTGTGCTTCCGCCATCATCAATTCCGCTTGCTCACCCTTGAGGAAGCGCTGCGTCACCATATGCTGGATAAATTGCAGCAAGCCGTCATAAAAACCGTCCACGTTCAATAAGCCAATCGGCTTCTGGTGAAAACCTAGCTGAGCCCAGGTAACCACCTCAAACAATTCTTCCAGCGTACCTACGCCGCCAGGCATGGCGATAAAGCCATCCGACAACTCTGCCATCATCGCCTTGCGTTCATGCATGTCCTTGACGATATGCAGCTGCGTCAGGCCGTTGTGGCCAAGTTCTTTTTTCAACAACGCTTCTGGAATCACACCGGTAGCCTGGCCGCCCAGGCGTATTACCTCATCGGCAATAATACCCATCAGGCCGACATTGCCGCCACCGTACACCAGCGCAATATTATCTTCCACCATAGCTTGCGCCAGGCCGCGCGCCGCTTGCGCATAGACTGGCGTGGCGCCGGGAGAGGAGCCGCAATAAATGCAGAGAGATTTTATAGATGTCATCGAATCAGGTTTTGCAAAGCCGGCAATCAGACGTTACTTTGCAAGTATTTGGTTTTCAATTGTTCGAAATGCGTCAGCGTTTCGCCACGCAGATAAGGCTGCATCAGCGCCAGGACCTGATAGCAACCGCTCGCCAGAGCATGGTCTACTACCGGCTGTTCCGTATATTGGCGCGGATTCAGAACATATTGGTAAGAGAGCCAGTAACTGGCGACCACCACCATGTTCGACGACAGGGCGTCGATCTCGGCCGGGCTGGCGTCGAGCGCATGGTCTTCATGCAATCCCTGGCACAATTCCCTGACCACAGCGATCTTGTGACCGAAAATTTCCTTGAAATGCAACTCCAGGGTGCGATTGCGCGACAGCAGGTCGTTAAGGTCGCGATAAAAAAAGCGGTAGCGCCAGATTAGCTGGAACATATGATGCAAATAATGCCAGACGTCGTGCATCGTCGGGCGTTGTCCTTGCGTCATGGCCAGCATGCGACTGATTTCTTCTTCAAACGTCACGAAAATCGAATTGACGATATCGTCCTTGTTGCGGAAGTGGTAATACAGGTTCCCCGGCGAGATTTTCATCTCGTCGGCGATGATGGTGGTGGTGATGTTGGGTTCGCCGAACTCGTTGAAGAGTCGCAGCGACAGATCCATAATTTTTTCGCGGGTGCGACGTGGCGCCTTTTGCTCCATGACTTGTTTTCTTTCTGCTATTCGGTCCGCAATGCTGTTTCTACCAGATTGGTAAATTGGCTCAGCAAAGATTGTATATTGCTTCGCGCCTGTCGTCGTAGCTGCATTGCTGAAATGATAGTAATACCATTTATTTTATTCGGTGAAAACCGCTTGTTTTCCGTCCCATGGATTACCGAAATAGAATCAGCCGCATGGCTGCTGTTATAAAATGAAGAGCCGGGTAGTACTTGAAAGCGAGTACCCCATGCATTATTTTCAAAAAAAGGCCAGCATGTCAGATTCTCCCCCGCAACGTCCCGATACGCCTTGTGTAGCGGTCTGTTCCACCACCTTCGACGATATCTGCCGTGGTTGCGGACGCACCGTGAACGAAGTAGCCCACTGGGTTTTCATGACGGAAGAAGAGAAAACTAAAATCTGGGAGCGGATTACCGCCGAAGGTTATCCACGCCGGCAAGGGTGAGCCAACTGCCTGTCTGAATAGTGTTGTGCGAGCGCAAGCCATTTTTTCAAATTCCCCCTTTGAAACTTTTCTTGCGGTAGTGCTACTTCGCCAAAATGTCCGCTTTGACCATCTCCGATACCGTCGATAAATAGAGTGTTGTTTTTGATCGTCAAATTAATGCTTATTTATCTCCAATGATCTGTTTTGCATGTTTTTTTGGGTATTGTGGTGCGCGAACATACTGTAACTTACTGTATATTTCGGCGTAAAAACGCGCCGGATCACGGACAATTGCAAACTATAGTTAAAAATCGTAATGCTGCGCAGTTGGCAACATTTCTCTGTGGCATATAGTTTATAATGCCGCGCAAAATGCATAAATTGGCAAATAAATTGCCAAATTAGCGCCGTCGATTCAGCTCCCTAGATTGTCGGCAAAAAATAAAGTCATATTGATGGGTATTGGGGAGTAGTAGATGGAACTCGGGGGAGTGAGATTTTCAATTGCATCGCATGCCGCCTGGGCTCCAGGGCTGGGTACAGCCGCCGCATGGCTGGCGTGGGCCGACAAGCCGTTTGTCATCGCAGGCAATAGCGAAGCTGCGGTTGCCGCGATGCCTGCGATGCTGCGTCGGCGCGCTGGTTTTCTCGGTAAGATGGCGCTGGAAACTGCCTACAGCTGTCTCGATGGCCGCGTCGACGTGCCTACCGTATTCTGCTCGCGCCATGGCGAATGCGCGCGTTCGGTCGAACTGCTCGCCGATCTCGCAGAGGGGCAACCCTTATCTCCCGCTTCTTTCAGTTTGTCGGTTCACAATGCCGCTGCCGGCCTGTTTTCTATCGCGCGTCAGGATCAGGCCAGCCATGCGGCGCTGGCGGCCGGGTCTCACGGGGTTGAACATGCGGTAATTGAAGCCTGCGGTTTGCTGGCCGATGGCGCGCCGGAGGTGCTGCTAGTGGCGTATGACGGCGTGTTGCCAGAACTGTTTCAGGATTTTGAAGATTGCCAGGAGCAACCCTTTGCCTGGGCTTGGCTATTGCAGCCTGCGGCTACGAGGTCGGACGATGTCATTGCGCTGTCGTGGGTTGATGAATTTGAAGATGATGCGGCCGTTATGGCACAGGAATCAGGTGGCGCCCGCCAGCCGGCAGGGCTGGAAGTGCTAGCTTTTTATCTGCGTCGGGAACCTGAACTGTTGCGCGCCGGCTCAGGCCAGCGCTGGCGCTGGCAGCGTCTTGCGGGGACGCTATGCTAAAGCGTTTGAACCGCTATTGGCGGGTGTTGGCAACCGGCGTCAGTTTTGTGGTGTTTGCGGTCGGCGGCCTGCTGTTGCGGGCTACGGTGTTTCCAGTGCTGAATTTGTTGATCTGGGAGCGTCAGCTGCGCATTTCCATGGCGCGCCGTGTGATCCGCTTGGTGTTTCGTGGCTTCGTCGGATTCATGCGCCGGCTTGGTGTGCTGAACTACGATATCAGCGGCCTTGAGCGGCTGGAGCGGCGCGGCTTGCTGATCCTGGCTAATCATCCGACTTTGATCGATACGGTGTTTCTGATGGCTTTCGTCAAGCGTGCCGATTGCATCGTGAAGGGGCGGCTGTGGGATAACCCGTTTACGCGAGGGCCGGTCAGTGCCGCTGGCTATATCAGCAACGATTACGGGAGTGGCCTGATTGAAGATTGCATTACTTCTTTGCGGCGCGGCAGCAACCTGATCATTTTTCCGGAAGGCACGCGCACCGCCGGCGACGGCCAGATCCATCTGAAGCGCGGGGCCGCCAATATCGCGGTGCGCAGCCTGTCGAACGTGACGCCGGTAGTGATCCGTTGTCTGCCGCCAACCTTGGGCAAGGGTGTGAAATGGTGGCAGGTGCCGGCGGTCGCAGCGCATTTCAGTATTGAAGTAAAAGACGATATCGATGTACAGGCGTTTCTTGCCAAATCGGGGAGCGAAGTATTGGCTGCCAGGCATTTGACCGCGTACTTGCAGGATTATTTTAGGAAAGAAAGCCAAGTCCATGCAGCAGCTTGAAGAAGAAGTAAAGCAGGTCATCATCGATGTCCTGCAATTGGAGGACATCACTCCGGCCGACATCGTCAGCGATGCGCCGTTGTTTGTCGACGGCCTCGGTCTCGACTCGATCGATGCGCTGGAGCTCGGCGTGGCGATCCAGAAACGCTACGGCATCTCGTTGTCGGCGGATTCGGCCGAGACCCGTAATCATTTTGCTTCAGTGCGTACGCTGGCTGCAATGATCGCCAGCAATAGAAAGAAATGACGGTGTAATGATGTTGACCAATTCAATGAGCAAGGAAGAAATTTACCTGTGGCTGGTGGATGTACTACATGACATGTTCGAGATCGACAAGGACAAGGTGACGCCGCAAGCCAATTTGTATACCGATCTGGATATCGACAGCATCGATGCTGTCGACCTGGTGGTCAAGCTCAAGCAGCTGACCGGCAAGCGCTTGCAGCCAGATGTGTTCAAGGCGGTGCGTACGGTGCAGGATGTGGTCGACGCGCTGGCCGCCTTGCTGGCCGAAGACGGCAAGTAAGGCGTTCGAGGATACGACCCGGGATGCACAACATCAGGCGCCTTTTACCGATGGCAGTGAGCGTACTGGTTACCTTGCTCTATCCGCTCGCAATCTGGCTCGGCCACGGCCGGGTAGAGCCGCGCCTGCTGGCCTTGCTGCTGGTGCTGGCCGCCGCCACCCGCTTGCCGAGCCTGAAGCTCAAGCGCAGCAGCCGCTGGTGGCTGGCGGGGGCCTTGCTGCTGGCGGGGCTGGCGATCTGGAACAATGCGCTATTACCTTTGAAACTGTATCCGGTGCTAGTGAATCTTGGCATGCTGACGGTATTTGCCTACAGTCTGTACGCGCCGCTTTCGATCATTGAGCGCATGGCCCGTCTTACCGATCCGGCCTTGCCCGCTTATGGCATCGTCTACACGCGGAGGGTTACCCAGGTCTGGTGCGTTTTTTTTATTATCAACGGCGGACTGGCCTTGGTGACCGCGTTGTGGGCTTCTGCCGCAGTCTGGTCGCTATACAACGGGCTCATCGCCTATGTACTGATGGGCTTCCTGTTTGTTGGCGAATACCTGGTGCGCGTGCTGGTCAAGCGGCATCATCGCCGGCTTGACGCCCAATCCGGCTTGCAACAGGACGGGCAGCATGTCTGAATCCCGCAATTTGCTGACTTTGTTGAGCCAACTGTCAGACCGTGACCATGGGCAGCGATTTGCATGGCGCGATGGGCAGCCGCTGAACCTGGGCTATTTTCTGGCGCAGGTTGAAGGCTGGCGGCGCTTGCTGGAGCGCCAGGCAGGAAGTCGTTTTGCCTTGTATTCGAGCGATAGCGCCGCCTTTGCCAGTATGCTGTTCGGCGCCTGGCAGGCCGGCAAGACTGTTTATCTGCCGGGCGACGTACTGCCTGCGACTTGCTCCACTCTGAGTGCGCTGGTGGACGGTTATCTAGGCGATTTTCCGGTCGGCTACGCGCCATTGTCAGCGCCTGCATCCGACAAGATCCCGGCACAATATGAATTCAAGGCTTTACCGCCGGATTTTCCCGGACTCGTGATTTATACCTCCGGCAGTACTGGCGAACCGCAAGCCGTACCGAAATTCCTGTCGCAACTGGCCACCGAAGTGGCCTCGCTTGAACAATTGTTTGGCGATAAGGTTGGCGACGCGGAGATCTTTGCGACGGTGTCGCACCAGCATATTTACGGCTTGCTGTTTAAAGTGCTCTGGCCGATCACCATGGGCCGCGCGATCCATGCCCAGCAAATCAACTTCCTGGAAGAATTGCTACCTGGCGAACGGCCTGCCGTGCTGGTTTCCAGTCCAGCCCATTTGAAGCGCCTGCCGGCTGAGTTGTCGTCGCATCAGGCATCGTCTTCGTTTTCCGCACTCCGCAGCATTTTTTCATCCGGTGGACCGTTGCAGCCGGAGGTTGCAGCCGAAGCAGGGCGTCTGCTGGGATCCATTCCATTTGAGGTGTACGGCAGTTCGGAAACCGGCGGCATCGCCTGGCGTCAGCGGATTGACGGCGCCGATGACAGCTGGCGGGTGATGCCGGCGATTGCCTGGCGGGTGGCAGCCAATGACGATGTGCTGGAAATCCGTTCGCCGCATCTGCCTGATCTTGCATGGTACGCGATGGCCGATCAGGTGCAAGCGCTCGACCTGCAACGCTTTCGCTTGAAGGGAAGAGTCGACCGGATTGTGAAAGTGGAAGAAAAACGTATTTCCCTGGATGCGCTGGAGCGGCAACTGAAATCACTGGCCCCAGTGGCGGATGCCAGAGTCTTGCTGCTGGAGCAGTTGCAGTCTCAGCCACAGTCAAGGCAGCGAATCGCCGCCTTTGTAGTGCTTTCTACCGCCGGTCGGGAGATTCTGTCGACGCAAGGAAAACTGGCACTGAATCGCTTGTTGCGCGACGGCATGGCGCCAGCGGTCGAGCCGATCGCCTTGCCGCGCAGTTGGCGCTATCTGGATGCGCTGCCGTTCAATGCCCAGGGCAAGACCACCCGGGCCGATTTGCTGGCAATGCTTGAGCCGCAGGAAGAATTGGCGTCGGTCGGTAAAAATCTGGCAGCGCGTCCGACCAAGCCCGTACGACAGGTGCTGGAACAAGAATCGCATCGGGTACTGCTGGAGCTGAAGGTGCCGGCCGATCTTTTATACTTCGACGGTCATTTCGAAGGTGCGCCGATATTGCCCGGTGTAGTGCAGGTCGATTGGGCAATCAATTATGGTCGCGAATATTTTTCCTTGGCGCCGCAATTCCTGGGTATGCAGGCATTGAAATTCCAGCGTGTGATTACACCCGACATGGTGGTGCAACTGGAGCTGTTGCACGATCAACAAAAGAGCAACCTGACGTTTCGCATGATCTCCGCCGCCGGACAGCATGCCAGTGGTCGAATTAATTTTGGAGCCGGCCATGCAGCTGACTGAATCGGGCGTTACCTCCAACGCAAACAAATTCAAGCCGTGCGCAGTGATTCCGGTTTATAACCACGAACACGCCATCGGCGCTGTGGTGGCCGCGGTGCTGGCGCGCGATCTGCCTTGCGTGCTGGTGGACGATGCCAGTTCTGCCTCTTGTGCGGCGGTGCTTGATGCGCTGGCAGCGGCTGAGCCGGGCAGGATTATCTTGTTGCGCCACGCCGTCAACCGCGGCAAGGGCGGGGCGGTGCTGACCGGCGTTCAGCATGCGGCCGATGCCGGCTTCAGCCACGCATTGCAGATCGACGCCGATGGCCAGCATTGTACCGACGATATTCCCCGTTTTCTGCAGCAGGCAGCCGCCAGGCCGCAAAGCCTGATCGCAGGTTGCCCACAGTACGACGACAGCGTACCTTCCTTGCGTTTGTATGCGCGCTATCTGACCCACGTCTGGGTCTGGATCAATACGCTGTCGCTCGATATCAAAGATTCGATGTGCGGCTTTCGGGTCTATCCCTTGCCGTCCCTGATCCGTTTGGTGCAGCGTAAAAAACTGGGCGAACGGATGAACTTCGATATCGAGGTATTGGTGCGTTTGTATTGGGATGGCGTCTCTATCGTCAACTTGCCGACCCGGGTCGCTTATCCAACGGATGGCATTTCACATTTCCGTGCCGGCCCGGACAACCTGCTGATTTCACGTCTGCATGCAACGCTGTTCTTCGGCATGCTGTGGCGTGCCCCGCGTTTGCTGGCTCGCCGCTTGCTGCCCAGGCGAGGCGCAGCATGAACGCAGGACAGCCGCCGCCGCATCACTGGGCGCAGATCAATGAAGCCAGCTTTGTTGGCGGTATGCGTCTGCTGTTCTGGATTTACCGCATCGCCGGTCGCTGGCCGTTTCGTCTTGCGCTGTATCCGGTGCTGGGCTGGTATTTGTTCAGCAAGCCGGCCGCGCGGCAAGCATCAATAGCTTACTTGCAACGTCTGCGTACGTTTGATCCGCTGGCCGTAAGTGTTAACCGGATTCGTCCCGGCTTGCGCGGCGTGTTCCAGCATTTTGCCGCTTTCGCTGAAAATATTCTCGACAAGATGTTGTTGTGGGGCGGTTTGTTCAAAACTGCCGATGTGACGTCGTTCGGCCGCGAACAGATGCTGGAAAATATCCAGGCGCAGCGTGGCGGCTTGCTGGTCTGCGCGCATCTGGGTAACCTGGAGTTGTGCCGGGTGCTGTCACGCCAGCGTAAGGCACTGAGGATCACCGTGCTGGTGCACACCAAGCATGCGCAGGCGTTCAACCGCCTGTTGGCAAAGCTCGATCCGGACAGCCAGCTGAACTTGATGCAGGTCAGCGAAATGACTCCCGCTACCGCCATGATCCTGGCGGAAAAGGTTGGGCGTGGCGAATTTGTCGCCATTGCCGGCGACCGCATTCCGGTCTCGGCCGCGCCGCGCGTGGCGCGCGCCTCCTTTCTCGGACAAACTGCCGCCTTTCCGGTAGGCCCTTATGTATTGGCAAGCTTGCTCCAGTGTCCGGTCTATCTGCTGTTTTCGATGACAAGGAATGGCCATTCAGAATGCCATTTCGAACTGTTTCGAGAAACGGTCAGGCTGCCGCGCAAGAATCGCGACCAGGTCCTCAGTGAGTTGGCCGCCGCTTATGCGGCACGGTTGGAGCACTTTTGCCTGAGAGCTCCGCTGCAATGGTTCAATTTTTACGATTTCTGGCAATTAACTGGATACAAAGATGCATCTCGCTGAACTGAAGAATTTGTCCGCTGCCGACCAGCGCCGCGCCGTTTGTTTCGACCAAGGCCGTTTGACGATCGAGGATATCGTCGACATCGCTTCTGGCGCCGCGCAAGTGACTTTGTCCGCGGAACCGGCTTTCCGCGCTGCAATCAGCCGCGGCGCCGATTTCCTGGATCGGCTGTTAAGCGAAGACGGCACCATTTATGGCGTCACTACCGGCTATGGCGATTCTTGCACCGTCAACGTCCCGGCCGAACTGATTCCCGAGTTGCCGCATCATTTGTACGCCTATCACGGTTGCGGCCTGGGCGAGCTGTTCAGCCCTGCACAAACGCGCGCCATCATGGCGGCGCGGCTGGCCTCGCTCAGCAAAGGCTACTCTGGTGTTAGCGTCGGCTTGCTGGAACAGATTACGCGTCTGCTGAAAGAAAATCTGTTGCCTTTGATTCCCTCTGAAGGCTCGGTCGGCGCCAGCGGAGACCTGACGCCGTTGTCGTATCTGGCGGCCGTGCTATGCGGCGAGCGCGAGGTCTGGCGCGACGGGACCAAGGTACCTGCTGCAGAAGCCCTGGCGACAGCGGGCATCACGCCGCTGCGTCTGCGTCCGAAGGAAGGGCTGGCGATCATGAACGGTACAGCTGTGATGACCGCGCTCGCTTGCCTGGCCTACCAGCGCGCAGAATATCTGGTGCGCATCGCCACACGGATTACGGCGATGGCGAGTTTCGCGCTGGATGGCAATGCCCATCATTTTGACGAAACGCTGTTCGCCGTCAAGCCGCACGCCGGCCAGCAGCAGGTAGCTGCGTGGCTGCGTCAGGATCTGCCGACCGACGATGCTCCGCGCAATCAAAAGCGCCTGCAAGACCGCTATTCGATCCGTTGTGCGCCGCATGTGATCGGCGTGCTGGCCGACGCTTTGCCGTGGATGCGCGCATCAATCGAAAACGAACTGAACAGCGCCAACGACAATCCGATCATCGATGGTGAAAACGAGCGCGTGCTGCACGGGGGGCATTTCTATGGCGGCCACATCGCCTTTGTCATGGACAGCATGAAAAATGCGGTGGCCAACGTAGCTGACCTGCTTGACCGCCAGATGGCCTTGCTGGTCGATAGCCGCTACAACCACGGCTTGCCGGCCAATCTGTCTGGCGCGGACGGCGCGCGCGCGAGCATCAATCATGGCTTGAAGGCTTTGCAGATCAGTTCCTCGGCCTGGACCGCAGAAGCGCTCAAGCAAACCATGCCGGCATCCGTATTTTCCCGCTCAACCGAGTGCCATAACCAGGACAAGGTCAGCATGGGCACGATCGCCGCCCGCGATTGCCTGCGCGTGCTGCAATTGACAGAACAAGTAGTGGCTGCATTACTGATCAGTGTGCGCCAGGGCGTCTGGCTCCGTTGCAAGCAAGAGGGCGCGCCCCAGCCGCAGCAGAATCTGCAGCAGATGATGGAACTGCTGACGGTCGATATTGCCGTAGTACAGGAAGATCGCATGTTGGAACCGGATCTCCGTTTGCTGCTGGAACGCATCCGCTTGCAGCATTGGCAGTTGTACCAATAAAGACAATGACTATGCTCAATGACAAGCTGAACAGCCGCTGGTCGGTCGAACTGGAATTGCAAGTCCAATTCTACGATCTCGATCCGATGGAAATCGTCTGGCATGGCAATTACGTCAGGTATCTGGAAGTGGCTCGCTGTGCGCTGCTGGATACGATTGACTACAACTATCCGCAGATGCAGGCGTCCGGCTATAGCTGGCCGATCATCGATCTGCACTTGCGCTATGCGCATCCGGCGACCTTTGGCCAGCGCATCAAGATCCGCGCCGCCATCATCGAATGGGAAAACCGTCTCAGGATCGAATACGTGATTACCGACAGCGCCAGCGGCCAGCGCCTGACCCGCGGCACCACCACGCAAGTCGCAGTGGACATGGCGACGCGCGAAATGTGCTTTGCCTCGCCACCGGTGTTATTTCAAAAATTAGGAATTGAACCAATATGATGAAACGCCTCTTCATAGCTGCTCTCCTGGCTTGCACGGCATGGTCGGCCTATGCTGCCGCGCCCGTGGACAAAATCCAGGCAATGCTGGCGCGGCCGCCGGTCCTGTGCGGCCGTTTCGATCAAAGTAAGCAGCTGGTCGGCATCAAGAAGCCGCTGCTGTCAAACGGCCGCTTTTGCGTAGTGAACGGTAAGGGTGTTCTGTGGCGCACTTTGCAGCCATTCCCCAACACCTTGCGCTTGAAGCGCGATGAAATCGTGCAGATGCAAGGCGATAAGGTTGCCATGCGCATGGACGCTAAGCAGGAACCAGTAGTGAGAATGATCAATGGCGTGCTGTTTTCATTGCTGGCTGGCGATCTCAGCCAGCTGGATACCCTGTTTGAGCTGGATGGCAGCGTCCAGGGCAATAGCTGGAACGTGGCGTTGAAAGCGCGCCAGCCAGCATTGGCCAAGGCGATCGGGACGCTGGCCCTGACCGGCGGCGCGTACGTGAAGACAGTCACAATCAGCGAAGCCAGCGGCGACCGTACGGAAATCACGTTTTCCAATTTGCAGAGCGGCGACCAGGCGATGACGGCAGAAGAAGGTGCCGCGCTTGAGTAATTCCAGTTGGCGTAGCTGGCCCAAACGTCTGGCCCTGATGTGGGTGCTGGCGGTGGGACTGCTGCTGGCGCACAACGGCTACTTGTGGCTGGTCAAAGGCGTGGTGCCGGATACCGACATCCTGGCGCTATTGCCAGTGGAGCAGCGTGATCCTGTTCTGCAACAGGCGTTTACCCATATGGTCGACGCCGCCCAGCAGCGCTTGATCGTACTGGTCGGCGCCGATGACTGGGAGCATGCACGCAGTGCAGCCGATGCCTACAACGCCGTGCTCGCCAAACATCCAGCCTTGCTGCAAAGCGGCATGCAGTTGTCCGAACAGAACCAGCAAGATTGGCTAGCGCCTTCGCAACAGATGCGCCTCAGCTTGTTGACGCCGGGGCAACAAACCGCGCTGCATGAACAGCCCTCCAAATACTGGAGCGATGCCGCTTTGCAGCAGCTGTACAGCCCATTTTCCGGCCCCAAGCTGGGCGCATGGCAAGACGATCCGTTTGGTTTGTTCAGCGGCTGGGTGCAAGCGCGCGCGCAGGAAACCCCGGTGCGTCCGCGCGATGGCTATCTGTTCGTGGAAGACAAGGGCCGTCCTTACATCGTGCTGCTGATGACCTTGCGGCAGCCCGCATTTTCGATGGCGACCCAGCGCGCCATATTGCCGCTGCTGGAGCAGGCCGGTGCAGCCGCACGCCAGGCGGTGCCGACGGTGGAGCTGATCAGCGCCGGCGTGGTTTTGCATGCAGGGGCCGGCAGCGCCCAGGCCAGCCGTGAAATGTCGACCATCGGCATCGGTTCTCTGCTGGGGATCATCCTGCTGATGTGGCTGACGTTCCGTTCGTTGCGGCCGATAGGCTTGATCATGCTGTCGATCGGAGTAGGCTGCCTGGCGGCGTTTTCCCTGTGCTGGCTGATTTTCGGCCAGGTACATCTGCTGACGCTGGTATTCGGCGCCAGCCTGATCGGCGTAGCGCAAGACTATGGCATTTATTTTTTATGCAGCAGAGTTGCAGCCGACGGCGAGCTGGATTCGTGGCAACTGTTGCGACGTCTGATGCCGGGCTTGATGCTGACCTTGGCGGCGGCGGTGATCGGCTATGTCGGTTTGGCGCTGACGCCGTTTCCAGGCTTGCGGCAGATGGCGCTGTTTTCCGTGATTGGCTTGTTGTTCGCCTGGCTCACAGTCATTTTCTGGTTCCCGGCGCTGCTGAGCGCATCGACGCTGAACAGTTCCAGCTTCGCCGCCTGGGTTGGGCGCACCCGCCGCCACTGGCCATTGTTGAAATGGAATCGTGGCACGTTGCTAGCTGCATTGTTGTTCGGCGTATTTGCGCTGACCGGTATTTCCAGGTTGACCGTGAATGACGATATCCGTTCATTGCAGACACCGCCGAAGGCGTTGTTGGCGGATCAGATCAAGCTCGGGAAATTGCTCGATGCGCCGACCCCGGTGCAGTTCTACCTGGTGCGTGGCGCCAGCGCAGAGCAGGTATTGCAACGCGAAGAAGTGCTCAAGCAAAAACTTGAGCCGCTGGTAGCCAGCCATATCATCAGCGGTTATCAGGCGATGTCTAACTGGACGCCGTCGATCCGGATGCAAGAGGCGAATCGCAACCTGGCGACCAAGGCGCTGCTGTCCGCTGGCGGGCCACTGAAGGCGCTGGCGGCACAATTGGGCGAGGATGACAGCTGGATCAAGCAGATGCGCGAACGCGCTCTTGGCAGCGCCGCAAGCGCCAATGGCGGCCATGCCCTGACGCCTGAGGCATTTCTTCTCACCGCCGCCAGCGAACCGTCGCGTCATCTCTGGCTGGGCAAGGTGGACAGTCAGCAGGGCAGTGTTTACGCAAGTATTGTCGCTTTGCGTGGCGTCAATAATTACGCCAATCTGCCGATCCTGAAACAAGCCGGCGAACATCTGGACGGCGTACAGTGGGTCGACAAAGTCAGTGAAATATCATCGGTGCTTGGGCACTATCGGCAATACATGGGCTGGGTCTTGCTGGGTGCGTATGCCGCGATCTATCTGCTGCTGTTTTCGCGTTACCGGTCTGCTGCCTGGCGCGTCCTGACGCCACCGGCAGTTGCCAGCATCGCCACCCTGGCTCTGCTTGGCGTCATCGGCCAGCCTTTACAGTTATTCCATGTGCTGGCGCTGATGCTGATTCTCGGCCTCGGCGTCGACTATGGCATTTTTCTACAAGAACAAAGCATGCAACGCGACCGTTTCGCCTGGCTGACGGTTGGCTTGTCGGCGGCCAGCGCCTTGCTGTCGTTTGGTTTGCTGGCGCTGTCGGGAACGCCGCCGCTGCATGCCTTCGGATTTACGATGTTGATCGGAATTGCGGTCGTTTGGTTGATCGCACCATGTTTTAGCCAAGATTATCCAGGGAAAGAAAAAGAATAATGAATGTAAGAGTTGAGCAGTGTGATGTTCTGGTTATCGGCGCCGGTCCTGCCGGATCGGTGGCGGCAGCGTTGTTGTTGAAACAAGGCAGGCAAGTGCTGGTATTGGAGCGCGAGCTTTTCCCACGGTTTAGCATCGGCGAAAGCCTGCTGCCGCAAAGCATGGAGTACCTGGAGGAAGCGGGCATGCTGAAAGCGGTAGTGGAGGCCGGTTTCCAATACAAGAACGGCGCGGCGTTTGTCCGCGGCGAGCGCTACACCGACTTTGATTTCCGCGATAAGCATTCCGCCGGATGGGGCACGACCTATCAGGTTCAGCGCGCCCATTTCGATCAGGTGCTGGCGAAAGAGGCCGAACGCCAGGGTGCAGAGGTGCGTTACCAGCACACTGTCATTGCATTCGATCAGGAGGCGGCAACGCCGCGTGTCACGGTACGCGATGCCGATGGCAACGAGTACATTGTGGAAGCTGGCTTTGTGCTGGATGCCAGCGGTTTCGGTCGTGTGTTGCCGCGCCTGCTGGATCTGGAAATGCCATCGAATTTTCCGGTGCGCGGCGCGATTTTCACGCATATTGAAGACGGTATTGCCAGCGCCGGTTTCGACCGCAATAAGATCCGCATCACAGTCCATCCGCAACATTGCGATGTCTGGTACTGGCTGATTCCGTTTGCCGGCGGCCGCTGTTCTATCGGCGTGGTCGCCGAAACCAAGTTCCTGGAGCAATTCAAAGGGAGCGAAACCGAGCGCTTGCAGGAGTTGGTGATGCAAGATCCGGCATCGCGTGAATTGCTGAAGAATGCGCGCTGGGATACGCCGGCACGCCAGATCGTCGGGTATTCGTCCAACGTCAAATCGCTCTGGGGCAAAGGCTATGCCTTGCTCGGTAACGCCGGCGAATTCCTTGATCCGGTATTTTCTTCCGGCGTAACCATCGCCGTCAAATCCGCCAGCCTGGCCGCCACGGCCTTGCAGCGCCAGTTTGCCGGCAGCGCCGTCGACTGGGAGCGCGAATTTGCCGTGCCGCTGAAAAAGGGTGTCGACGCTTTCCGCACCTTTGTCGAATCCTGGTACTCGGGTGGCTTTCAAAGTGTTATTTTCTACGAAAAGCAGCAACCAGAAGTGCGCCGCATGATCGCCGCAATTCTGGCTGGCTACGCCTGGGATGAAAGCAATCCCTATGTCAAGGAAAGCAAGCGCCGCCTGAATACGCTGGAGGAAATATGCAGCTAAAACGGATTGCGTGCTGGCGGCGTTTGGGTATGTTGCTGAGCATGCTGGTATTAGCTGCTTGTGCGACGACATCAACGCCGCAAGCGCCAGCCCGGCTTGGTTTGAAACTGGCACCGGCAGCGCTCGGCGCCACGATCAGTTTGCAGCAGCATCTGACAGTAGAACGTAATGGCCGCACAGATCAGCTGGATGCTGCGCTGGAAATCGACCCGCAGCAATTCAGCATGGTTGGGCTGGCGTTCGGCCAGCGCGTGCTGACCATCCATTTTGATGGCCAGACTTTGCAATCCTGGCGGCATCCGATGTTGCCGGCTCAGGTGCGGGCTGAAGATGTGCTGGAGGATACTCAGCTAACTCTATGGCCGCTGGCGGCCATCCGCCAGGCGCTGCCGGCCGGTTGGGATATCCAGCAACAAGGCTTGACGCGGACCTTGTCGCTGCAGGGCGAGCCAGTGATGATCATCACTTACAGTTCCGATAGCAAAACGGCGCCATGGAACGGCAAGATGGTGTTGAACAACCTGCGCTATCACTATCGCCTGACGATCGAAACCGTCAGCGATGCTACTGACACTACATCTGCGACGGCGCCATAACGATGTTTTATCTCAATCAACTCGGCATGATCTGTGCGCTCGGCGATAACCACGCCGAGATCAGCCGCCGCCTGTTTGCCGGCGACAGCGGCGTCGCCATGACGCGCCGCCATTCGGCTGGGCGGGAACTAGCGCTGGGTTGTGTGGAATCCGTGTTGCCTGATATCGACAGCCTGCCGCTCAGGCACCGCAGCCGCAATAACCAGCTGGCGCTGGCCGCGCTGGCGCAGATCCGGCCGCAAGTGGATGCCGCCATACAGCGTTTTGGCCCGCATCGAGTGGCGATCGTGCTGGGTACCAGCACTTCAGGAATTGCCCAGACCGAGGCGGCGTTTCGCTATCGGCTGGCCAATGGAGAACTGCCAGCGGATTTTCGCTATGCCCAACAGGAAATGGCGTCGCCGGCGGTGACGCTGGCTGCCGAACTGGGTGTCAGCGGCCCGTCGTATGTGCATTCCAGCGCCTGCGCTTCCAGCACCAAGGCGATGGCGAGCGCAGCGCGTTTGCTTAACATGGGTATTTGCGACGCCGTGCTGACCGGCGGCGTCGACTCCTTGTGTGGGTTCACCATTGCCGGCTTTGCCGCGCTGGAATCGGTCAGCGCCGCCCGTTGCAACCCTTTCAGCGCTAATCGGAATGGCATCAATATCGGCGAGGGCGCTGCCTTGTTTTTGATGACCAAGGCAGAAGCGACGGTCAGCTTGCGCGGCTGGGGCGAATCCTCCGACGGCTATCACATTTCTGCGCCGGACCCGTCCGGCAAGGGAGCCTTGATAGCCATGGAACAGGCGCTGGAGCGCGCCGGCCTGAAGTCAGCGCAGTGCGACTACATCAACCTGCATGGCACCGCCACGGTACAAAACGACGCCATGGAAGGCCGCGCGATTGCTGCGTTGTTTGGCGATCAGGTAGCCCTTAGCTCGACCAAGCCTTTCACTGGACACACCTTGGGCGCTGCTGGTGCAGTGGAAGCGGGCTTATGCTGGCTAGCGATGCAGGACGCTAATCCGCAAGGCTATTTGCCGCCGCATTTGTGGGACGGCGTCAGCGACCCGCTGCTGCCACAGCTCAATCTGCAAGCCGTCGGCTCCCGGCTCGGGCATCCTTTGCGCCTGGCATTGAGCAATTCTTTTGCCTTTGGCGGCGCTAACGCCAGCCTGGTGTTGGGGCGTGAATGATGAGTAAATTGATCTCTGTCGAGAATCTGGATATTCGCAGCTTCCTGCCGCATTCAGGGGTGATGGTGCTGCTGGACTGCTTGCTGGAAGTTGGCGCAGAAGAGCTGCTGGCAGAAGTGAAAATCCGCGCAGACAGCTTGTTTTGCCAGCCGCAGGGCGTGCCGGCCTGGGTCGGGGTCGAATATATGGCGCAGGCGATTGCGGCGTATGCCGGCTATACGGCGCAACAGCGCGGCGAGGCCGTCAGGATCGGCTTTCTGCTGGGCACCCGGCGTTATGAGGCCGCTTGTGCCGAGTTTGCCATCGGCAGCGTGTTGCAAGTGCACGTGCAAAAGTTACTGCAAGCGGACAATGGCGTCGGATCGTTCGAATGCCATATCCGCGACGGCGCCCAGGAATTGGCCAGCGGCACGATTACTGTATTCCAGCCGGATGACGCGGCTGTTTTTCTCGAAGGAAGTACTGCATGACGTCGGAATTGAACATAGCCGCCGCGCCGGCCGCGGGGCTGAATAAAGCCGTGCTGGTCACCGGTTCCAGCCGCGGCATCGGCAAAGCCATCGCCTTGCGCCTGGCGCGCGACGGTTACGATATCGTCTTGCATTGTCATCAGCAACGCACCGCAGCTGACGCAGTGGCGCTGGAGATAGGCGAACTGGGCGTACAGGTACGGGTATTGCAATTCGATATAGGTGAACGGCAGGCTGCCGCCGATATCCTGCTAGCCGATATCGAGCAGCACGGTTGCTATTACGGTGTGGTGTGCAATGCAGGTGTCGCGCGTGACAATGCTTTTCCGGCGATGCCGGGCGAGGATTGGGACCTTGTGCTGAAGACCAATCTGGATGGTTTCTATAATGTGCTCAACCCGCTGGTGATGCCGCTGGTGCAGCGCCGCGCTGCTGGCCGTATCGTCACCCTGGCTTCGGTGTCGGGCCTGATCGGCAACCGTGGCCAGGTCAACTACAGCGCCGCCAAAGCCGGCATCATCGGCGCCACCAAGGCGCTGGCGATTGAGCTGGCAAAGCGCAACATCACGGTGAACTGCGTGGCGCCGGGGCTGATAGAAACTGACATGATCGATGAGGTCCCTTTGGACGAGGCGCTCAAGATGATTCCGGCGCGTCGCGTCGGCAAACCGGAAGAGGTGGCGGCGACCGTGGCTTTCCTGTTGCATCCTGACGCCGCCTACATCACGCGCCAGGTCATTTCGGTGAACGGAGGCATGGCATGACGCACCACATGACAGCGCGCCGGGTGGTGGTCACCGGCATGGCCGGCATCAGTCCGATCGGCAACGACTGGAACGCTATCCGAGCCCATCTCGGCAGTTACCGCAACGCCGTCGTGCGCATGCACGAGTGGGCCGACTACGATGGCTTGAACACCCAGCTGGGCGCACCTGCCGCCGAGTTTTCGCTGTCCGAACGGTATAGCCGCAAGAGCACCCGCAGCATGGGCCGGGTGGCGCTGATGGCAACCCGGGCCAGCGAACTGGCCTTGATCGATGCCGGTCTGATCGACGATCCCTTGCTAAAAAGCGGTGTCTGCGGTGTAGCCTACGGTTCGTCCGCAGGCACTCCGGCGGCGATTGGCGATTTTGGCCGCATGATGGAAGAACGCAGCACCCGCGGCATCAATGCCACCACCTATATCAAGATGATGGCGCATACCGCACCGGTCAATATCGGCGTGTTTTTCGGTATTACCGGCCGTGTAATCACCACCTCCAGCGCCTGCACCTCCGGCAGCCAGGGCATCGGCTACGCTTACGAGGCAATCCGTAGCGGCCGCCAGCAAGTCATGGTCGCCGGCGGCGCTGAAGAGCTGTGCGCTACCGAAGCGGCGGTGTTCGATACCTTGTTCGCCACCAGCATTCGCAACGACACGCCGGCCATGACCCCCAGTCCGTTCGATAGCAGCCGCGACGGCCTGGTGATCGGCGAGGGTGCGGGGACGCTGATCCTGGAAGACTTTGAGCATGCGCGCGCCAGAGGCGCCAGGCTGTATGCCGAAATCGTCGGCTTCGGCACCAACAGCGACGGTTGCCACGTCACCCATCCGAACGCCAGCACTATGCAGATAGCGATGACGCAGGCGCTGGCGGATGCCGGGTTGCCAGCCTCGGCCATCGGTTATATCAACGCCCACGGCACCGGCACGGAGCAGGGCGACATTGCCGAATCGCACGCCACAGCTGCGGTATTCAACCGGCAAACTGCGATCAGTTCGTTGAAGAGCTACACCGGCCACACCTTGGGTGCGTGCGGTGCGCTGGAAGCCTGGGTCAGCATTGAAATGATGCGTTCCGGCTGGTTCGCGCCGACCATCAACCTGAAGCAGCTCGACCCGCTGTGCGCCGAGCTGGACTACATCGTCGATCAGGGCCGCAGTCTGGAATGCGAGTATGTGATGTCGAACAATTTTGCGTTCGGCGGGATTAATACTTCGCTGATTTTCAAGCGCCTGGATTAATTTTTCCTGTGCGCTCCGCTGTCATCTGGCTGTTTGACGCCAATACGTTGGATGAGGTTGACTGCGCTCGCTTTCTCGTTTGGCTGAGCGAGGCAGAGCTGTTGCGCTATCGGCGCTTTGTGCGGCCGCTGCGCCAGCGTGAGTTTCTGTTGGGGCGGATCCTGTTGCGCTCTGTCGTTGCCCGTCTTGCCGGCATCGCCTTCGAGGCAGTTCAGGTTATCGAATGCAAGGGCCGCGCGCCACAAGTGCGATTGCCAGATGGTTGCCCGATTCGTCCACATTTAAGCTTGTCTCATAGCCGTGGCTGGATCGCGTGCGCTGCCAGCGTGGATACACCGCTGGGTGTCGATATTGAAGCAATGGATGGTGAGCGCGATGTCGAGGCGATTGGGCGTAATGCTTTTTCGGCGGCAGAAAGCAAGTGGTTGTCTGATTGCCCTCCTTGCGACCGGGTAGCCGATTTTTACACGCTATGGAGCAGTAAAGAGGCGCTCTACAAATTGATGTCGGTCGATGGCGCCGATTCGGCAATGCCGAACCTCGTAGTTGCTGGCGTGCGGCTTAGGTCCGGACCGGGATGGCACGCCCGCAGTTGGTCCCTGCCGGGTTTTTCGCTTACCCTCTGTAGCCGCGAGCGGTTAACTTCGATTGAGCGGATTTACCTGTCAAGGGGCGACGTCATTGGCCTGGTCGGCAGGCAACTGTTTGAGTCCTAGAGTTTTTTCAGGCGCTTTGCATTGGCCGTAGCCCGCGCATGCAATGGCTGCAATCCGGTCTGGGCGATATTCGCCAGCGAAGTATTGAACTGCGACATCGCTTTAGCCGAATCGTGCATGGTGTCTTGCGCCAGCTTGTTTTGGTGATGTCCTGACTGGTGCAGACTGTTGCTGCTAGCGACCGACATCAGGTTGGCGGCGCCGTTGAGCATTTGCTGGATCGCCAGGCGAGCGGTTTCCTGATGCATGCTCATCATCCGGATCGCCATTGCGTGGGCCGACTCTGTGAGCGCTTCGATTTTTTCCCGGCTCATCAGATTGAACTCATTGCGGTCACGTTGGCTGGGCGCTGGTCCGGCCATTGCCATGCGCGCGGTGCGGTGGCCGATTACCTGGGCGGAGGCGCTCATCATTTCTCCGGCTTTAAGCATCAAGTCGGTCCATGCGTTAATAGAAGCGACGGGGTCGCTTGGGATATCCGGGCTGGTGGAGATAGGGCTGCGGACGCGGTACGATTTCATGGTGACTCCTTGGTGATCTGACGACGGCAAACACCAGTGTGCTCATCCGAGTAGTCTTGATAGCGCTAACAATACCTGTTTTTATTGAAGCATTGTAGATTTTATGTGGCGGCGCAACATAATTTTGCAATTGATATATTTCGGTGCAAGAAGGGCAACTAATTTCATGGGAAATGGGTCTCTGACAGAGAGCTGGTTAAATTTCCCAAATCTTCATAAATCAGTAACATTGCTTCAGGTAAAATCCCATTATGAAAATTCTGATCAGTAACGACGATGGCTACTTGGCGCCGGGCATTATTGCTCTGGCAAACGCATTGACGCCGATTGCTGAAATCGTCGTGGTAGCCCCGGACAGCAATCGTTCCGGCTCTTCCAACTCTCTGACGCTGGATCGTCCCTTGTCTGTCCAGCGCGCCGAAAACGGTTTCTATTTCGTTAATGGCACGCCATCCGATTGCGTGCATGTGGCTTTAACAGGCTTGTTGAATTTCCGTCCGGATCTGATCGTTTCGGGCATCAATCAAGGCCAGAACATGGGCGACGACACGCTGTATTCGGGTACCGTGGCAGCGGCTACGGAGGGCTTTCTGTTCGGGATTCCTGCCATCGCTTTTTCGCAGTTGCACAAAGGCTGGGAAGAGCTGGAGGCGGCAGCCATGGTGGCGCGCGATATCGTCGAGCGGCGCTTTGACAATCTGCCGCAGCCTTATTTGCTGAACGTGAATATACCCAACCTGCCTTATGCGCAGTTGAAGCCGGCGCTAGCGACCCGGCTGGGTAAGCGGCATGAGTCGGAATCGGTGATCAAGGCGCAAGATCCGCACGGCCGCGACATTTACTGGATCGGACCGCCGGGCGGTGCGCGCGATGCTGGCGAGGGCACCGATTTTCATGCCACCGCCAACGGCCATGTCTCAATCACGCCTTTGCAAATAGATTTAACGCATGCAACCCAGTTGGCCGCGCTGAGGAAAGACTTGTCATGACCGACAAGGCGAAGCGTTTTCCATTGCAACTGTCATCGGTAGTCGATAAAAAACCAAGCGCTGACCGCAGTAACCGCAGCGTGGCGACGCCGCAGACTGCAACCAAGAATGCTGCCTGGGAAAATTCCCGCAGCACGCCACGCTCCGGCTCCGAATCAGGCGCCGCTCCAGCTTCATCGCCGCCGAAGAAAACGCCGGCGGCAAGCCAGCAGATGGCGCGTCCGAGCCGGACAGCCAGCCACGTCGACCGTTCCAGTTCGATGGTTTCCGAGGGAGTGCGCAAGGCCATGGTGGCACGGGTTGCCAAGCAAGGTGTGTGCGATGCCAAAGTACTGGCAGCGATGGAAACCGTGCCGCGTCATATGTTCATGGAGCCGGGGTTGTCGAGCCAGGCTTATATTGACGCTTCTTTGCCAATTGGTCATCATCAGACCATTTCACAACCGTACATCGTTGCGCGCATGATAGAGATCATGCGCGATAACCAGCAAGGCGGCGTCTTGAACAAAGTGCTGGAAATCGGCACTGGCTGCGGATATCAAGCGGCAGTGTTGTCGCTGGTGGCCAAGGAGGTGTATTCGATCGAACGTATCAAGCCGTTGCATGAGCTGGCGCGTAACAACTTGCGGCCGCTGCGGATTGCCAACGTCCGTTTGCATTACGGAGATGGTATGCTTGGGCTGCCGCAGGTAGCGCCTTTCGACGGTATCATTCTGGCGGCAGCGGGACTTGAAGTGCCGCAAGCGTTACTGGATCAGATGACGATCGGCGGCCGCTTGGTGGCGCCGGTCGGTTCCCGTCATCAAGTACTGCAGCTTATCCAGCGAATCAGTAAATTTGATTGGACCAGCACCACACTGGAAGACTGTCATTTTGTGCCTTTGCGTGCCGGTACAGTTTGAAGATTGCCGGCTGGTGCGGCAGCGGGTGAAAATATTGACGAATAAATTGACGAACAATCAGCGACTGGGTCGCCACACTAATTTTAATGTAATGAGAATGAAGAAAACTCGCTTTATAGCTTTAGGGGTAATGATCGGTACGCTGGCGGCATGTACCACTCCGCGTACTCCCGCTCCGGTCGTCGAGCGCCGTTCCGGCGGTAATGTCGCCACCACCGGCACGGCCACGCCTGATACGCCGCGTGCGGCCGACGGACGTGGTTCTTACACCGTCAAGCAAGGCGATACCTTGTACCGGATCGCGCTTGAATTCGGTCAGAGTTATCGTGACATTGTGGCTTGGAACAAGCTGGATAACGCCAATGACATCAAGGTGGGCCAGGTGCTGCGAGTACAGCCGCCGGATGGCAATTCCGGATCGGCTGGCGGCGCTCAGACAGGTAGTGTGGCGACGGGTTCCGGAGTCGAAGTAAGGTCGCTGACTGCTTCGCCATCGACGCCTGCGGGTGGTGGTGGCAATGTTGCCAACAAGAGCGGGCCGCGTGGCGACAAGAGGCCTTATTCCGATGCCGCGTTGGCGGAGTTACAAAAACCGGATGCTGTTTCATCCCCGGATATGCCGAAAACTGTGGCCGTGCCCGCTGTAGTGGCGCCGGCAGTTGCGGCTGCCGGTACGGCAACCCCGCCAGCGGCATCATCATCGGGCGATGAGGATAAGGTGGACTGGATGTGGCCGGCGGAAGGCAAGCAGGTTGGCGCTTTCGACCAGGGCAAAAAGGGTATCGATATTGCTGGCAAGTCAGGGCAATCTGTGGTGGCGGCTGCTGGCGGCAAGGTCATGTATGCAGGTAGCGGTATCCGTGGCTATGGTAATTTGGTTATCATCAAACATACTAATAACTTGTTGTCCGCTTACGCGCATAATAAGACCATTCTGGTGAAGGAAGGCCAGACGGTAAGCAAGGGCCAGAAAATTGCCGAGATGGGAAATTCGGACAGCGACGTGGTCAAGTTGCACTTCGAAATTCGCCAGCAAGGCAAGCCTGTCGATCCATCGAAATTCCTACCAAATCGCTAAATGAGCAAACGGCCGGCAGATCATCAAGACGAAGAGCATGAGGTCTCATCGGAGCAACTGGCCGATGATGGGCGTGATGACGACGATGTTGATACTGTCGCCGTGGAGCAGGATATCGACGACGAGGTAGTGGTCGACGGCGTTGTCGTCGTGGTTGATGGCGTCGAGGAGCTGAAGAAGGTTTTGGCGGCAGAGCTATCGACCGACACTACTCAGCACTATCTGAACCAGATTGGCACCCGGCCGTTGTTGACCGTAGCCGAAGAGGTTCATTTCGCTACTCTGGCGAAGCAGGGCAATTTCGAAGCCCGGCAGAAAATGATCGAGCACAACCTGCGGCTGGTGGTGTCGATTGCCAAACACTATATCAATCGAGGCGTGGCCTTGCTCGATCTGATCGAGGAGGGCAATCTCGGCCTGATGCGGGCTATCGACAAGTTCGAACCCGAGCGCGGTTTCCGTTTTTCTACCTACGCCACTTGGTGGATACGCCAAAGCATCGAGCGCGCCATCATGAACCAGGCGCGCACGGTACGCTTACCGGTGCACATGGTGCGCGAGCTGAATCAGATCCTGCGCGCCAAATATCATCTGGAAGCGCAGCATCACGACGGTAAGGATGCAAGTGCTGAAGATATCGCGCATCTGGTCGACCGGCCTGTGGAAGACGTGCAAGACGTGCTAGCGTTGTCGGAACACGCGGCTTCGCTGGATGCGCCGCTAGACCAGGATCCCCTGGCTAGTTTGATGGATCTGTTGCCTAGTGCGACCGAAGAAAACCCCGATTCCCGGGCTGAACAGCAGGAAACTTCAATTCTTGTGCGAGTCTGGCTGGAAAAGCTGACCGACAAGCAGCGCAATGTCATCATGCGTCGCTTTGGCCTGGATAATGACGACCCGTCTACCCTTGAAGAGCTGGCTGCGGAAATCGGCGTCACGCGCGAACGGGTGCGGCAGATTCAGCAAGAAGCCTTGCTTAAGTTAAAGCGCTTGCTGGGCGCCAAGGGCGTTGGCAAGGATTCCTTCCTTTGACGTAAGGTATTGTGGCCTAGGGCAGTTTTTTCTGGTTCCTGCTCCAGTCAGCTGATTGTCCCGATCATCCTGATCAGGCTGGGCGCTCATCTGATCGCGCTACGCTATTCCGAGCAACATATCCTTGCATGGCGCTATAATCTCCGGCTATTTTCTTTTCATCCCAAGTTGCCCGCGCCGGGCGGCACATGACTGCGTTTCTTATGCAACAAGACACTATCGATATCAAATCCCTCGACATGGATGCGCGTGGGATCGGCCATTTGCAAAATGAAGACGGTACGCAAGGCAAGGTAATCTTTGTCGAAGGCGCTTTGCCGGGCGAGCGCGTCAGCTTCCAGTCGTATCGAAAGAAAGCCAAGTGGGAAGCCGCCACCATGACTGCCTTGCATAAGGAGTCAGTGATGCGCGTCAAGCCGCAATGCGCTGTATTCGGCATTTGCGGCGGCTGCGCCATGCAGCATCTGGAGCCGTCAGCGCAGGTCGCCATCAAGCAGCGTGTTTTGGAAGACAACCTGTGGCATATCGGTAAGGTCAAGGCGGAATCTATGTTGCGGCCGATCTACGGACCGACCTGGGGTTATCGCTATCGTGCCCGTATTTCGGTGCGCAATGTGCCTAAAAAGGGTGGCGTGCTGGTCGGCTTTCATGAGCGGAAATCCTCCTTCATCACCGACATGAAGCAATGCGAAATACTTCCGGCGAATGTTTCGGCGATGCTGGTGCCGTTGCGCCAGCTGATTGCATCCCTGACCTTGATTGAAGATATTCCGCAGATTGAACTGGCGGTAGGCGAGGGCGCGCAAGGCAAGGTTACTGTGCTGGTGTTGCGCATCATGGCGCCCTTAGCTGGCGACGATGATGCCAAACTGAAGGCTTTCGCAGATCAATACAAGGTGCATTGGTGGCTGCAGACAGGCGGCCCAGACACTGCCTTACCGTTTTATCCGGCGCAGGATGAGCTGTACTATACCTTGCCCGAATTTGGCGTGCGGATGCCGTTCAAGCCGACCGATTTCACGCAGGTGAATCACCAGATCAACCGTGTGCTGGTGGCGCGCGCCTTGCGTTTGCTGGATGTGCAACCGCAAGACCGCGTGGCCGATCTGTTTTGCGGACTGGGAAATTTTACTTTGCCGCTGGCGACGCAGGCACGCGAAGTGGTAGGTATCGAAGGCAGCCAGGCTTTGATCAACCGTGCTGGCGAGAACGCCGCTGTGAATCAATTGGCCGGCAAGACAACGTTTTATTGCCGCAATTTGTTTGAGGCGACGGCCGAAGATTTCATCGCTTTGGGCAAGTTTGACCGCATGCTGATAGATCCACCGCGCGACGGCGCAGTTGCCGTGTGCGAGGCGATCGTTGGGTTGGCGGCCATCGACAAGAGCTTCATGCCACGGCGGATTGTCTACGTGTCATGCAATCCATCAACATTGGCGCGCGATGCCGGTTTGCTGATTGCGGGGGGCTATCGTCTGAGTCAGGCTGGCGTGGTGAACATGTTTCCGCATACCGCGCACGTGGAATCGATCGCGGTGTTCGATTTGGCTTGAATTTCCTGGTCATAAATAAAAACCGGCTCGAAGCCGGTTTTTTTATATCTATCTTAATGCGCTTAATTCCGGTTGCCGCCGAAAATTCCCAGCAGGGAGAGCAGATTGACGAAAATGTTGTAGACATCAAGGTACAGGCTCAACGTAGCTGAAATGTAGTTTGTTTCGCCGCCGTTGATGATGCGTTGCACGTCATACAGGATGTAAGCCGAGAAAATCGCAATTGCGATGACCGATACTGCCAAATAAAGCGCAGGGATTTGCAGGAAAACATTAGCCAGTGATGCTAGCAACAGAACGACTACGCCCGCAAACAGCCACTTCCCCATATTCGAGAAGTCACGCTTGCTGACGGTGGCGATACTTGCCATAACGACAAAAACACTGGCGGTGCCGCCGAAAGCCATCATGATCAGCGTTGCGCCATTGGAATATCCAACCAGCGTATGGCCGATCAGGCGTGACAGCATCAAGCCCATGAAGAATGTAAAGCCGAGCAGCAGCAGTACGCCCCAGCCGGTGTTCTTGGTCTTTTCAATTGCATAAAAGAAACCGAACGCCACGGCCATGAATGCCATGAAGCCGATCAGTGGACTGTTCCTGAAGAATGTGAAATCCATCTGGACCCCAAGCCAGGCGCCGGCAATCGTTGGCAGCATGGACAGCGCCAGCAGCCAGTAGGTATTGCGTAGCACGCGATGCTGCACGCTGAGCGCAGTACTGCCTGGTGAGTAGGTGGGTTGCAGATTTGGGTTCATTGAGGACTCCTTTGGAAATTGCAAAAGTATTAAACTGTTGCGATCATAGCACTTGCTAGCGACATCTTTACATCAGACAGCAAACCGGCAAAGTGGTTCTCTATGGGTTTTGAATCGCTTTTCTGGCGGTTTATACTGGTTTTATAGGACGAACACCTTGCGTTTTGGCTGGTTTTGACGATTCTATACGGGTGTTTCGTGTTAAAATCAAAGGTTGATTGAACTATTGGCCAGTCACTCATTTAATTCTTTTATAAAACACTTTAACCCTTTCTTTTTATTGGAGTTTTTCAGATGGCAATTGAACGCACCCTGTCGATTATCAAACCAGACGCAGTTGCAAAGAACGTAATCGGCCAAATCTACACCCGTTTTGAAAACGCTGGCTTGAAGATCGTTGCTGCCCGCATGACCCAGCTGTCGCGCGCAGAAGCAGAAGGCTTCTACGCTGTTCACAGCGAGCGTCCTTTCTTCAAGGATCTGGTTGATTTCATGATCTCCGGACCAGTCATGATCCAAGCCCTGGAAGGCGAGAACGCCGTATTGAAGCACCGCGACCTGATGGGCGCAACCGATCCTAAGAAAGCGGAAAAAGGCACTATCCGTGCTGATTTCGCTGACTCGATCGATGCGAACGCAGTGCACGGTTCGGACGCAGTTGAAGCCGGTAAAGTTGAAATCGCTTACTTCTTCCCAGCCCTGACTGCTTAATTGTTGTTGCAGGGTGAGCGCGGCTTGCTGCGCCGCCCTGAGTATTATTTAAAATTGGAAATGCCATGACTGCTCTCACCAACCTGCTGGATCTGGATCCCGCACAACTGACCGCCTATTGCGGCGAGTTGGGTGAGAAGCCGTTTCGCGCCAAACAATTACTGCGCTGGATACACCAATTCGGCGCACACGATTTCGATGCAATGACCGATCTGGCGAAGTCATTGCGTGACAAGCTGGCGACCCGGGCGATTATCGCTGCTCCTGCCGTGATCAGCGATCACACCTCTACCGATGGTACCCGCAAATGGTTGCTCGATGTCGGTCAGGGCAATGCAGTGGAGACGGTGTTTATCCCTGAAGAAAACCGCGGCACCCTGTGCATTTCGACGCAGGCCGGTTGTGCGGTGAATTGCCGTTTTTGCTCCACCGGCAAGCAAGGTTTCAGCCGCAATCTGACCGTTGGTGAAATCATCGGCCAGCTGTGGATGGCTGAATTCGAGCTGCGCAAATCCAAGGGTGTAGAACCCGGCCACAAAGGCGAGCGCCAGATCACCAACGTGGTGATGATGGGCATGGGTGAGCCTTTGCTGAACTATGAGCCGACGGTGACTGCGCTGAAGCTGATGCTGGACGATAACGCGTATGGCCTGTCGCGTCGCCGCGTGACGCTGTCGACCAGCGGCGTGGCACCGATGATCGACAAGTTGTCGCAAGACTGTGCGGTAGCGATGGCGGTGTCCTTGCACGCCTCCAACGATACCTTGCGCGATGGCTTGGTGCCGCTAAACAAAAAATATCCACTGCGCGATTTGATGGCTGCCTGCAAGCGCTATCTGGAGTTCGCGCCACGCGATTTCATTACCTTTGAATATTGCATGCTGGACGATGTCAATGATACCGATGCCCATGCGCGCGAATTGATCGCGCTGGTGCAAGGTCATGCCGGCGGTCCTGTAGTGCCGTGCAAATTCAATTTGATCCCGTTCAATCCATTCCCTGAGTCTGGTCTTAAGCGCTCGAACAATCCGCGTATCAAGGCCTTTGCCCAGATTCTAATGGACGCCGGCATCGTCACCACAGTGCGCAAGACGCGCGGCGACGATATCGATGCCGCTTGCGGTCAGCTGGCTGGTGAAGTGCAAGACCGCACACGTGTGCAAGAGCGCATGCAGAAAATGACCGAATATCAGCAGAAATTCGGAAAGAATTTTGGCCGCATCATCGAGGTGTCTGAGTGACAGATAAAGTGAGCAGCAAACTAGGTAAATGGAGTGGCCGTGTCGTGTTTGCTGCGACGGCCTTGTCGTTATTGGCTGGTTTGAGCGGTTGCGCCAATACGCCGCTCAGCAGTGACCAGGAAGTCGGCTCCAGCCGTGAATTGGCGACCAGCTCCGATCAGACCGACGCGCAGCGCCGCGCCGCTATCCGTTTGCAGCTGGCAGTCGGCTATTACGAGCGGCGTCAGTTGGAGGTCGCGCTAGACGAGATCAAGCAAGCGCTGGCTGCGTATCCTGAAATGGGGGATGCCTACAGCGTTCGTGGTTTGATCTATATGGATATGGGTGAGAACCGGCTGGCCGACGAAAATTTCCAGCGGGCGCTGCGTTTGGATCCAGCCAATCCGGATTTCGCCAATAATTATGGCTGGTTTTTATGTCAGAACGGCCGCGCCAAGGAATCGATAGTCCATTTTCAGACTGCCCTGAAAAGCCGAAACTATCAGTCGCCGGCAAAAGCCCTGACCAACGCTGGCGTTTGCAGTCTCAAGATGAATGATACGGCGGCGGCGGAGCGTTATCTGCTGCAAGCTTTCCAGTTTGACTCCAGCAACCCGCTGACTAATGCCAAGCTGGCGCAACTGGCGTATGACCGTAACGATTATGAGCGCGCCCGGTTTTATATCGGACTCGTATTAAAAGTAGATGTGCAAAATGCGGAAGCATTATGGACTGCAATCAAAGTGGAGCGAAAGTTGGGTGACACAGCTGCTGAAACAAGTTTGGTGACGCAATTACGCCGTCGTTTTGCCGACTCGCCGGAATTCGCAGCTTATCAGCGCGGAGCATTCAATGAGTGAGCCGGAACAGTTGCGGTCGGAAAGTGCCAATGAAGGCCACAATCCGGATAATCTTGCTGCGCAAACCCCTGCAAGCACCAGCCCGGGTACACTGGGTGCGCAACTAGCCGACAGGCGCGAGCAGCTTGGCTGGTCGGTGTCGGAGGTGGCCAGCCACTTGAAGCTGGCACCGCGCCAGATCGAGGCAATGGAAGCGGATAATTACGCAGCCTTGCCAACCATGGTCATGACGCGCGGTTTTATCCGTTCCTATGCAAAATTGCTGGGCCTGGATGTGACAGCCTCGCTGGCTGCCATTTCGCCTGCGGTTGCGGCGCAACCGGTCAGGGCTGCGACGCAAGGACAGTTGTCGACGCCTTTTTCGGAATCCCGTTTCAGCTTGATGGGACGTACTAAATTTGCCTATAAGTGGCTGGTGGTGCTGGCAGTGCTGCTGTTGCTGCTGGCGGTGGCAATACGGTTTGACGTGGTGCCGGGCGTGCAAAATGCACTGCACTCGTTGACAGAAAAAACTGCGGCGTCGGCTACTTCGGCGGCTAGCGACGAAGGTGGCGCGACTGCTTCTGCAAGTGCCGACGCCGCCGATAAAGAGGAGAATGCCGCGTTGACGGCAACACCGACGCCGGCTCCAGCCCCCGCTACGGCGGCAAATGGCGCGGCGGTATCCGAAGTGGGCGTGAACGCCGGGGCAACGCCAGTTGCGCCAACTGCCAGTCCGACTGCGGTCAGTGGTGGTGAATTGAGTCTGAACTTCCGGCAAGATTCATGGGTCGATGTCAAGCGCGCTGATAACACCGTGCTGATTTCGCGTCTGGTGAAAGCCGGTAGCACGGAAACGATCGACATGTCACAGCCGATCAGCATCATCATCGGTAATATTGCCGGCGTTGACGCGACATTGCGCGGCGCGCCGCTGGACTTGAAGGCCGGCTCCAAGACTAATGTCGCCAGACTGAACCTGAAGTAAGCTTGAAAGAGAGACGTTCATGAATCTACCGATCGGCTCAGGCCCCAGCGCGCGACGTCTTAGCCGCGGTGCGGTAATCAGTTACGGCGAACGCAAGATCATGGTTGGCGGCGGTGCACCGGTGGTGGTGCAGTCGATGACCAATACCGATACTGCAGACGCCATCGGGACCGCAATCCAGATCAAAGACCTGGCACGTGCAGGTTCCGAGCTGGTGCGAATCACGGTGAATAATCCGGAAGCGGCCGCAGCGGTGCCGGCGATTCGCGAGCAGCTGGATAAAATGGGCATAGATGTGCCGCTGGTGGGAGATTTCCACTACAACGGCCACACCTTGCTGAACGATTACCCGGAGTGCGCTCAGGCACTGTCGAAATACCGGATCAATCCGGGCAACGTCGGCAAGGGCGCCAAGCGTGATACCCAGTATGCGCAAATGATCGAGGTCGCCTGCAAGTATGACAAACCGGTGCGGATTGGCGTCAATTGGGGCAGTCTCGACCAAGCGCTGCTGGCGCGTATCATGGATGAGAATGCCGCACGTAGCCAGCCATGGCCGGCGCAAGCTGTCATGTATGAAGCGCTGGTGACCTCTGCGATCGAAAATGCCCAACGGGCTGAAGAGCTGGGACTCGCCGCCGACCGGATTATCCTATCGTGCAAGGTGTCCGGCGTGCAGGATTTGATCGCAGTGTATCGCGAACTCGCGCAGCGTTGCGATTATCCATTGCATCTGGGGTTGACCGAAGCCGGCATGGGCAGCAAAGGCATAGTTGCCTCCACTGCGGCCTTGTCGGTGCTGCTGCAGGAAGGTATTGGCGACACCATTCGCATTTCGCTAACACCGGAACCCGGTGGCGATCGTACGCGGGAAGTGATCGTCGGCCAGGAAATTCTGCAAACCATGGGCTTGCGTAAATTCGCGCCGATGGTGATTGCCTGTCCGGGTTGTGGCCGTACCACGTCGACAGTATTCCAGGATCTTGCGGACAAGATCCAGACCTATTTGCGCGACCAGATGCCGGTCTGGAAAAAAGCTTATCCCGGCGTCGAAGGTATGAACGTCGCCGTGATGGGGTGCATCGTGAATGGCCCTGGCGAGTCGAAGCATGCCAATATCGGCATCAGTTTGCCGGGCACCGGCGAATCGCCGGCGGCGCCAGTGTTCATCGATGGCGAGAAAAAGCTGACGCTGCGCGGCGAGCGCATCGCCGAAGAGTTTCAGGCGGTGGTGCTGGATTACGTAAAAAGCCATTACGGCCAGCAAGCAGCCTGATCCGAATAAAATTAGTCCCACTATTAATCTTCATTGGTGCGTTGAAAAGAATGTCAGAAAATAAGAAAGCCGGAAAAATCGTCGGCGTAAAAGGTATGAACGATATCCTGCCGGCCGATGCGGCCCTATGGGAATTGTTTGAAAACACGGTTGAGTCGGTGCTGAAGAGCTACGGTTTTCAAAAAATCCGTACGCCTATTGTCGAGCCGACCGCCTTGTTTGCGCGTGGCCTCGGTGCGGTTACCGATATCGTCGAAAAGGAAATGTATTCGTTCACCGATTCGATGAACGGCGACAATCTGACCCTGCGCCCGGAAAGCACCGCCGGCGTAGTGCGTGCAGCGATCGAGCATAACCTGACGTACGACGGTCCGAAACGACTCTGGTATAACGGTCCGATGTTCCGTCACGAGCGGCCGCAGCGCGGACGCTACCGCCAGTTCCACCAGGTGGGCGCCGAAGCCTTAGGCTTTACCGGTCCTGATATCGATGCTGAACTGATCATGATGTGCCAGCGGCTCTGGGATGACCTCGGCTTGCAAGACGTCAAGCTGCAACTGAATTCGATTGGGGATGCGGAAGAGCGCAACCGTCACCGCACCGATCTGATTGCTTATTTCGAACAACATCAGGATTTGCTCGATGCTGACGCTCAACGCCGTCTGCATACCAATCCGCTGCGTATCCTGGACACCAAGAATCCAGCCATGCAGGGGATGGTCAATGCTGCGCCGCAGCTGCTGTCCTACCTGGGTGCGGAGTCGCTGGCGCACTTCGAAGGCGTGCAAAAGATCCTGAATCACAACAATATTCCGTTCACCATCAATCCGCGCCTGGTGCGCGGCATGGATTACTACAACCGTACCGTATTTGAGTGGGTCACAGATCAGCTCGGTTCGCAAGGGACAGTTTGTGGCGGTGGCCGTTACGACCCGCTGGTGGAAATGTTCGGCGGCAAGCCGACGCCAGCCTGCGGTTTTGCGATGGGTGTCGAGAGGCTGCTGGAATTGATGCGCGCCAATGGCGAACAGGCCGAACGTAACGAATGTGACGTTTACCTGGTGCATCAGGGCGAAGCTGCGCAATTGCAATCGTTTGTGCTTGCGGAACGTTTGCGTAATGCCGGTTTGGATGTTGTGCTACATTGCGCTTCGTCAAATGCCGGTGGCAGCTTCAAGTCGCAGATGAAGCGGGCTGACGCCAGCGGTGCGGCATACGCCATCATCATCGGCGATGATGAGGTAGCCAATCATACTGCTACCGTCAAAACCCTGCGCGCCGATAGCGATGCCGGGCATGATCATGCGACCGATGGCGAAAAAGCTGGTTCTGGCAATCAAAGTGTCGTACCTTTCGATGCGGTAAGCGATTATCTGGTTGACCAGATCGTCGGCTCCGGTGATGACCATGGACACGATCATGGCGATCATGTGCATTATCACCACTGAAGTCTGTGCCGCGCTCATCATTATCATCAACACTAAAAACTAAAAATCATATGGCATTCGATCTCGACGAACAGGAACAACTGGCAACGCTTAAGGATTGGTGGAGCAAATACGGCAATCTGACCACTTGGGTACTGATTGTCGCCTTGGCAGCTTATGCTGGCTGGTCCGGCTGGAATTATTATCAGCGTAGCCAGGCAATCCAGGCGTCACAGCTCTACGACGAACAGCAAAAGGCGGTGACGGCGAAAGACAGCGCCAAGGTACAGCGTGCAGCTGCCGACATCCAGCAGAAATTCGGTCGTACCGCCTACGCCGCAATGGCAGCGATGTCTGCTGCTAAAGTTGCATTCGACGCCAATGATTTGAACGCCGCCAAGGAACAGCTGCAATGGGTTGTCGATCACGGCCAGGATGACGATTACAAGGCGCTGGCTAGAATTCGTCTGGCAGGCATTTTGCTGGATCAGAAGGCTTATGACGACGGTTTGAAAGTGCTGGCGGCTGACCTGCCGCCGCCTTTCGCTAGCGCTGCCGCCGATCGCAAAGGCGATATCCTGGTGGCGCAAAACAAGCTGGACGAGGCGCGCGCCGCTTACCAGTTGGCCTTGGACAAGATGGATAGCAAGAATCCTGGCAAACAACTGATCCAATTGAAACTGGATGCGATTGGCGGAGCTCCAGCCAAGGCCGCAGCCTGATAATCCAAGAACATCCGAAAAAGGAAGAATATGCGCGTTATGACTATGCGAATGACTATGCGAGCGGTGAAGGTAGCCTCTGTCTGTGCCGGCGCTCTGCTGGTATTGGGTGGCTGCTCCTTGTTCAAGGGCAAAGCGCCAAGTAACCCGCCGGCACCTTTGGTCGAGTTCACGCAAAGCCTCAAAGTGCATCCAGCCTGGACGCTGTCCTTGGGCAAGGCTGATATTTTCACATTCACGCCGGCGGTTAGCGGCGACAGCGTGTATGCAGCCGCGGCTGACGGCACCGTGGCCCGCGTCAATGCAGCTACCGGAACGGTTAACTGGAAGATCAGCGCAGGCACCCATTTGACCAGCGGCGTAGGCACTGACGGTACGACTGTCGCGGTCGCTGGCGAAAAAGGCGTATTGCTGGCGTTTGACGCAGAGGGCAAGAAGCGCTGGCAGGCACAGACTACGAGCGAAATCCTGTCGGCGCCGGCAGTTGGCCAGGGGCTGGTCATCGTCCGTAGCCAGGACAATCGTATCGCCGCATTCGATGCTGAAACCGGTGAGCGCCGCTGGACCGTGCTGCGCACCTTGCCGCCGTTGACCTTGCGGTCGGCGCCTGGCATCCTGATTGTTCCTCAGGCAACATTCTTGTCATTGCCAGGCGGTCGCTTGTCGGCATTGAACCTGACTAATGGTGGCCCATGGTGGGAGATGGCGATCGGCGATCCGCGCGGCACGACTGAGTTGGAGCGGGTGGCGGATGCTTCCGGCATGCCGGTTATCGTCGGTCGTGAAGTCTGCGCCGTAGCTTATCAAGGCCGGGTCGGCTGTTTCGACGCCGGTAGCGGCCAGGCGCACTGGGTCAAGCCGTTTTCCAGCGATGTCGGTGTCGGCAGCGATGGCAAAAATGTCTATGCAGCAGATGAGCGCGGCGCAGTATCCGCGTTCACTCTCGACGGCGGTGCGGTAGTATGGCAAAACAAGCAGTTGGCCAATCGTGTGCTGACTACTCCGGTAGTATTGGGCAATACAGTCGTGGTCGGCGATTTTGAAGGGTATATTCACTTCTTGTCGCGTGAAGACGGCGCACTGAAAGCACGGATTCGTGTAGATAGCAGCCCGGTCCTGCCGAATCCGGTAGTGGCTGGCTCTAATGTGATTTTTCAAACCAAAGCAGGAACATTGATCGCTATTGCGACAGAGTAAGATTTTAATGAAGCCAGTAATTGCACTTGTAGGACGTCCCAATGTCGGCAAATCGACCTTGTTTAATCGCCTGACGCGTTCACGCGATGCCTTGGTCGCCGATTTGCCCGGCTTGACGCGCGATCGCCACTACGGCGAGGGGCGGGTTGGTGAGCGGCCATTCCTGGTGATCGATACAGGCGGTTTCGAGCCGGTTGCCAAAGAAGGCATCATGCATGAAATGGCCAAGCAAACCAAGCAGGCGGTGGCTGAAGCCGACATCGTGATTTTCATCGTCGACGGCCGTCAGGGCCTGACTCCGCACGACAAGACCATCACCGACTTTTTGCGTAAATCGGGCCGCTCCGTGATGCTGGTGGTGAACAAGTCCGAAGGCATGAAATACACCTCGGTCACCGCTGAATTCTATGAGCTGGGCATGGGCGATCCTTACGTGATCTCTGCCGCCCACGGTGACGGCGTCGCCGATCTGGTGGAAGAATCGCTGAACCTGGCATTCGCGCAGCGTCCACCAGAAGAGGAAGAGCCTGAAAGCAAGGATCGCGGCATCAAGATCGCTATCGTCGGCCGCCCGAACGTCGGTAAGTCAACGTTGGTGAATACCTTGCTGGGTGAAGAGCGCGTGATTGCGTTCGATATGCCGGGCACTACTCGCGATTCGATCGAGATTCCATTCGAGCGTGAGGGCAAGAAATATACCCTGATCGACACCGCCGGTATTCGCCGTCGCGGCAAGGTGTTTGAGGCTATCGAGAAATTTTCGGTGGTCAAAACTTTGCAGTCGATTTCAGAAGCTAACGTGGTTTTGCTGCTGCTCGATGCGCAGCAGGATATCTCCGAACAGGACGCCCACATCGCAGGCTTCGTGCTGGAGTCTGGTCGTGCGCTGGTGGTTGGCGTCAACAAGTGGGACGGTCTCACTAGCGACCGTCGCGACGAAATCAAGATGGACATGGACCGTAAGCTGAACTTCCTGTCGTTCGCCAAATTCCATTTTATTTCGGCATTGAAATCGACCGGCATCACGCCGTTGATGAAATCCATCGATTCCGCTTATGCTGCAGCGATGTCCAACCTGACTACGCCAAAGCTGACGCGTGCCCTGATCGAAGCAGTAGAGCACCAGCAGCCGCGGCGTAAGGGTTCGATTCGGCCGAAGCTGCGTTATGCCCACCAGGGCGGTATGAATCCACCTATCGTCGTCATCCACGGCAATGCCTTGGAATCGATCGAAGATAACTATAAACGTTATCTGGAAAAACATTTCCGCGAAACTTTTTCACTGGTTGGGACTCCATTACGTATCGAATTCAGATCGAGTAGAAACCCTTACGCGCGCCAGGAAAAATAATTTTTTAAAAATACTTTTTTCTAAGCAGTAAATCTGAAAATCGTTTACATTCGTAAAACACCCACCGAGTCATTCACTTAGAATCGTTTTGGTTCTATATGCGTTTTTGCATTTTGACTTCTAATCACAACAACACAGTGGAGTAGCCATGAGTAATAAAGGGCAATTGTTACAAGACCCGTTTTTGAACGCCTTGCGCAAAGAACATGTTCCGGTTTCGATCTATCTGGTCAACGGCATCAAACTTCAAGGCCATATCGAATCCTTCGATCAATACGTCGTTTTACTGCGTAATACCGTTACCCAAATGGTATACAAACACGCCATCTCAACCGTAGTTCCTGCTCGCGCTGTCAATCTGAATCTTGAATCTGAAGCAGAGTAATTATTTGCTGCCCGCTTTATTTGACATCGGGGCAACCTCACGATTGTTCCTATGCGCGCAGCGCTAGTCGGTGTGGACTTCGGCAAAGGTGACTTTGCTGCGAGTCTGGAAGAGCTTTCCCTGTTGGCCAAGTCCGCAGGTGCGTTGCCGCTTGTCACCATTACAGGCAAGCGCAGCAGCCCGGACGCCGCCTTGTTTGTCGGCTCTGGCAAGGCTCAGGAAATCGCCGATGCCGTGTTTGATGATGAACTTGAAATCGTCATCTTCAATCACGCCTTGTCGCCGGCCCAACAACGTAATCTTGAGCGTGTACTCAAAGTCAGAGTGCTGGATCGTACCAGCCTCATCCTCGATATCTTTGCCCAAAGAGCCAAAAGCCATGAAGGTAAAGTGCAGGTTGAGCTTGCGCAATTGCAGCATCTGGCGACGCGTCTGATACGCGGCTGGACGCACTTGGAACGTCAAAAGGGGGGTATCGGGCTACGCGGCCCAGGTGAAACCCAGCTAGAAACTGACCGCCGCCTGCTCGGCGACCGCGTCAAGGCCTTGCGGGCCCGGCTTGACAAGTTGCATAAGCAGCATGCCACGCAAAGGCGTGCTCGCGGCCGTAGCGCAACGATTTCGATTTCGCTGGTGGGCTATACCAATGCAGGCAAGTCAACCTTGTTCAATGCTTTGGCCAAGGCTGGCGTGTATGCGGCGGATCAATTGTTCGCTACGCTAGATACCACATCCAGGCGTGTGTATCTGGGGGAGGCGGGGAGTGTGGTGATTTCCGATACGGTCGGTTTCATCCGTGAATTGCCGCATCAACTGGTGGCTGCATTTCGGGCTACCCTGGAAGAAACCATCCATGCTGATCTGCTATTGCATGTGGTTGATGCGGCAAGTCCGGCGCGCATGGAGCAAATCGAGCAAGTGAATCTTGTGCTGAAAGAAATTGGCGCCGATCACATTCCTCAGATACTGGTGTGGAACAAGATAGATGTAGCGGAGCTGGAGCCTTCGGTCGAGCGTGATGAGTATGATAAAATTCAGCGAGTTTTCATTAGCGCGCAAAAGGGTATCGGTCTGGATTTATTGCGTCAGGCCATTACAGAATTTGTGACTCAGAATCCTACCGCGCCAGCCTATTCAGTCATTCCTGCCGCGGATCTTGAGAGTAACCAGATATAACAGGTATGAAGTGTTTTTAAACAAATTCTTACATGTTTCCCAGTTGCAATTTCTAGTTTGGTTCTGTTAAAAGAAAGTTGTAGCAAATTCTCGAGTTCTCAAGGTCTCAAGTTTTATTAAGCGCCTCTAACGAGCATTCCAACCTATTTGTTTTATTTACTTAAAGATAACGATCGAATGCTTGGTACCTTATTCAAAAAGCTTGGCTTGAAATTTTCGCTGAACGACCCGCAATGGGGCCGTAATTCGCAAAATGACAACAAGCAAAACAATGATGGCAAAAAGCCAAATAACGGCCCTCCGGATCTGGATAAGCTGTGGCAAGACTTCAATCAGCGGCTGACTCGTCTGCTCGGTAATAAAAACGGCGGGGGCGGCGACTCCAATGGTGGCGGCTTCAATCCTGGTATGAAAGGTGCCGGTGTCGGCGTCGGTGCAATTGCCGTAGTAGTGGCGTTGCTGTGGCTGGCGAGCGGTTTCTTTACCGTGCAGGAAGGCCAGACCGGCGTTGTGATGACATTCGGCAAATACAGCCATTCGACCACGCCAGGTTTCAACTGGCGCTGGCCTTATCCGATTCAAAGCCACGAAATCGTCAACGTTTCGCAGGTGCGTACGGTGGAAATCGGCTATCGTGCCAGCGCTAAGAACAAGCAGCCTAAAGAAGCCCTGATGCTGACCGATGATGAAAACATCATCGATATCCAGTTCGCCGTGCAATATACGCTGAAGAGCGCATCCGACTGGGTTTTCAACGTGCGCGATCCGGAAGAAACCGTGCGCCAGGTTGCTGAAACCGCGATTCGCGAAGTGGTCGGCAAGAGCAAGATGGATTTCGTGCTGTATGAAGGCCGTGAAAAAGTGGCGCTCGATACACAGCAACTGATGCAGCAGATTCTGGATCGTTACAAGGTCGGCGTGCAAATCACCAACGTCACCATGCAAGGCGTACAGCCGCCTGAGCAAGTGCAGGCTGCATTCGACGATGCCGTTAAGGCTAGCCAGGACCGCGAGCGTCAGAAGAATGAAGGCCAGGCTTACGCTAACGACGTGATTCCGAAAGCCCGTGGCGCTGCATCGCGCTTGCTGCAGGAAGCGGAAGCCTATAGCGCGCGCGTAACAGCGAATGCCGAAGGTGATGCCTCGCGTTTCAAGCAGGTTCTGACCGAGTACCAGAAGGCTCCTGCCGTGACGAGAGACCGGATGTACCTGGATACCATGCAACAGATTTTTGCGAATACGACAAAAGTGATGGTTGATGCTAAAAGCGGGAGTAATTTATTGTATTTGCCATTGGATAAACTGATTTCACAGTCCGTTTCAGGCGCTGCAGCCGGTGCCGGTTCGGGCAACGCAAGCAGCAGTGCCACGCTGCCGTCGACTGTCATGAAAGACGGCGCCAGCACTGTAGAACAGCGGCCGCAGCCTGATGATCGTTCGCGCGATAGCCGCGACTCCCGCGATCGGGAGGGCAGATAATGAATCGTCTTATTACGTTGCTGATAGCTATTTTTGCTGCCCTCTGGCTCCTGTTTTCAACCATTTTTGTGGTTGATCAGCGCCAGTACGCGATCTTGTTTGCCTTTGGTGAGGTGAAGCAGGTAATCAGTGAGCCAGGCTTGCATTTCAAATTGCCGCCTCCGTTCCAGAATGTGTTGTTCCTGGATAAACGGATCCTGACGATTGATCCGCCTGACACCGACCGTTTCATCACCGCAGAAAAGATGAACATTCTGATCGATGCCTTCACCAAATGGCGAATTGTCGATCCGAAATTGTATTTCGTCAGCTTCGGTGGCGATGAAAAACGCGCGCAGGATCGTATGTCGCAAATCGTCAAGGCAGCGTTGAACGATGAAATCACCAAGCGCACGGTGCGTGAAGTGATCTCTGGCCAACGCGGCAAGGTAATGGATTCGATTCGCAGCAAGGTGGCGGAAGAAGCCAAGCAGATCGGCGTCGATATCATCGATGTACGCCTGAAGCGGGTTGACTATGTCGATCAGATCAACGCCTCGGTGTACGACCGCATGAAGTCGGAGCGTTTGCGGGTTGCCAATGAGTTGCGTTCCACCGGTTCTGCCGATTCTGAAAAGATCCGTGCGGATGCGGACAAGCAGCGTACGGTGATCCTGGCGGAAGCTTATCGCGATGCCGAGAAGATGCGCGGTGAGGGCGATGCCAAGGCTTCGCAGATTTATGCCCAGGCATTCGGTCAGAACCCGGAGTTCTACAAGTTCTATCGCAGCCTCGAAGCGTATCGCGCCAGCTTCAAGACGCGCCAGGACTTGATGGTGATCGATCCAAATTCGGAATTTTTTAAATATTTCCGTAGTCCGGCCGGTGGTGGAGCGGTAGCGCCGGCAAAAAAATAAACCTGCTGGTGCGAGGATGAAGTAGTCTCGGAATGGCGTCTCGCTTGAGGCGCCATTCCTTATTTTCGACAGCCGCAAGTTAATTCTTCGTCCATGAAAAGCACGAAAGAAACATAAAGGAAGTCTTGTGACTTTCTTTCGTGCTTTTCGTGTTTTTCATGGATAAATACGTAATATCAATGAATAATATCGAAGCACCGATCTTCGGATCCGCGAAAATCGCTGAAAAGTAACCTTCCAAAGACTCATTTTCCTATGCCAAATTGGCTTCTCCCTGAAAATATCGCCGATGTCCTGCCATCCGAGGCGCGCAAGATTGAAGATTTGCGCCGTCTGATACTGGATAATTTCCGTTTGTACGGCTATGAGCTAGTCATGCCGCCGATGCTGGAATATCTGGAATCCTTGCTAGCCGGCGCCGGCCTAGATACCGATCTGCGCACCTTCAAGCTGGTTGACCAGTTGTCGGGCCGCACCCTCGGCATTCGTGCTGACATGACCACTCAGGTAGCGCGTATCGACGCCCATTTGCTGAATCGCGAATCGGTGACCCGCTTGTGTTACGTCGGCAGCGTCTTGCATACCCGTCAGATTGGCTTGCATGCAACGCGCGAACCACTACAGATCGGCGCTGAAATCTATGGTCATCTCGGTCTCGAAGCTGATGCGGAAATCCAGGAGCTAGCCTTGGCGACCCTGGCTTTGGCTGGTATTTCGCAAGTACGCTTGGATTTGTGTCATGTCGGTATCTTGCGCACGATTATCGGCGGCGATGAAGCCGCCAAAGTGAATGAGATCGCTCTGGTAGCGTTGCTGGAAGCCAAGGATTTGCCCGGTTTGCGCACGATTAGCGTGAATTACAAGCCGGAAACCCGGGCTGCCTTGCTGGCATTGCCAGGTTTGTATGGCGACGCCAGCGTCCTGCAAGAAGCGCGGCAGAAGCTGCCTGCCTCGCCAGCTATCGCCAAAGCGCTTGACGAACTGGAAACCCTGGCCGAAGCTGCCGGGAAAGATTATGTAACCGTCGATTTAGCCGATTTACGCGGGTATCATTACGAAAGTGGTTTGATTTTCGCCGCCTACGTACCCGGTCTGCCGAACGCGATATTGCGCGGCGGACGCTATGACGTTGGCGCTGCATTCGGCCGTTCGCGGCCGGCGACCGGTTTCTCGATGGATTTGCGAGAGCTGGCAAGACTGATTCCGGTAGCAATCCGCAAGCGTGCGATTCATGCGCCTTGGGGAATTGAAGCAGGTTTGAAGGAAAAGATCGTTGAATTGCGCAAGGCTGGGGAAGTTGTGATCCAGAGTCTGCCCGGCCATGAAAACGATCAAGACGAATTCGATTGCGACCGTGCGGTTGTACTCGAAAATGGAAACTGGATTATCAAAAATTTGGACTAAGTGATGTTACAGAAAAGCACCGCAAAAAACGTCGTTGTGATTGGCACCCAATGGGGCGACGAAGGAAAAGGCAAGATCGTTGACTGGCTGACCGACCACGCACAAGCAGTTGTGCGTTTTCAAGGCGGCCATAACGCTGGCCATACATTGGTCATCGGCGGTCACAAGACGGCGTTGCAACTGATCCCGTCCGGCATCATGCGCCCGGGCGTCGCTTGCTACATCGGCAACGGCGTAGTGTTGTCGGTGCCTGATTTGCTGCGCGAGATCGATAAATTGCAGGCGGCCGGCGTTGAAGTCGCGTCGCGTCTGAAGATCTCGGAAGCTTGCCCGATCATTCTGCCTTACCACACTGCACTTGATGCGGCGCGGGAAGCGGCGCGCGGTGATGCCAAGATCGGCACCACCGGCAAGGGTATCGGCCCTGCCTATGAAGATAAGGTAGCCCGTCGCGCGATTCGCGTGGCCGACCTGCTCAACGAAGAGCGCTTTGCTGAAAAGCTGAAAGCTAATCTCGAATATCACAATTACGTGCTGACCAATTACCTGAAGGCGCCTGCTGTCGATTATCAGAAGACGCTGGACGATGCGCTGGCAACCGTAGAACGCCTGCGGCCTATGGTGGCCGATGTGTCGAGCGACTTGTATGCTGCCTATAACAACGGCGCCAGCCTGCTGTTCGAAGGTGCACAGGGTAGCCTGCTGGACGTCGATCACGGTACTTACCCGTTTGTCACGTCGAGTAACTGCGTGGCAGGCAATGCCGCCGCAGGCAGTGGTGTCGGCCCGAACATGCTGCACTACATCCTCGGCATCACCAAGGCTTACACCACGCGTGTCGGTTCTGGCCCGTTCCCATCCGAACTGCCAACCGACCAAGGCGTCGGTAAGCATTTGGCCAGTGTTGGCCACGAGTTCGGCACTGTGACCGGTCGTGCCCGTCGTTGCGGCTGGTTCGATGCAGCGCTGTTGAAGCGTTCGGTGCAGATCAATGGCGTCTCCGGCATGTGCCTGACCAAACTGGATGTGCTGGATGGCCTGGAAACGCTGAAACTGTGTACCGGCTACACGCTCAACGGCAAGACCGTGGATATTTTCCCGGTCGGCGCTGAAGAAGCCGCACTGTGCCAGCCAATCTATGAAGAAATGCCGGGCTGGAGCGAGTCGACAGTCGGCGCCAAATCCATGGATGCCTTGCCGGCGACTGCCCGTGCCTACATCAAACGAATCGAAGAACTGGTAGGCGTGCCTATCGATATGGTATCGACCGGTCCTGATCGTGAAGAAACCATCGTTTTGCGTCACCCATTTAAATAAAAACAATATGAATAAATCAGATGATCAGCACCTATGGGTCTCCTGGGATGAATATCACAGCGTAATCGAAAAACTGGTCCTCAATGTCCATGCTTCCGGCTGGCAGTTTGACCAGGTGCTTTGCCTGGCGCGCGGCGGCTTGCGCCCGGGCGACGTGTTTTCGCGTATTTTCGATGTGCCGCTGGCGATCCTGTCGACCAGCTCATACCGTGAAGAGGCCGGCACGGTGCGCAGCGAACTGGATATTGGCAAGCACATCACCATGAGCCGTGGCGCCTTGTCTGGCCGGGTCCTGGTAGTGGACGACCTGGTCGATTCCGGCGTCACGCTGGATAAGGTGTTGCACCACCTGAAGGAAAACTATGCACCGGTGACCGAGGTCAAGTCTGCGGTAATCTGGTGGAAAGCCTGCTCGTCGCTGAAGCCGGATTACTACGTCGATTACCTGCCGACCAATCCTTGGATTCACCAGCCATTCGAAGAGTACGATAGCCTGCGTCCGCACCAGCTTGAAGCCTGGAGCAGAAAAGGCGTATCGCGCTAAGCCAGTCTTGGATGTCAGGAATTGCCAGAACTGACAGAACTGTTTAAAAGCCTCGTTGAAATTCAACGGGGCTTTTTTTATGCTTGCTGCATAATCGTGATGCCCGGATAGCAAAGCGGCGTGACAATATAAGGGGATATATCTATGAGCAGCATTGGGAGCACTATTGGCAGTGGCGACAATAGCAACACTGCGGCGTTCAAGCAGCATCCACAAACCTGGCGTGCGGTTATTTCATCCTCCATCGGTAACGCGCTCGAATGGTTCGATGTCCTGATCTACAGCGCTATGGCGGTCACCATCGCCAAGTTGTTTTTTCCTACAGAAAATCAGACCGTTTCACTATTGATCACCTTTGCCACGTTCGGCGTGTCGTTTTTCATGCGTCCGCTGGGAGCGGTTGTGATTGGCGCTTATTCTGACCGCGCCGGCCGTAAAGCGGCATTGACGCTCTCCATTTTGCTGATGATGATCGGCACCTTGCTGATTGCGATCATGCCGACCTACGCGCAAATCGGGTTGCTGGCGCCGGCCGGCATCGTCGTGGCGCGCTTGCTGCAAGGTTTTTCCGCTGGTGGCGAGTTCGGCAGCTCGACCGCATTCCTGGTGGAACATGCGCCGCATCGGCGCGGCTTTTTCTCCAGCTGGCAGGTCGCCAGCCAAGGCATGAGCATTGTATTGGCGGCAGTCTTTGGCGCGATCCTGTCGTCGCAGCTCTCCACCGCTCAACTTGAGTCCTGGGGCTGGCGCTTGCCGTTCTTCTTTGGCATGCTGATCGGGCCAGCCGGTTACTATATCCGCCGCAACCTGGAAGAGTCGCCTGAATTTGCGCAAGCCGACGCCACCCGCACGCCATTGCGCGACATCATGCGCGACCAGAAGCTGCGTTTGCTGATCGGGGCCGGCAGCGTCATCATGGCGACTGTCTCGGTTTATCTGGTGGTCTACATGCCGACTTATGCAGTGAAGCAGCTGGGTATGACATCGACTGCGTCCTTTAGCGCTACCATCCTGGCGGGGGTGATCATGCTGCTGTTTTCGCCACTGGTGGGACAGCTTTCCGATAAATACGGCCGCACGCCGTTCATGTTGGGCAGCAGTGTGTTGTTCGTCTTGCTGACCTATCCGCTGTTTTCGTGGCTGTCCTTCAACCCCAGTTTTTTCAATCTGCTGCTGGTGCAGGGCGTGATCGGTTTGCTGATGACCATGTATTTCGCCTCAATGCCGGCGCTGCTGTCTGATATTTTCCCGGTCCAGACGCGTGGCACCGGCATGTCTCTGAGCTACAACATTGCAGTGATGATTTTCGGCGGTTTCGCCGGCATGACGATCACTTGGCTGATTGCGGTGACCGACAACAAGCTGGCTGTTACTTTCTATGTGATCGGCGGCGCTTTGCTGAGCGTGATCGCTACGCTCGCCGCACGTTACAAGCTGCGCATACGTTAAATGTTTTAGCGGATAGCGTGGCAGGCGAGGTGGCATGTCTGCCATGCAAAAAAAATTCGATTAAAAAAATAAACGAAAAATTGTTTCTAAATTGGCCGTTTCATGTCTACAATAAGAGAAAGCGAGATTGGAAGCACCATCATAAATAGAGATTAAATGGAGAAGAGACATGATTAATGTTGCGGTATTCGGCGCCGGTCGTATTGGCAAAATCCACGCGGGCAATCTGGTGCTGCAGCCAGGCGCCAACTTGAAATACGTCAGCGATGTGAATGTGCAGGCGGCGCAAGAACTGGCGACGCAGCATGGAGCACAAGTGACCGATATCGACAGCGCGCTGGCCGATCCGAGTATTGGCGCAGTGCTGATCGCCTCCAGCACAGATACCCATGCCGAACTTATCTTGCGCGCCGCCGCTGCCGGTAAAGCGATTTTTTGTGAAAAGCCGGTCGACCTTACGCTGGAGCGCGCCAAGGCCTGCGCCAGCGCGGTTGCCGCAGCCGGGGTGACTTGCATGATCGGCTTCCAGCGCCGTTTCGACCCGACTTTCGATGCCCTCAAGACGCGCCTTGCCGCCGGCGAGATAGGCGATCCGGAAATGCTGATCGTCACCAGCCGCGACCCAGGCGCGCCGCCGGTATCGTATATCAAGAGCTCGGGTGGCATTTTCAAGGACATGCTGATCCACGATTTCGATATTTTCCGCTGGATACTGGACGATGAAGCCGTCAGCATCTCGGCCACCGGCAGCTGCCTCACTGATCCCGCAATTGCCGACGCCGGCGATATCGATTGCGCTGCTGTCACCATCCGCAGCCGCCGAGGCCGCCTGTGCCAGATCAATACCAGCCGTCGCGCCGCATACGGTTACGATCAGCGCTTCGAAGTGTTGGGCAGCAAAGGCATGCTGCAAGCTGGAAATCACAAGCCGACCGAAGTGGTCGTCTCCAGCGGACTGAGTGTCAGCGGCGATAAGCCGGAGCATTTTTTCCTGGAGCGCTATCGCGCCGCCTATGCCCGCGAGATCGCCCATTTCTTTGATGCCGTGGTGAATAAAGTTGCGGTCCGCACTACGATACAAGATGGCGTCAAAGCGTTGGAACTGGCCGAGGCGGCAACGCTGTCCTGGCGTGAAAACCGCACAATCGAGTTGGCAAAATGAGCAACTCCTCACACCACGCACCCATATTGAAGGTTGGTATCGTCGGCCTGGGCAGGTTAGGGCGGCGTCATGCCGAAAACCTCATGTCGCGGGTTCCTGGCGCAACGCTGGTGGCTGCCTGCAGTCCGCTATCGAGCGAACTGGAATGGGCGCGCGACACATTGCAAGTGCCACATCTCTATGAGGATTACACCGCCTTGCTGGCGCATGACGGGCTAGATGCGGTGTTCCTCGTGACGCCGACCTCTTTGCATCCGCAGCAAATCATCCAGGCGCTGCAGGCCGGCAAGCACGTGTTTTGTGAAAAGCCCTTGTCGCTGGACCTGGAGGATTGCCGCCGCGTCAGCGCTGAAGCTGCTCGCCATCCGCAGTTGCAGGTGATGATCGGTTTTGTGCGGCGCTTCGACGCCAGTTATCAGGACGCATATAGAAAAATCCAGCACGGAGCGATCGGCTCGCCCTTCATGGTGTATTCGCAAACCTGTGACCAATATGATCCGGACGGCTTTTTCGTCAAATTCGCCGCGACCAGCGGCGGCATATTTCTCGATTGCAGCGTGCACGATATTGACCTTGCGCGCTGGTTGCTAGGCAATCCGCAGCCGGTCAGGGTCTATGCCAGCGGCACCCGGGCCATCCATCAAGATCTGGCGCAGTTCCAGGATGTGGACAACGGCGTCGCCATCTGTGAGTTCGAGAACGGCAAGATAGCGACCTTCTATGCTTCGCGCACTATGACGCATGGCCACGACACGATGACGGAAATTACCGGCACGGCAGGGCGCCTGACGGTGGGCAGCAATCCGCGCAAGAATCGCCTGGAAATTGCAGACGCGCATGGCGTCCGCAACGAGTGCGTGCCTAGTTTCTTCGAACGTTTTGAAGATGCTTTCCTGACTGAAGTCAGTGCTTTCGTTGAGGCGGTGCGGCAGCGGCGCAAACTTGAGTTGACCCTGGCCGACGCTACCGAGGCGACACGGATCGGCATCGCCTTGCGTGAATCCCTGTTGTCAAAGCAGCCGGTATTGCTGTAATTGCGATTGCTCCACTTCTTCTTGCTTCATGAGGTGAGAAGAAGTGGATAAAGTATTGAAAGTATTGTGTTTTGTTGCTTCTTATTCATCGTAGCCTTCAATTGCGCCAGTTTCTTCAACGTTAAGCTCCAACCGATAAGCCAGGGCAATAAACAATGCCTGGCATAGGCACATGGCATTGGTCAGCGAACGGAACGCAAACGCGCTGCCTTCTTTCACTGTCAACAGCACTGATGCATGTCTGGCCAACGGGCTCAATTGGCTATCTGTGATTACTAGCGACTTGGCTTGATGGTGGTGGGCCAGCCTGACGCAGGCCTGGGTTTCCTTGCCGTAAGGGGTGAAACTGATGGCGATCACCACATCATTCTTGCCGATGCTGCGGATCTGTTCGCGGATCATTCCACCCAGGCCGGACAGCATGTGTACCCGTTTATTTGTGTGTTGCAAGGCGTACACGATATAGCTGGCGATCGGGAAAGAACGGCGCACCCCGATCACATAGATATTTTCAGCCTTTTGCAACAGTTTGACCGCTGCATCGAATTGCACATCGTCCATGCCGTTCAATAATTCGTCCAGGCCGCTACGGCTGGCGGCGATGAATTCGCGCGCCATGGAACCGCCTGTGAGCGGCGTGGGCTTGGCGTCGATCAGCTTGCGGATTCGCTGCTGATAGTTTTGAGATGGAATCGCCTGCGCCGTATAGGCATCGCGAAAAACCGCCTGCATTTCGCTAAAGCCGCTGAAACCGAATTGTTTGGCAAAACGCACAATGGCGGACGGTTGTACCTCGCAATGCTCGGCAATGTCGCTGATCCGCTCCAGCATCAGGCTGCTGCGATGCTGTTCCACATAGGTGGCGATAATTTTCAATTGCCGCGAAAGCGTCGCGTACTGGTCGGCTATCTGCAGCATCAATTGATCGACAGTCGGAGTGTCTGCCATGGGGTACTTTCTTTATAGGTATCGTGAGGCAATTATAAAGATATTTCATCTTTTGCACGTAGCAAGTGAAAATAAAATTCTAAATTAAATTTAATTGAAAAAATTGTTGCATATTGAATCCGCTTGTTCTATTGTTTATTACCGATGAAGAAATCGGGTTCGGGTGATCGGGCAAAGATCGACCCAAAGAGCTGCAAATAAAACAACAGCGAAAACAACAATGGAGATGACTATGCAACGACTCAGAAGCAAGGGGCGGGTTAATATAACCAAGGCCCTGATGGTGGCGGCATTGGCGGTGGGCTTTGGCGCAATGAGCAGTAGTTACGCAGCGAATGAAAAATTTGTCCTGATCAGCCACGCACCCGATTCCGACTCCTGGTGGAACACCATCAAGAACGCCATCAAACAAGCCGGCGAAGATTTCAATGTCAGCGTCGATTACCGCAACCCGCCCAATGGCGACCTGGCCGACATGTCGCGCCTGGTTGAGCAAGCCGCGGCCCGTCATTACGATGGAGTCATCGTCAGCATTGCCGATTTCAGCGTGCTGAAAAAATCGGTGGAAAGCGTCACCGCCAAGAAAATCCCGCTAGTTACCATCAATTCCGGCACCCAGAAACAAAGTGAAGAGTTGGGCGCCATCATGCATGTCGGCCAACCGGAATACGATGCAGGCCATGGCGCCGGTGAAAAGGCCAAGGCGGCCGGCATCAAGTCTTTCCTGTGTGTGAATCACTATGCCACCAACCCGTCTTCTTTCGAGCGTTGCCGCGGTTTCGCCGACGCCATCGGCGTCGATTACAAAAAGGCTACGCTTGATGCCGGCCAAGATCCAACCGGCATCGAGAGCAAGGTCAGCGCTTATCTGCGTAACAACCCGGGTACCCAGGCAGTACTGGCGCTGGGACCGGATTCGGCTGCGCCAAGCTTGCGTGCGCTACAAAAGATGGGCTTGAAGGGCAAGACCTGGTTCGCCACTTTCGATCTTTCCGACGAAATCGCTAAGGGCATCAAGGATGGTTCGGTCCAGTTCGCGATTGACCAGCAGCCCTACCTGCAAGGCTATATCCCGGTTGCTGTACTGGCTATCATGGCGCAAGACAAAATCACCGACGTCGCCGCCATTCAGGCCAAGCTGAAAGCCAATCCGAAGTTCCAGGCGCGGCTGGCGGAATACGGCCTGGCGCCGATCTACGGGCCACGCCACATTAGTTCAGGCCCCGGTTACATTACCAAAGATAATCTCGATAAAGTGTTGAAATACGCTGGCCAATATCGCTAATCAATATCGCTAATCAATATCTCTTATTCATCGCGTTTGGTTGATTGATAGCATTTCCTTGCCTGATCACCCCGCCCGGCGCGGGTGGTCGGCAAGCCAAGATCCTTGGGGGGGCGGCTCTCCCGGGCGCAGTCGCGCCGGCTGAATTTCGCCTTGAGTTTCGCGTTACCCCATCAAAGCTGCCAGTCTGAGGTTTGACTACTGGCCAATACAAGCAGGAGATACAGTCATGAATTCAAGCAGTGCGCACGCTGACAAGCTAAGTGCCGATGGCAGCGGCCCGGCGCAGCAAAACGTTGCCCCGAAAGACGAGCGGGTCCGTAAGGAAGGTTCTTTGAAGCGCTTCCTGGGACGGCCCGAATTTGCTTCGCTGGCAGGCGCTATCCTGGTGTTTATCGTATTCGGCATCGCTGCCGGCGACTCTGGCATGTTTAACCTGGACGGCGTCATCAACTGGATGCAGGTCGCGGCCTATCTCGGCCTGATCTCGATCGGCGCCTGCGTGCTGATGATCGCCGGCGAATTCGATCTGTCGATTGGCTCCATGATCGGCTTCGCCGGCATGATGGTGGCGATTCCTACCGTCTATTTTCACTGGCCGTTCTGGCTGGCGGTAATGTTCGCCTTTGCCGGTTCGATGGCGCTGGGCTGGCTGAATGGTTATCTGGTGGTCAAGACCCGGTTGCCGTCCTTCATCGTCACGCTGGCATTCATGTTCATTTTGCGCGGCTTGACATTGGCGCTGTCGATCATGTTCGCCAACCGCACGATCGTCAGCGGCGTTGGCGATCTGGCGGCACAGGACTGGCTCGGCAGCTGGCTGTTTACAGGCAACCTCGGCAGCGGCCTGTTCCACTGGATGGCGGCCCAAGGCTGGATCGCTACTGCCGCCAACGGCCAGCCATTGGTGGGCGGTATTCCTAAGGTGATTGTCTGGTGGTTGGTGCTGGCGCTGGGCGCAAGCTTCGTCCTGGCGCGGACGCGGTTCGGCAACTGGATCTTTGCCGTCGGCGGCGACGCCAACGCCGCCAAGAACGTCGGCGTACCGGTCAAGCGCGTCAAGACCTCGCTGTTTGTATTCACGGCCTTTTGCGCTTGCCTGTTCGCCGTGCTGCAGGTCGCCGATGTCGGCTCCGCAGCGGCGGATCGCGGCTTGCAAAAGGAGTTTGAAGCCATCATTGCAGCGGTGATTGGCGGCGCCTTGCTGACAGGGGGCTACGGCTCGGTGATCGGCGCCTGCTTCGGCGCGCTGATTTTCGGTGTGGTGCAGATCGGGATTACCTACACCAATCTCAATTCTGACTGGTTCCGTGTGTTCCTCGGCGTGATGCTGCTGGTGGCCGTGCTGTTTAATAATTATGTCCGTCGCCGTGTGACGGAAGCGAGGTAATCATGGATGACACTATTCTTGCTCTGGAAAACGTCAGCAAATACTTTGGTTCGGTGATCGCTTTGCAAAATGTCACATTGCGCCTGAAAAAGGGCGAGGTGCATTGTCTGCTGGGTGATAACGGCGCCGGGAAATCAACCTTGATCAAGACGCTGGCCGGGGTGCACAAACCGTCGGAAGGCGAGTATCTGGTCGATGGCAAGCCGGTTTCTTTCAATTCTCCGAAGGAGGCGCTGGATGTCGGCGTCGCCACTGTCTACCAGGACTTGGCGCTGGTGCCTTTGCTGTCGGTGGCGCGTAATTTCTTCATGGGGCGCGAGCCGACCAAGAAGGTGTTCGGCATCACTGTCATGGATATCAACTACGCGGCGGAGACTGCGCGCGCCAAACTGGCCGAAATGGGCATCATGGTGCGCGACCCGCATCACGCTATCGGCACCATGTCTGGCGGCGAAAAGCAATGCCTGGCGATTGCCCGTGCGATTCACTTCGGTGCCAGGGTATTGATTCTCGATGAGCCGACTGCGGCGCTCGGCGTCAAGCAATCGTTCAATGTGCTGAAACTGATCCACAAGGCGCGCGAGCGCGGCATATCGGTGATCTTCATCACCCACAATGTGCATCACGCCTATCCGATCGGCGATTCCTTCACCTTGCTCAATCGCGGCAAGTCGATGGGGACGTTCACCAAAGACAATGTCACCAAGGATGAAGTGCTGGACATGATGGCTGGCGGTGCAGAAATGCAAACGCTGATGAACCAGTTAGAAGGCATTCAGGTTTAAAGGAAATACTCATGCTACAAACTAACAATATCTTTGCCGCAGGCCGCAAGCTTGACGTCATTTGCATCGGCCGTCTTGCGGTGGACCTGTATGCGCAGCAAATCGGCGCGCCGTTGGCCGATGTCACCAGCTTTGCCAAGTATCTGGGCGGCTCTTCAGCCAATATCGCGTTTGGCTGCGCCCGGCTTGGTTTGAAGTCGGCGATGCTGGCGCGGGTCGGCAATGAACACAATGGCCAGTTCCTGACTGCGGCGCTGGCGGCGGAAGGCTGTGACGTCAGCCAGATCAAGATCGATCCGGAGCGGCTGACTGCGCTGGTGATGCTGGGACTGAAGGATAAAGATACTTTCCCGCTGATTTTCTATCGTGATAATTGCGCCGACATGGCCTTGTCTGAAGATGACATCAGCGAGGCATTTATCGCCTCTAGCAAGGCGCTGCTGATTACCGGCACCCATTTCTCCACCGAACAGGTGCATCGTAGCTGCAACCTGGCGCTGGACTATGCGCGTCGTAACAATGTCCGCACGGTTCTGGATATCGATTACCGGCCAGTATTGTGGGGGTTGACGCAAAAGGGCGACGGCGAAACCCGCTTTATAGCCAATGGCAGCGTCACCGCACATCTGCAATCGATCCTGGCAAAGTTCGATCTGGTAGTTGGTACGGAAGAAGAGTTCATGATCGCCGGCGGTGGTAAGGACATTATCGCTTCGCTACAAGCTGTGCGCGCAATCACCCAGGCGACGTTGGTGGTTAAACGCGGGCCGTTGGGCTGCGCCGTGATCCATGGCACGATCCCGGCCTCGCTGGACGAAGGTTTCAATTACAAAGGCGTGCAAGTCGAGGTGTTGAACGTGCTTGGCGCCGGGGATGCCTTCCTTTCCGGATTTTTGAAAGGCTGGCTGAATAACGAAGATGACGAAAGCTGCTGCCGCTACGCCAATGCCTGCGGTGCGCTGGTGGTATCGCGCCATGCATGTGCGCCAGCCATGCCGACGCCGGTCGAGCTGGCTTATTTCCTGGAACACGCTGAGTGCATGCAAAGGCCTGATCAGGATGCGCATCTGCAGCGCTTGCACAGGGTCACTGTGCCGCGCAAGAACTGGGATGAAGTCAATGTGTTTGCATTTGACCATCGCAACCAGTTCTTTGAGCTGGCGCGCGAATCCGGTGTCAGCGAAGCGCGTTTGCCACAGCTTAAACAGCTGCTGGCGCAAGCCGTGGCAGCCACCGAACAAGCGCTGGGTTTGCAAGGGAAAATCGGCATATTGTCAGATGACCGTTATGGCCAGGATGCACTGAACGCCGCCACTGGACGCGGCTGGTGGGTCGGCCATGCCGTAGAGTTGCCGCTCTCTAATCCGCTCGAATTCGACTACGGCCGTTCGATAGGTTCGCATCTGCTGAGCTGGCCCAAGGAGCATGTGGTCAAGTGCCTGGTGCAGTTCCATCCGGACGACGCGGTTGAGAAGCGCCTGGAGCAGGAAGCGCAAATCCGCGCCTTGTATAACGCGGTGCAAGTCAGCGGGCATGAATTACTGCTGGAAATCATTCCACCAAAGGATTTGCCGAAAGCCGATGATACGGTGCTACGGGGCCTCAAGCGCTTGTACAACCTGGGCATTTATCCGGAATGGTGGAAGCTGGAGTCGATGTCGGAACAACAATGGGCCGCGGTTGACCGCTTGATTGCCGAACGCGATCCATATTGCCGTGGCGTGGTGCTGCTTGGACTGGCCGCACCGGTAGACGAACTGGCGGCGGGTTTTCGTGCTTCGCGCCATAGCACGACTTGCCGTGGGTTCATGGTCGGCCGCACGATTTTTCACGAGCCGTCAAAACTCTGGTTGCAAGGCCAGATTGACGACGCCACCTTGATTCAGCAGGCAAGAGCCACGTTTGAACAGCTGATCGGTGTCTGGCGTGCAAGCCGCGCTGAAAACCATCAGGAGCGCGCAGCATGAGTGCATCCGGGAAAACCATACGCCTGACCATGGCGCAAGCGCTGGTGCGTTATCTGGCTGCCTTGCGGGTGGATCCTCCGGAGGGAGAGGTTGCGCTGTTTGGCGGGGTCTTTTCTATTTTCGGCCATGGCAATGTGGCTGGATTGGGCGAGGCCCTGTATCAATATCGGGAGCAGTTGCCAACCTATCGGGCGCATAACGAACAAGCCATGGCGCATGCAGCGATTGCCTACGCCAAAACCCATATGCGGCGACGCATGATGGCGGTGACCAGTTCGATTGGGCCGGGCGCCACCAATCTGCTGACCGCGGCTGCGCTGGCGCATGTCAATCGCTTGCCGGTACTGCTGCTGCCGGGCGATATCTTTGTTTCGCGGCGGCCCGACCCGGTGTTGCAACAGGTAGAGAATTTCCAGGATGGCGGCGTGTCGGCCAATGATGCGTTCAAGCCGCTGTCCCGGTATTTCGACCGTATCTATTATCCGGAGCAGTTGCTGACCGCATTGCCGCGAGCGATACAGGTGCTGGCCGATGCTGCCCAATGCGGACCTGTGACCTTGGCTTTGCCGCAAGACGTGCAAACCATGGCCTATGATTATCCGGTGGCGTTCTTTGCGCCGCAAATCGTCAAATTCCGTGCCCAAGGGCCTGCGGTGGATGAGTTGCAAGCTGCTTTGGAATTGCTGAGGAGCGCAAAGCAACCTCTGATCGTCGCTGGCGGCGGCGTACTGTATGGCGAAGCGACCGAGGCCCTGCGTTGTTTCGCCGAAAAACATGCAGTGCCGGTGGCTGAAACTCAGGCGGGGAAAAGTGCCTTGGCCTGGCGTCATCCGCTGCAACTGGGGGCGCTTGGCGTGACCGGCTCGCCGGCAGCCAATGCGTTGGCTGCCAAGGCGGATGTGGTGATTGCGGTGGGAACCCGGCTGCAAGACTTTACGACCGGCTCGCATTCCCTATTCGGCCAAGCCAAACTGCTCAGCATCAATGTCAACGCAATTGACGCCATGAAGTGGCAAGCGACGCCGATGCTATCCGACGCCAAGCTGGGTTTGTCTGCTTTGTCGCAAGGCTTGCAAGACTGGCGCTCCAGCGCAGCTTGGCACACACTGGCGCTGGAGCAGGCCAATATCTGGCGGAGCACAGTCGACTGGATCACCAGCCAGCGCGAAGTCAGTGCCCCCGCGTTGCCCTATGACGGTGAGGTGATTGGCGCGGTACAGCGCTCCAGTATCGATTCGACCGTGCACGACATTGTGGTCTGCGCAGCGGGCACCTTGCCGGCCGAGCTGCATAAATTATGGCGCACCTCGACGCCGGGCGGTTATCACGTCGAATATGGTTATTCCTGCATGGGTTACGAGATTGCCGGAGGCCTTGGCGTCAAGCTGGCGCAGCCGGACCGCGATGTGATCGTGATGGTAGGCGATGGCAGCTACCTGATGATGAATTCGGAAATAGCCACTTCGGTCATGCTGGACCGCAAGCTGATCATCGTGGTGCTGGACAATCGCGGCTATGGCTGTATCAACCGTTTGCAGCAAGCCTGCGGTGGCGCGCCGTTCAACAATATGCTAGAAGATTGTCTGCAAGGACCGCTGGGCGCGCCCGCGATAGATTTTGCCGCCCACGCAAGATCGTTGGGCGCGCTGGCTGAAAACGTCAAGACGATCTCCCAGCTGGAGGCCGCCATGCAAAGGGCGCGTGCGGCGGATCGCACCTATCTGGTATGTATCGATACCGATCCGACGCGCACCACTGAAGAAGGCGGTTGCTGGTGGGAGGTCGCGGTGCCGGAAGTGTCGCAGCGTGAGCAGGTAAAGGCGGCGAGGGCAGAGTACGAGCAGGCCCGGCAACAGCAAAAAGTGTAGAAGTCAGCTTTTGAATCAGCGAGAGAACATGATGACAAAACCATTTAATGTAAAAATCGGCATCAACCCGATTTCCTGGATGAACGATGACTTGCCGTCACTGGGGGGCGAGACGCCGCTGGAAACCGCCTTATCGGAAGGTGCGCAGATCGGCTACCGGGGCTTCGAGCTGGGCAATAAATTTCCGAAAGAGCCTGCGGCGTTGGCCGCGGTATTGGGAAAATATAACCTGGACTGCGTCTCTGGCTGGTATTCCGGCCGGCTGGCTACCGGGACGTTGGAAGATGAAATTGCTGCCGTCGGTCCGCATCTGCGGTTGTTGGCTGAAAACGGCGCCAAGGTGATGGTCTACGGCGAAGTGGCCAACGCGATCCAGGGGCGGCCGGATCCGCTATACAAGCGCCCGCGCTTTCTCAACGATCAGGAATGGCGGCAATATGCCGACAAGCTGACTGCGTTTGCACGCTTTACCCTGTCGCATGGCGTGCGCTTGTCTTACCATCATCACATGGGGGCATATGTCGAGACGCCAGCCGATGTCGACCGTCTGATGGCGCTGACCGGCGACGAGGTCGGCTTGCTGTTCGATAGCGGCCACATCACGTTTGCCGGCGGCGATCCGCTGGCGGTGCTGGAAAAACACATCAAGCGCGTATCGCATGTGCATTGCAAGGATGTGCGGCCGGCAGTGGTCAGGATGGCGCGCAACGGCAATTGGAGTTTTTTGCAGGCCGTGATCAACGGCGCCTTTACGGTGCCGGGTGACGGCGCGATCAATTTCGGCGGCTTGCTGCGTTTGCTGTATCAACATGATTATGAAGGCTGGCTGGTGGTGGAAGCCGAGCAAGATCCTGCTGTGGCGCCCAGCTACCAATATGCCGACATGGGTTATCGGCATCTGGCCACCCTGGTGCGCGAGATTGAGGCCAGCGCTGACCTGCATCAGGAGGCAACATGAGATTGCTAGTCAAGGGACAGCCGCAAGGACGGGAAATTGTCAGCGTCACGCCACAATCGGCGAACTGGAATTTTGTTGGCTTTGCCGCCTACAGGCTGGCGGCGGAAGAGCGAATACGTTTTGACAGCGCTGAGCGCGAGGTGTGTATCGTGGTGTTGCGCGGAGTCGTCAGTGTGCAGGCGGGCGACGATGTCTGGAAGGAAATCGGCGAGCGCGACAGCGTGTTTGAAGAAATGTCACCTTATTCAGTTTATGTGCCGCACCATCATGCGGTCACCATCAGCGCGCATAAGGAAGCCGAAATTGCCCTCTGCAGCGCGCCGGGAAATGGCGACCTGAGCGGAAGGCTGATCGAGCCGGGCATGACCAGGCGTTCGATACGCGGGCAGGGTAGCAATACGCGTTATGTCTGCGATATCTTGCCGCAAACCGAACCGGCCGATCACTTGCTGGTGGTGGAGGTGGTGACGCCTGGTGGTCATTCGTCCAGCTATCCGCCACACAAGCACGATACCGATAACCTGCCGCAAGAGAGCTTCCTCGAAGAGACCTATTATCATCGCCTGAATCCGCCGCAAGGCTTTGCTTTCCAGCGCGTGTACACCGATGACCGTTCGCTGGACGAAGCAATGGCGGTGGAGAACCACGATGTCGTCATGGTGCCGCGGGGTTATCATCCAGTCGTGGCACCGCATGGCTATGACAACTACTACCTGAACGTAATGGCAGGTCCTAAGCGGGAGTGGTATTTCAAGAACGATCCGGCGCATGAGTGGATGCTGCAGCGCTGATTTCTTGTTTTATGATGGAATGCGACAGCAGAGCAAGGCTCGCGGCGATTAGATCAAATAATTCGACTCTGACCCCAATTATTCAATTGTTTTATTGCTGAACTCAAATAAAGTTGCAAACTTTGATTGACCAAAGCTATCGTGTTGCCTTATTATTCTGTCTTCGCGATTGCAGCAAGCCTTACTGGGCTTCGCATTACGGCCCACGTGGCGGAATTGGTAGACGCGCATGGTTCAGGTCCATGTGCCGCAAGGTGTGGGGGTTCGAGTCCCTCCGTGGGCACCAGGAAACTGGTGTGAGAAGTGTAGAGAAACCGCATAAACATCATTGTTTATGCGGTTTTTTTGTTTTCCGGAGCCGTTTCGTGCACTGGGTGAGGAAGCTGATACGCTGGAGCGCCGTGGCATGCATGCACCTCCTGCTGGAGCGATTGCTACGAGAACGCGAACAAGCGCAACCCTGAGCGTATTGGCATGACGAATCGGGGTGAGGCGACATAGCCCGGTATGGGGCCGCCCAAATCTATTACGTTGTAGTGGGAAAAACCACCAGCTGGTAGTTTTGCTCCTTGCAGCTGAACGGTTTCAGCGCCGTCATTTTCAAGCCCTGCACATGCGCTGCCAGCGAATGCGGATTGCGATCGTCGATAAATGCTGCGCCGAGATCGTAGTCCGCACAGGTATGCGCCTTCACGGCGGCAAACAGCTTTTGCAAAACCCCTTGGCCGCGCCATTGTTTGCCGATACACACCGGGCCATACACAAACACGCGTTGTTGCAGCAGCGTCTTGCCATCAAACTGCTGATTGGCAAAGGTAGCCAGCATGGCGTCTACCACTGGATGGCGCGGCTGCATTGCAAGCGGCACCATGCAAACAAAGCCCGCCAACTGGTCACCATCCATGGCCACCAGGATTCCCAGCGCCTGATTGATCGCAGCAAATTGCTGCTCATCCATGTCGGAGACCACAAAACCTTGCAGTTTTTCGGCATCGCTCAGTTGTCCCGGCGTATTTTCCAGTTGCAGCTTGACGATCTTGGGGTAATCACTGATAGCGGCTTGGCGTATTTGCATAAGATTACCCTTCAGATTGTCAGGCGCGGGCTGGCGCTGCCGGGCAGCCGCGCCAGTTTGACTCGGCCGGAATCGATTCGCCTTTCATTACCAGGGTCAAGGCGCCCAGTTTAGCGTTATCGCCCACTGTGGCGCCATACAGCACGAAGCTGCGCGGTCCCATGTAGACGCGGCTGCCGATAGTGACGTGGTCGATTTTCATGACCCGGTCTTCGAACAGATGGGTCTGCGGGCAAGCCTGGGCATTCAGTTCGCTGTAGTCGCCGATGCTGACGCAATCGAATTCGGTAATGTCGGTCGTGTTCATGTAGACCCCACGGCCGATACGGCAGCCAAGCAGGTTGAACGCCAACGGCAGCCATGGCGTACCGCGTAGATAATTCATGAAATTCGGTATCGCAATCCCTTCATACAGATTGGTGACGCCTTCCGACAGCCAGACGAATGGCGTCCACATCGGCACGCTGCGTTTTTTGTAGCGTCCCAGCAGCAGCCATTTGAGCCCTGCGATAAAGATAAAGGTGCCGATGCCGTAGGACAGGCCGGCAGTGGTCAGCAAAGAGATGACTTCGCCCCATTGGCCGGCGCCGGCCAGCGGCATCAGGTTCAGCACCACGGTATAGCCGACCGCGATCACGATCGCATGCGGCGAGACGATGCGGAAACCCTCGACCAGGGAGCGTCCCAGACGTCGTCTGCGGGAAGGACGGAATGTCAGGTGTTCCGGGAAACCGCTGGTTTCTTCGCGCGCCGGTAAGTTGATAGGCGGCGAACCGAGCCAGGTATCGCCCGGCTGCATCTTGCCGTTGTCCGGTACCCGCGAGTGGACGCCGATCAGAACGTTTTCCGGCAAGATGGTGCCATCGGGTACGTAAGCGCCGTTGCCGACAAAACTGCGGCGTGAAATCACGGTGGGTTTCATGGTGATCCAGCCGCCGTCGATCTGTTCGTCGCCCAGCAGGACGGCATCGGCGATAAATGTGTCGTCGCCAAGGGTCAGCATGTCCGGCACCACGCCGAGCGCGGTCGAGATCTCGGCGTGACGGCCGATTTTTGCGCCCAGCAGACGATACCAGAGCGGCGCGTACACTGTTGCATAGACGCCGTGCAACACACTCAGGCTCGATTCCTGGATCTGGTTGACCAGCCATTTGCTGCAGTACACATTGCTGCGTACCGGCCAGCTGCCGGCTCGCATGCGCGGCAGCAGGCTCCAGCGGATGCCGGCCGAGAGCAGGGCGGTGCAGACAATCAGGATAGCGGTCGCCGGAAACGCCAGCACAAAATATTTGGTCAACTGGAATGCCACCGTATTACTTTGCAGCCAAGGGTATTTATCGGTGTCGTCCAGCCAGTCGATCAGGATGAAGCTGGGGAAGACCGGCATGAAGAACAAGGTGGTGATCAACAGCGCGCCGAACAGGAAAAACGCCGATTCGCTCATTTGGCGACGCCGCGAAACCGGCGGCCGTGCTGGTTTAGTCACCGGATCAAAAGCACCGATGTCACGCGCCGGCGAACCGGTCCAGATGCGGTTGGCTGGGACTGCCTGGCCTTCGCTCAGGGCAGTCTGGCCTTCCAGATGGCCGAAGGCGCCGACCCGCGTATTGCCTTCCAATACCACGTAGGAGCCGACACAGCTTTCGCGTTCCAGCACGATGGTGCCGAGCAGCAGCTCGCCATGTTCGACCCGGGCGTTTTCGAAGTTGACGGCATTGCCGACACTGACGCCGTCTTCGATCACCAGCAAGTCGTGGGCTCGCAAGGTCATGGAGCCGATGATGACTTCCGCGCCGATCTTCGCGCCCAGAGCTCTCAGCCACCAGCTATATATTGACGAGCCGCTCAGCAGATAGGCCGGCGCTGCTTCAATCAGCCGGTCCGTCAGCCACCAGCGGTAGTAGGTCAGGCCCCAGAGCGGATAGCGGCCGGGTTTCAGGCGTCCTGCGATCAGCCATTTGGCGGCGATCGCGATACCGAATTCGAATAAGGTCGCCAGCAGGAAGACGCCGACCGAGACCACAATTGCAAGTGCGATGGAATCGCCCGGGTCGCCGGTGAAGAAGTGATAGGTAAAGAACGGCGCCAGCCATTGCATCATGCGCATCGCCACCAGCCATGGCACGGCAGCGGCCTGCGCCGCGCCACATATCCAGCGTTTCCAGTCCGACGGCGCGCTCCAGCTGGTATCGACGCCGATGCTGGCGGCCGGCGGCTCCGCCAGCACCTGGGCGATACGGCCAATGGTGCGGTTCATGTAGATGTCGCGCACCGTCACATGGGCGAAAGCCGGATCGGCGCGCAAGGCGGAGGCGAGTTTGGCTGCGAACAACGAATGGCCGCCGAGGTCGTTAAAGAAATCGGCGCTGCGTTGGATCGGCTGGCCCGGGAATAATTTGTTCAATGCCGCGAACAACGCTACTTCAGCAGGCGTTTCTGCATTATCCGAACCGACGCCTGCGCTTCCTGCAAGCGGTGCCGCCAAAGGCCGTGCTTTAAGTGCCTTGCGGTCGATCTTGCCAGATGTCAGGCGCGGCATTTCCGTCATGGGTTCAAAGAAGCCGGGGACCATGTAGGGCGGCAAGCGTTCGCCGAGGGCAGTGCGCAAGGCCGCTGGCGCTACTTCAGCGCCGCTTTCCGGCACGATGAATGCGATCAGCTGGTCGATGCCGTCTTCCTGGCGCAGCACCACAGCTACGGTGCCGACGCCGGGCTGGCGTGCCAGGACTTCCTCGATTTCGCCCAGTTCGACCCGGAAGCCGCGAATCTTTACCTGGTCGTCAGTGCGGCCCAGGCACTGGACCCGGCCATCGGTTTCGATCCGCGCCAGGTCGCCGGTGCGGTACAAACGGCGATCATGGGCGCCGCTTGACCACGGGTTGGGCAGGAATTTTTCTGCAGTCAGCTCGGGGCGCCCCAGATAGCCTTCAGCGACGCCGGGGCCGGTGATGCACAATTCGCCGACTTCACCGCGCGGCAGCAGGATCAAGCCTTTTTCTACGGCAGGATTGATGACCAGCAGGCCGTAATTGGGCAAGGGCCGGCCAATCGTCACCGGTTCGTTGGCGCGTAGTTCTGCCAGGCTGGCCGATACGGTGGCTTCGGTCGGGCCGTAGGTGTTGAAGATATGCCGGCCCGCTTCAGGTTTGGCCCACCGGCTGACCAGCGATTCCGGGCACATTTCACCGCCCAGATTAATAATGCGCAAGCTCGGTACATCCTGATTGAACAGGGCCAGTAAGGTCGGCACTGCATGCAATACGGTGACGCCGTTGGCGCTCAGCGCCAGTGGCAGGGCTTCAGGGTCTGACGCCACTTCCTTCGGTGCGATCCAGAGCGTCGCACCCACCAGATAGCTGATCCAGATTTCTTCGAACGACATGTCGAAGGCAACCGAAAACCCCTGGTAGACACGATCGCGGTCGCTGACGCCGAGCACTGAATTCTCACTGCGCAAGAAATGGCAGATGGCGCCTTGGGTAATGGCGATGCCTTTCGGCTTGCCGGTGGAGCCCGAGGTATAGATCACATAAGCCGGATCGCTGCGCTGTACATTTTGACGGCGCAATAACGGCGCGGCGGATGGCGTCAGCAGCAGCTCGGCGGTCCATACGCTGCAACTGAGATTTTCCAGGCGCGGTGCAAACTGTTCGCAACTGACGATTCCCGGCGAATTGGCGTCTTCCAGGCAGACGGCGATACGCTCGACCGGCGTATCGGCATCCAGCGGCAGCCAGGCGGCGCCGGCTTTGGCGATGCCGGCTTGCATGACCAGCAGATCGATGCCGCGCGGTAACCACAGTCCGACGATCTGGCCGGGGAGGACGCCGGCGCCGATCAGAGCGGAAGCCACAAGGTTCGCGCGTTGGTCGAGTTCTTGATAGGTCAGCTTGCGTTCGCCGAATATAAGGGCGGTCTGCTGCGGCAGGCGTGCGGCAGTTGCCTCCAGCAGATCGGCCAGTACTTCATCGCGTATCAGTTCGGCTTGCGCAGCCCCATGCAAGATGTCGGGGTGGGTAGAAAAACTGTTGGCGGCCACACTATCGACGAGTAAAGACTGGGTCATGGGGAAATCAGGGGAAAGATGGCAAACCGCTGATGGTAGCACGGAGCATATAGGTAACGTTCAGACAATTTTGCGCTAGCCGGCAGGTTTTTTCCAGCCACGGTTTGTACCTGTTTTGTAGCCGTTTTTGGCGGCCGGTACATAAGGACACTGCAGGACACCTCAGGACACCCGGCTCATGTTTGACGCATTTCACGATAGCGCAGGATGAACTTGCTAAAAGGAAACTATTGGTCGTATGATGAGGTATTCGTACCAAGGTTTCAAGTAGTTTCTTTTTTTGCACTACCTCCAATTCCGCTAAAGCTTTCTGACGGTGTAACTGTTACAGCGAGGTCTTGTGATGCAGCGATTGAAGAAATTTTTGACGTTGGATGGCGGCTTGCGCTGGATTAAGGTGATTTTGCCTTTTCTGGCCATCGTCGCCCTGATGGTGGGATTACTGGCGTTCAGCATGAATATCCTGTCTTCCGTGCGGGCTTTTGTCGGCGGCGAGAGCCTCTGGTCGAAGGCGCAGAAGGAAGCGGTATTCCATCTGAATCAATATGCCGTCACGCAGAGCGACGCCGATTACCAGAAAGTCCTGAAGGCGCTTGCGGTGCCGATGGGCGATCAGCGTGCCCGCGATGAACTGGATAAGCCAAATCCGGACATGGAGGTGGTGCGTCAGGGTTTCCTGGCGGGTGGTAATCATCCCGACGATATCGACGGCATCATCAGCCTGTACCGCAATTTCAAGAATTTCAGCCTGCTCGCCGAACCGGTGGCGAATTGGAAGATTGGCGACGGCTTGATCCAGCAGTTGAGCCTTGAGGCCAGCCGCTTGCACACGGCGATTGCCGCCGGTAATCCTGATCCGGTGGCGATGATCGCCAGTATTGCCCGGATCCGCGAGATAGATGCCCGTTTGACGCCGTTGGAATTGCGCTTTTCCGCCAGCTTGGGTGAGTCTTCGCGCAGCGTCCAGCGTTTGCTGTTGTTTGCAACGCTGGCGATTGCTATTGCGTTGATGATTTTTGGCAGCTGGATTTCCCGTTTCATCTTGATCAAGAGCGATCAGTTTAAGGAGGCGTTGAAGATTAGCGAGGAACGATTGCAGTTGGCCATGCTGGGTAGCAACGACGGTTTGTGGGACTGGGATATCCAGGCCGACAATATTTACTATTCGCCGCGCCTGAAGGAATTGCTGGGCTACACCCTGGAAGACGACGAGCCGACGCCGTTGCAATTCCTTAACTGTATCTACCCCTCGGACCTGGACGCGGTGCGCGCCAAGCTGACTTCGCATTTGCACGATAACTCACCGTGCGACATTGAATTCCGTGTGGTCACCAAATCGGGAGAGTTGCGGTGGGTACGCTCTTGCGCGCAGTCCACCAGCAATTCAGCCGGCAAGCCGGTGCGCATGGCCGGTTCATTTACCGACATTACCGCTCGCAAGCGGTCCGAAGAGCAGTTATATGCAGCCAAGGAACGCGCCCAGGTGACGCTGGAGTCGATTGGCGAAGCCGTGATCACGCTGAGCACCGACGGCCTGGTCGAATATCTGAACCCCACTGCGGAAATACTCACCCGGTGGACGTTGGCGTCGGCGCGCGGCCTGCCGCTGGAAAAAATCCTGAATGTGGTGGGGGAAGCATCCGGTAACAGGGTGCCGGACTTGATTCACCAGATTCTCGATAACAGCATGCCGGTTGATAACGCTTCCAATCTGTTACTGGTCTGCGACGACGGCAGCGAGGTTGCTGTCAATCTGTCGGCCGAGCCTATCCGCAACCTGAGCGGCGAGACCATCGGCACCGTGCTGGTACTGCATGACGTCAGCAAGGACAGGGAATATGCGGCGCAACTTTCCTACCAAGCTAGCCACGATGAACTTACAGGCCTGATCAACCGGCGCGAGTTCGAGCGGCGCTTGACCGTGGCGATGATTACCTCGCGCGACCAGCAGCGCCAGCACGCGGTGCTGTATCTGGATCTCGATCAGTTCAAGGTGGTCAACGACACGTGCGGCCATGCCGCCGGCGACGAGCTCATCCGACAGGTAAGCGTGTTGCTGAAGCAGCGTTTGCGCGATACCGACACCATCGCTCGCCTGGGCGGCGACGAATTCGGCGTGCTGCTGGAAAATTGCCCGGTTGAGCATTCGCTACGAATTGCTGAGGGATTGCGGCAAACGGTCGCCGATTTTCAGTTTGTCTGGTCTAACAAACCGTTCTCTATCGGCGTCAGCATCGGCTTGATCAACATGGCCGGGGAAATGCATACTCTGGGCCAGATCATGAGTGCGGTCGATGCTGCCTGTTACCTGGCCAAGGAAAAGGGCCGCAACCGGGTGCATGAGTACCGCCTGGACGACAGCGAGCTGTCGATACGGCATGGAGAGATGGAATGGATCACCCGTATCAACGAAGCCCTCACTCATGAACGATTCTGCCTGTTCTCGCAAGAAATCGTGGCCTTGGGCCAAAAAACCAGCCACGGTGTGCATTTTGAGATCTTGCTGCGGATGCTGGACAAGGATGACAACCTGGTGTTGCCGATGGTCTTCATTCCTGCCGCAGAACGTTATAACCTGATGCCAGCCATCGACCGCTGGGTAGTCGCCACCGTGTTCGCCACCCTCGCCAAGATGAAAAAACAAGGGCGGGGGCTGGATATACAAACTTGCGCCATCAATCTTTCAGGCACCAGCATAGGCGACAATAACTTCCTGCATTTCGTGCAGGAGCAGCAAGTGAAATTTGGCATCACACCTGAAATCATCTGCTTTGAAATTACCGAAACTAGCGCCATTGCCAATTTTGCCAAGGCCGCGCACTTTATCCAGGAACTGAGAAGCATGGGTTATCGCTTTGCACTGGATGACTTTGGCGCCGGCATGTCGTCGTTTGCCTACCTGAAAAACCTGCCTGTCGACTTCATCAAGATCGACGGCGGTTTCGTAAAAGACATGCTGAACAGTCCGACCGACTATGCGATGGTGGAGGCGATCAACAAGATCGGCCATCTGATGGGCAAGCAAACGATTGCCGAATTTGCCGTCAATGAGCGGATTATCGGTACGCTGACCGAAATCGGCGTCGATTTTGCCCAAGGTTACGGCATCGGCCGGCCCGAGGCCTTTGGCCTCGGTGCCGATAAGAGTCTGCTCAACACCGGTTGGTAGCAGAGAGTGAGATTCAGGCCAGAGCCGCTTTCAGCATGTTGCGAAACGTACGTGGCGTGCATTTGTTGATGACTACCTGCGGGGTGCCATGCCAATCGGCGAAACGTTGCAGAGTTGCGGCCAGTTCGGTGGCGAGCCTTTGGGTCTGGCGCGTATCGGCTTCCAGGTACAGCGCCTTGACCTCGAAGATGCCTTCGCTGCGATGGGCTTTGGCATCAAGCCGCCCGGCTAGCGCGCCGCGATGCAGGATCGGCAGCGTGAAATAACCGTAGCTGCGCTTGGCCGCGGGTGTATAGCACTCCAGCCGGTAATCGAAATTAAACAGTTCCAGCGCGCGCTTGCGGTCCCATACCAGCGGATCGAAAGGCGAGAGCAGGCTGGTGGTGGTTGGCTTCAGCTGGCCCGCAGCGGCGGCCAGGGCTAATTCCCGATGCGCCGGATGTATATAAACCGGCTGCTGCCAGCCTTCCACGCTAGCCCGAAGCAAGCTGCCATCTGCCACCAGGGTTTCCGGATCCGGGTTAGGACGGCTCTTGGCGGTGCGGAAATAATCCCCCATCCAGTTGGCTTTGGCCAAGCCCAGTGCTTGCACGGCCTTGAGCAGCAGAGTGCGCTGGGTATCGTCGTTGGAGGGCATGCGGGCATCGTCCCAGTCCGGCAAGATACGTTCGGCCAGGTCGTAAATCCGATGAAAGTTGTGGCGCTTGGCGATCATCAGCCTGCCGGCGGTGAACAAGACTTCGAGCGAACGCTTCTCCGGTTTCCATTCCCACCAGCCGCCGCCTTTGCCGTCGGTGCGCTTGAAATCCGCCGAGCGCACCGGCCCGTTGTCGCGGATGTGTTCCAGCAGCTTCTCAATAGTGGCGCGATGTTCATGCATCCATTTGGCCGAATACTTCCAGCCCATGGAGCCGGGATCGATCATGCGGTGCCGGAACAGGCCGTAATCCTCTATCGGCAGGAAACTGGCTTCATGCGCCCAGTATTCGAACAATTGACGTTCTTCCAGCAACTCTTCCAGCCAGCTCTGCGGATAACTGCCGAGCCGGCTCCACAGCACTAGGTAAGGACTGCGCGCCACCACATGGATAGTGTCGATTTGCAAGACGCCCATCTGGCGAATGGTAGCCAGAACGTCCTGTTTGACGGCTTTCCTGCGCGGAGGATTCAGCAAGCCTTGCGCCGCCAGTTGCAGGGCGCGCGCCGCCGGTAACGAGAGCTGGATGGCGTCCATGTCGCTTTAGATAGCGATGCTACGTAAGTCGAGGCGGTCACCTTGGCGTGGCGGGCACCAGTAATAGCCGCCGGTGACCGGCCGCGAAAAACTGAACAGCGCATCGACGATGTCGTCCTCATGGCCTAGCATGCGGCGCAGGACGTTTTCAAAGCGGTCACTGGACTCGCCGAAAGCGATGAATTCAGTGCCTTGCTTGATACCGTTATCCCAAGGCATGGAGTGCCGCACCATGTAAGCCTCGGGCGTAAAGCTTTCTTGCGCGGTACGCTTGACGTGCGCCGATTCAGGGGCGTCCTCGATTTCCTCGTTGTCGCTGATCTGGCGACCGATCGTGGCGTCGCGCTGCGCCGCAGGGAAAGTGCGGAAGCGCTGCAAATCGTGAATCCAGCGTTGTACCGCAACATAGCTTGAACCTTGGCGGCCCACGCCTTCCGCCACCAATGCCGCAGCTACCGCGGCGCTATCCTGTGGATTTTCAGTGCCGTCTTCATAGCCGGTCAGGTCGCGGTTGTCGCGATAGCGGAACGTGTCCAGCGCATCGTCCAGCACCAGCGCATCAGCCAGTAAGGCCGTCAGTTGCGCGGTGCGCTCGAACAGTGTGCTGCGCTCATCGCCGCGCAACAAAATCCACAAAGCTTGCTGGCTCGACGGCGCATTGCAACCGTTGCCTTCCAGCGCCGGGAACACGCGCAGGCCGGAGACATGTTGGTCTAACGCCTCGATCAAAGGCAGTCCCAGGCCGACAATGCCCCAGTCCGCCTCGAATGCATCGCGCAGCCGCGCCAGCGCCATGCGCGGATCGGCGCCTGTAAGGCGAAATGTGAGCGAACGGCCGAGAGGCGGAAGTGGCTGAAGAATTCCTGGTTGGGCTAGAGCTGCAGTTACTGGCATTGCTTGTCCTTGAACGAGGGAGGAAGAAAGAGGGTTGATATTAGCGGATTTTGGCAGTTGGTTAGCAGCTGCCTCCAAAAGAATAGCGGACTAGCCCGTAGCGAGCCTGGCCTGCCGCTTGCGCAAACCGGCGATGATGTCGCGCCCCAAGAAGTAGTCGGTCAGCCGGTTTTTTTGATGCGGCAACAATTGGCTGGCGGCGATCAGGTCGGGCCAGGTTTGCATGGCTTTTTTGCAGACATCGGAAATCACCTGGCGCAGCGGCGGCTCCAGCATGCCGCTGCGATTGGCGAACGAACGCAGGGTTTGCGGCGACAAAAAGGAGCGCCTGGCCTGGCCTTCCGCAAACTTGAGCGCATGGCCGCTGCCGTTCAGATAGACGCTGTACGCCACTACATCGTAGGCCGGAGAGAATTCGATCTGGCCGTCCGCCAGATAGCGGATACCAAAATTTTTCAGGTGGGCATCATAGTTGCCGATCAGCTCATTGACCGTAATGCGGCGTAGCAATTCATGGCATGCCGCTTCCCCCAGGCCAGGTACCGCCTGCATGACCAGCGCCATGTCGGCATAGGTTGCACCGGTATATTTTTTATCCGGATCGACGCCGAGAATCTGGCAAAAATCCTCTACATGCAAGCGTCCCGGCTGGTCGCGGTCGAAGCGCTGGACGGCAAGAAATTGCTGGCTTTCTTCTGCCGCATAGGGGTGTTCTGCCATGATCGCCGCCAATGGCTGCAGGCTGGCTTCGCACACGGTCACGCCAGCGGCTTGCGCCAGCTGCAGCGACAAATGTTCGACTTCGGGCAGGTGATCGTATTGCGTGGTCGGCAGTTTGCCGATGATGTGGGCATCTTTATGACGGGTCCGGCTGACATAGCGGCCGCCCTCGCGGATCAGGGCCAGCTTTGGCTGCATGCCGGAAATCGAGACGCCATCGACCAGCGGCGCTGCGATGACGCTTTCTTCGATTGCTTCCTTGTCTTGTGTCACCAACTGCGTCATGGTGGCGCGGGTTAGTTTGGTCGGGATGGTGCGCACTGCGCCTGGCAGGTCGCGGCCGCAAGCCGCCAGCAGTTCAAAGTGATTGTCTTCCGCACAATGCCGCTCCAGTGCGATTTGCTTGCGCAAGACGCCTTCCGGTAGCAGATTCTGGAAAAATGCAGGTAAGCGCATTTGTCCCGGCGAGTTGAATATGGCCGCCAGCGGATTAAGCAGCAGCGCCATATCCTGTTGCGGCGTGGCTGCGCGCATCGACAGTGACAACGTGGGACGTTGCGGGTCTTGGGCGTAAGCCGGATCAACCTGGAAACGCACCATGTCGCCATATTGGAAAAGGACGCCAACCTGACGTTCAGCGATAAAAATATCCAGGGCGCTCAGGTTCATTACTTGCTCCCTTGTCGCGCCAGTGCGGCTGCGACCAGGCTTTGGATCTCGTCTTCAACCGGCGGTTTGGCGGCAATCGATGCAGCCATGTTTTTTGGCAGCAGCATCACCTCCAGCCCCAACTGATCGGCAATGGTCATCAAGGTACTGAGGCGGGGATCGCTTCTCCCCGAAAGAACGCCGCGAATAGTGACGGCCGTCAGGCCGCTTTCACGGGTCATGCTAACCACAGACAGCGCTAGCCTGTCTTTAGCCTGCCGCAGAATGGAGGAGAGCTCGCCGAGGGTTTTCATAAGGGTTTGTAAACTATCTTTTAATTGATTATAGATAGTATAGTATCTTTTTATGAAAAGGATAGTTTTGTATCTTTTTTATAATAAAAGATAGTTATATATCTTTTTATTGGGCGTATTCTGTAAGCATACTCGTATAGGGACTGCGCTGCTAAAACGCCTTGCCACAAACCGCGTGGCAAAAACCGCGTGGCAAAAACCGACTAAGCATGTCCGAAAACCTTCGTTTTGCAAAACGGCCGAATCGTTTAACTTGGGCAACAGAGCCTCAATAGCTTTAACAGCTTTGTAAAGGCCATTTTAATCATTCAATCACCGAGGGATCATATGACTGCCAATATTCTGAAACGCTTGCCAGTTCTGGCGGTTGCTACCGTCGTTGCCGTCTTAACCGGCCAAGCCTGGGCGGAGCCCCAGGAAGTGAATATCGCCTATCAAACAGTGGTTGAACCGGCTAAAGTCGCACAAGCCGATGGTGTCTATGAGAAGGCCAGCGGCTGGAAAATCAACTGGAAGAAATTCGATAGCGGCGCTGACGTGATCACCGCCGTAGCATCCGGCGATATCCAGGTCGGCTATGTCGGCAGCAGTCCGTTGGCGGCCGCAGCGACGCGTGAATTGCCGATTGAAACCATCCTGGTTGCGGCCCAGATCGGCCAGGCCGAAGCATTGGTGGTGCGCAATGGCAGCGGCATCGCCACCGCGCAGGACCTGATCGGTAAAAAGATTGCGGTGCCATTCGTGTCGACTACGCACTACAGTCTGCTGGCGGCGCTCAAACACTGGGGCATTCCGGCTTCCAAGGTGCAAATCCTGAACCTGCGGCCACAGGAAATCGCCGCCGCATGGCAGCGTGGCGATATCGACGCCGCCTATGTATGGGACCCGGCGCTCGGCAAGGTCAAGGAGAGCGGCAAAGTTCTGACAAATTCGGCCGAAGTCGCAAAATGGGGCGCGCCGACCTTCGATGCATGGATCGTTCGCAAGGACTTTGCACAGCAGCATCCTGATTTCGTGACTGCATTCGTCAAAGTGACCGGTAAAGCCTATGCCGACTATCGCGCCCATGGTGCAGAGTGGAAAGCCGGCTCTCCGCAATTTGAAAAAATATCACGCCTGACCGCCGCCAAGCAGAGCGATATCGCCGAACTGCTGGCTGGCAGCGGTTTTCCGACGCTAACCGAGCAGCAACAACTGCTCAGCGGTCCCACAGTCAAGGCGCTGGCCGCCACTTCCAGCTTTCTGCAAGAGCAGAAAAAAGTCGAACGTGTGCTGCCGGACTACCAGCCCTATGTGAACCCGGCGTTCGCCAAACAGGCTGCGTTGCAATAATAAGGAAGCGACATGATCCGTTTGCAATCGGTCAGCGTAACTTATCCGACAACCGCGCGGCCGGTGGAAGTGCTGCGTGATTTATCGCTTGATTTGCATGATGGCCGCTTCACTGTGGTGATCGGCGAATCCGGTTGCGGTAAAACCACGTTGCTTAATTTGATAGCAGGCTTTCTCAAGCCGACCTCCGGCAGCGCCAGCATCGACAACCGGCCGATTGCCGGTCCAGGCGCCGAGCGCGGCGTGGTATTCCAGAGCGATACTTTGCTGCCCTGGCAAACGGTACAGGAAAACGTTGCCTTCGGATTGCGCCTGGCCGGGCAGTCGCCGCAACAGCGCCAGGCCAGAGCACGTGAGTACCTGGCGCTAACCGGGCTGCAAGATTATGCCGATGCCGCCATCTGGGAGCTTTCCGGCGGTATGCGCCAGCGCGTCAGCCTGGCGCGCGCGTTGGCGGTTGATCCGCGTTTCCTGTTGCTGGATGAGCCGCTGGGCGCATTAGACGCATTGACCCGCGAGCAGATGCAAGAGCACCTGCTGCAGGTCTGGAAAGCCAGCGGCAAAGGTATTTTCATGATTACCCATAGCGTCGAAGAAGCCTTGTTTCTGGCGACTGATCTGGTCTTGCTGCGGGCGCGTCCGGGGCGGGTGGGGAGTGTGCGTAGCTTGGAATTCGGCGCGCGCTTTGTCGCTGGCGAATCGGCGCGCAGCATCAAGTCCGATCCGGAGTTTGTCGGCTTGCGCGAAGAAATCCTGAATCAGCTTCTGCATCCACAAGCCGACGTTGTAGTCGAAGGAGCATTGTCATGAGCGAGTTATCCGTTACCCTGGCCCCTCTGGAGTTGCCGCATGATCCGGTAGCGCAACTGCTGGCGCCGTATCCGGCCGCCTGGCAAGCCCGCAGCGGAAATGGCAAGCTTGACCCTGTCGTCAGCAAGCCCAAGGCAGGGTTTGTCCTGTCGGATCGCGGCATCACGCTGTTGACCGTGTTGGGTTTGCTGGGCTTGTGGTGGCTGGTCAGCGAGCTGGCGCTGGTGCCGCCGCTATTCTTGCCGTCGCCGTTGGGGGTATTGCAGAAATTCGAGGCGGTGGCGCTCGACGGATTTGTCGACGCCACCTTATGGCAGCACGCCGCGACCAGCGTCGCCCGGGTCTTTGCGGCGCTGTTGCTGGCGATTCTGAGTGCGGTACCGGTCGGTATCCTGATTGGATTGAGCCGTCGTGCGCGGGCGGTATGCGATCCGCTGATCGAGTTTTACCGGCCGATTCCGCCGCTGGCATACCTGCCGCTGATCGTGATCTGGTTTGGCATCGGCGAGCTGTCCAAAGTATTGTTGATCTACCTGGCGATCTTTGCGCCGCTGGCGATAGCGACTTTGCACGGTGTGCGCCGCGTCGATAAAAACCGCCTGCGGGCGGCGCAGACCCTGGGCGCCACACGCTGGCAACTGATTCGTTTCGTGATCTTGCCATCAGCCGTGCCCGATGTCTTGACCGGGATCCGGATCGGCCTGGGCGTCGGCTGGTCAACCCTGGTGGCGGCAGAGTTGATCGCCGCGACCCGCGGCCTGGGATTCATGATCCAGTCTGCGGCGCAATTCCTGGTGACCGATGTGGTCATCATGGGCATCCTGGTGATTGCCTTGATTGCATCGCTATTCGAGTATGGGCTGCGCTGGCTGCAGCGCAAATATGTGCCGTGGGAAGGGCGCGCGTAGACCGCAATGGCGCAAGGCAATCGGGCCTGCGGTTTTCCCTTAGAGGCTGTTGCAAACACAGATGGCTAGGCGCTCCGACGAAGACAGTAGAAGACAGTACGAGTAGTACGGTCAGGAGGGTGTAGCAGGGATTTCAGGCGACACTGTCGTTTGCCTGCGGAACGCCCCGGGCTTGCAAGCCCGGACGCGCCCTGCAAGGGCAACAACGCTAGGTGTGTTTGCAACGGCCTCTTAGTTCGGGCTGGCGGTCGGACGGACCAGAATCTCGCTGATATCCACGTCCTCAGGCTGTTCGATGGCAAACAACACTGTGCGTGCGACAGCCTCGGCGGAAATCGCTACCTTGCGGAAAATTTCCATCCTTAGCTTGGCATCGGGATCGCTAATGCTGTCCGCCAGCTCCGATTCTGTCACGCCGGGTGAAATGATGGTCACACGGATATTGTCGACTTCCTGGCGCAAGCCTTCCGAGATCGCCCGCACCGCAAATTTGGTCGCGCAATACACCGCAGCGCTGGGCGATACGCGATGACCGCCGGTCGACGCCAGGTTGATAATCTGGCCATTGCCTTGGGCCTGCATCACCGGCAGGCAGGCGGCAATTCCGTATAGCACGCCCTTGATGTTGACATCCACCATGCGGTCCCATTCATCGACTTTGAGCTGGTCTAGCATCGACAGCGGCATGACGCCGGCATTATTGACAATCACGTCAACCTGGCCGAAACGGCTTTTGGCCAGCGCCACGATATCCTCCAGCTGGCTGCGTCGGGTGACATCCAAGGCCTGGTAAATCGCCGTGCCGCCGGTAGCACGGATTGACGCCGCCAATGTTTCCAGGCGGTCGGTGCGGCGCGCACCCAGCACCACGCGGGCGCCGTTTGCCGCCAGCACGCGGGCTGTGGCCTCGCCGATACCGCTGCTGGCGCCGGTGATGATGACAACTTTATCTTTGATTCCAGACATGACAACTCCTTGAATGAGATCCCGGGCAAGAGGCGCCAGGCATGTTTGCCACTGTAGGCCGTGGCGACCAGGCGCGGATAGCCGGATCCCCGCAACTTCTTGCACAATCCTCCAAACCTGCATTCTGACGGCTCCAGTTTCGAACGAAAAATAGTAGACTCGGTTAAACGTTGCGAAAGGCAGAAAATGACCGAGTCAATAGCTATGCAGGACACCACACGTGGGCAGGGGCAGGAAGTCTCGCAGCAGCAGATCGAGCTTGCGCGGCTGATTGCGCAATACACCGCCACCGATGGCGTGCACCAGACGGCGATCGCCCCCCTCAATGTGGTGCGCTTGTCGCAGCCGACCTTGCCTAACCATGCCTTGCACAAGCCAGCCTTGTGTATCATTGCTCAAGGCCAGAAGCGCGTGCTGCTGGCAGATGAGGTGTATCTCTACAATTGCGCGCAATATCTGGTGGTGTCGGTCGATTTGCCGGTGATGGGACATGTGACGCAAGCTACGCCGGAGTTGCCTTACCTGTGCATACGGCTGGATCTGGATCCGCGAGATATCGGGGAAATGATCATGGCGGGAGAGCTGGGCATAAGGAAGCCTGAACCGCCGGCGCGTGGCATGTTCGTCAGCAAGGCCAATTCCAGCTTGCTGGATGCGGTGCTGCGCATGATGCGCCTGTTGGCCGAGCCGCAAGACATTCCCGTACTGGCGCCGCTGGCGATGCGAGAAATCTTGTATCGCTTGTTGCAGGACGAGCAGGGCGGCATGTTGCAGCAGATTGCGATGAACGACAGCCAGGCGCAGCAGGTGGTCAAGGCCATCGAACTGATCAAGCGTGACTACCGGCTGCCACTGCGTATCGAAAGCCTGGCGCGGGAGGCGAACATGAGTTCGTCCTCGCTGCACCATCATTTCAAGGCAGTCACGGCGATGACGCCTTTGCAATACCAGAAGCAATTGCGGTTGCAAGAGGCGCGTCGGCTGTTGTTCAGCGAGGTTGGCGACGCCGCCACTGCCGGCCATCTGGTCGGTTATGAAAGCCCGTCGCAGTTCAGCCGTGAATACAATCGTATGTTTGGCGCACCACCGGCGCGCGATGTAGCACGGTTACGCAGCGTCGGCCAGGCGCAAGTCAGTCCGGCGTAGTACGCTGGTTATTTCATCTGAGACGGGACGCCGTGACGGCCTTTGCGGCGAGAGACGCTTTCCTGAATCGCAGCAACAATCAGGATCACTGTGGTCAGGCCGGAAATCATCAGCTGGTCGGTAAGGTAGGCGAACGGTATTAGGATCGCCAGCGCCGCCAGGGCGATCATGTGGGAAAACGGGAACCAGCGATAGACCACTGTCTTGTAGATGCCATTGCCGAGCAGATAAACCATGGGACCGCCGATCAGCACCGCCAGCGACTTGGTGTCGATATGGCCGGCGGGATGTGCGATTGCAAGTTCGTTGCCGACAGCCGTGATGATCACGCCGGCGACGATGATCACGTGGGTGTAGTGGAAATAGGCGCCGATTCGTCCCGGATCGCTGGAAGTGACGATGGCTTCGGTGCCGGCTTGGCTGCTGGTGTCGAAGTAGATCCACCACATCGCCAGGCTGCCGAGGAAGGCTACCAGGAAGGCGATCAGGGTTGGCATATCCCAATTGGCCATATGCCCAATGGTGGCGCCGGTGACCAGGATCGATTCGCCCAGCGCCACGATCACGAACAACTGGCAGCGTTCCGCCATGTGGCCGCCTTCGATTGTCCAGTCTTGCGTCATGGAGCGGCCCATGCCGGGTAGCCACAGGCCGATCATCGGCGACAGGTATTCGCAGGCCACCGCCATGATCCAGAACAGCAGTCGGTATTCGCCGTCGGACAAGCCGCCGGCAATCCAGAAGCATCCCGAAATGCAGAGCCAGCCCAGCATGCGCTGGAAGTTCTTGCTGAGCGCATGCTGGCGGCCCAGGTGCAGTACTACAAACAACGTGCGGCCGATTTGCATGGTGGCGTAGCAAACCGCAAAAATCATACCGCGTTCGCCGAAGGCATCCGGCAATACCGCCGACATCACCAGGCTGACCAGCATGATGGCAAACAGCAGCAAGCGGATTGGCAGCGTCTCGGGATCGAACCAGTTGGTCACCCAGCAGGTGTATTGCCAGACCAGCCAGACGGCAAACCACAGCACCAGGGTTTGCAGGGCGCCTAGCGGAGTGAGGTTTTCCAGCAGGTGATGGGATAGCTGCGTGACGGCAAAGACATACACCAGGTCAAAGAACAGTTCGGCCGACAATACCTTGGCTTCATGGCCGTCGCGCGCTCGCAATAAATTGGCTTTGCCCCAGATGCCCATCGTTATTTCCCTTATTGTCAAACGCCAGTGCCAGACACTGGGACCAGTTATGGTCATTCACAATAAGGGAAGGTTCTGCCACGTGTCAATTGCGGTGGCGCGCCCGCTATCAAGCCTCCGAGGTGGCTGGTTGTGCACTGCGCGTGGTCTGCCAATGGGAATGTTCCGGCTTGCGCAAGGTTGTCTGGTGATTGAAAAACGGCTGTTCGCCGAACAGGGGCGCGGGACTTTTTTGTACTTCAATCAGGCAGGCAAACAGGGCATGGCCGTCTATCGTCATCGGCGGCGCCATGCGTTGCGTAACGAAGCCGCCTCTGCGCAACCAGCGCTCCATGCCTATCGGTGAGACTGTGACCAGGCGCTTGGCGCCGAGCCGGGCAGCACAGGCGATCGCGGCCTGCAGCAGCTTGACGGCGATCGATGACGATACCTGGTCGAGAACCGTATCGCTCTTCTTGTTGAAATCCATGGCGGCGAAACGCGATAATTCCCAGATGTCGGGGGTGCATGGCGGCGTAGCGCCTTTCAGCAGTTGCGGAAATACTTCTCCTAGCAGATACGGCTGGCTGGTCGGCAGCAGGCGGCCGCAGCCTATTACTTCGCAGTCCTCGTCAAGCGCCACCACATAGATGGTGCCCGCATGATCAAACTGGTCCAGTTCGATGCCTTCTTTCGTATCCAGATTCCAACCCAGGGTTTCCACGAACACTTTGTGGCGATAACTGCATACCTTAGAAAATAGATCATTTGGTAGCTCGGAAGCGCTCCCGGTAATGACTTTCATCACTGATGTCCTTGATAAATGTGTATGAATTAATTTTCAGGCGTATGAGGGGGGAAACGTAACTGTAAAGGTTTACAGGTGCACAGACAGGCGCGACCTGTGCATATCGACAGGCGAAAAAAATCCGGCCAGGCCGGATTGGGGTGAAACGGGCTCCCGATGCAACTATAGGATGCCGAGCATGGCGGCCTTGATGGCCGCTGCTGTCTTGTTGGTCGCGTTAAGTTTTTTCAAGGTGTTCGAAATATGAAAATTCACCGTGCGATCAGAGATATGCATGATTTCGCTCACCTCGCTCGAGGTTTTGCCATCTGCCGTCCAGCGCAGTACTTCAATTTCCCGCGTAGTCAGCTGGGTGTCGGCTTCCGGCATGTGTTTCTCGATCAGCAGCGACGACAGGCCTTCATGGGCAACATCGACCAGCCATGACAGGCGGTGCGAGATTTCACGCAGCTCCTTGCGCGATACATGGTCGTCCGAGCGCGACAGGTTGAGCAGGCCGCAAATTCCCTTGGCATCATGGCGGGATTGCGCCCAGCCTGCATGCAAGCCGTGCGAACGAGCGTCTTCCCAGAATGACCGGTTGCTGGCAATGTTCTGGTCGGACCAGATCATCGGCAAGGAGGAGTGCCGGCCATGGTGGACGGTAGGGTCGACCTTTTCATACAGCTCTTGGTTGTAGCGCTGTCGCCAGCTTGACGGATAGTTGTTCAGACTGACCACCTTGGGCTGGGCCACGGGCCAGGGCAGACGCATATCGTAAGCACAGAAATCGAAGCCCAGTTGCTTGACGACTCCTGATAGCGAGTTAAAAAGGATGGGCGCGGTTTTTGCGCTCAACAGCGACTGCATTTGTTGCTCTTGCCAATCATGCATACCTGCACTCCCGTAAAAAATGTGCGTTTTTCATGGAAGGAAAGTCTTTTCTCATGCTGCAGGACGGCCAGCTTTTATCAGGAAAGGACAATTGCTTTCTTGATTCGCCGAACCCTGCAACATCACATCAGCTAGCATTTGGATGCCTTTTTTGGCTTCAGTTGCGTGACACGGGCCTCGGATTTCCGCGTCCGCAAAAAAGTTTCCAAGTAGAAATTTAACACACAATGAGTTATTGTGGACATATATGAAAAAGAGTGCACATTCAAAAATAATTGCCGATATGACCATTTGTCCGGGTTAACTGGATTGCCGCTATCCGCCAGCGCCCGAACTTAAATGAAGCGCATCTTGAAATTCTTGCCCTTGATATTACCATTGCTTAACTTGGAAAATGCCTGTTTGGCAATGCGGCGATCCAGTGCAACATAGGTGACAAACTCAAAGACGCTGATTTTGCCTACCTGCTCCTTGCTCAGGCCGACGTCCCCGGTCAGGGCGCCAAGCAGATCGCCCGGGCGCAACTTGTCTTTTTTGCCGCCCATGATGCACAAGGTCAGCATCGGTGCAGTCAATGGCTCACCGTAGGCCGGCTCCAGGTCAGTCAGATCGAACCAGTTGACAGGTCCTTGCTGGTAGTCCTCGATCAGCTTGACCCATTTCTTTTCATTCGGCGCACACAGGCTCAGCGCCAAGCCGCGATCCTGGCCACGGCCGGTACGGCCGATGCGATGGATGTGGACCTCAGTGTCCTTGGAAACGTCGACATTGATCACTGCGCCCAAGGTCTGGATATCCAGCCCGCGGGCAGCGACGTCGGTCGCCACCAGCACCGAACAGCTCTGGTTGGCGAAACGCACCAGGATTTCGTCGCGCTCACGTTGTTCCAGTTCGCCGTACAACGCCAGTGCGCTGAAACCTTGCGCGCGCAACTCATCGGCCAGCTCGCGGCAATGGATCTTGGTGTTGCAAAAGGCAATCGTCGAGACCGGCTTGTAATGGTTCAGCAGTTGCGCCACGGCGGCGTTGCGGCCTTCGTAGGAAACTTCGTAAAAGCGCTGCTCGATACGGCCTTCATCATGCTGCGCTTCAACTTTGACTTCTACCGCATCGCGCAGGAATTCAGCGCTGGCCTTGCGGATATCGTCAGGATACGTTGCCGAAAAGAGCAGGGTCTGGCGGCGTGCCGGGCAGGCGCTGACGATGCCGGAGATTTCTTCGTAGAAGCCCATGTCGACCATGCGGTCAGCTTCATCCAGCACCAGCGTTTGCACCGTGCCCAGGTTAATGCTGCCGCGGCCGATATGGTCACGGATACGGCCCGGGGTGCCGACGATGATGTGTGCGCCGTGTTCCAGCGAGCCGATCTGCGGTCCCATCGGGGTGCCGCCGCACAAAGTAAGGACCTTGACGTTGTCGGCAAAGCGCGCCAGCCTGCGCAGCTCTTTGGCGACTTGGTCGGCCAGCTCGCGCGTCGGGCACAGCACCAGCGCCTGGATCGCGAAGTAACTGGGATTGAGTTTATGCAAGATACCGATGCCGAAAGCCGCAGTCTTGCCGCTGCCGGTCTTGGCCTGGGCGATCAGGTCGCGCCGCTCCAGGATCACCGGCAGGCTTTGCGCCTGGATCGCGGTCATCTCATGGTAGCCAAGGCTATCCAGGTTGCTGAGTAGCGCCGGCGCCAGCGGGAGATTGTTGAAAGAAGTGGTTTTCATGTAGGTCGCCAGCTTAAAAGGGACGCAAGTCTAACAGGTGGGCTGGCATACGGCCAGTGTGGAGGATGTTGTTGTCAAAAAGCTATTTCTCATAAAGCTCCAGCGGCAAGCCGTCGGGATCGGCAAAAAACGTAAAACGCTTGCCGGTAAATTCGTCGGTCCGGATGTCTTCTACTGTAATCTCGTGGCTGCGCAATTCTTTTGCCGCAGCGTCAACATCGGGCACTCGGAACGCCAGATGCCGCAAGCCGCAAGCTTCTGGCCGGCTGACGCGTGGCGGCGGCGAGGGGAAGGAGAACAGTTCGATCTGGACCCCGTCCGGCGTGCACAAGTCGAGTTTGTAGGAATCGCGCTGTTCGCGATAGGTTTCGGCGACGATGGCCAAGCCTAGCAATTCAGTATAAAACCGTTTGGAGCGCGGGTAATCGGAGGCGATGATGGCGACGTGATGGATGCCGGAAATGTGCATGTGCAGTCAGGGAAATAGTGAGCAATGGTGAACATCGGTGATCTGCCCATACTATACCCTGTGACCTGCCATTTATTGACCAAATCCGCTCAGACCCAGCAAGGCTCCCGCTGCCAGCACCCACAGCGGATGTACTTTGCTTTTGAACGTGATCAGCGCACAGGTCCCGGCGATCAGCGTCAGGCCCCATGTGTGGATTGACGCTTCGGTTATCAGCGAAGCGCTGGCCGCCACCAGGCCGACCGTCATCGGCACCAGCCCGGCTTGCACAGTGGCGCGCCAAGGCTTGTCCTTGAAGCGCTGCCACAGATGCAGCACGACCCCTGTCAGCAATGAAGAGGGGCCGAATTTGGCCAGTGTGGTGACCAGCACGCCAGGCCAGCCGGCCACATGCCAGCCGACCAGCGTCACTATCATCATGTTCGGCCCCGGTGCGGCTTGCGCCAGCGCGAACATGGCGCTGAAATCTTGCGCCGACATCCAATGGTGGATATCGACCACCTGCCTTTGCATTTCCGGCAAGATGGTATTGCCGCCGCCGAAAGCCAGCAATGATAGTTGGCTGAAAATAGCTGCCAGAGAAATTAATGTGGCGCTCATGATGGCAGCTTCCAGGTCAGCAGCACGCTGAGCGGCGCCAGCACCAGCATGGTTGGAAGCAAGGGCAGCCGCAGCAGGGCGATGGCGACGAAAAACAGGCCGGCGACGAGCAGCGGCACCGGCTTTCTCAACAGCGGCAGCAGCATCTTTAAGCCCATTGAAATCAGCAAGCCGGAGGCGGCGGCCGCCAGGCCGGCAAACAGATGTTGTATCTGTGCGTCGTTCTGGAAGTGCTGGTAGATCACACCCAGGCCGATCACGATCGCTGAAGGCGCCGCAATCAGCCCCAGCAGCGAGGCGAGGGCGCCGGGCACGCCGCGAAACTGCAAGCCGATCGCCACTGCCAGGTTGATGATATTGCCGCCTGGGAGAAACTGGCAGAGGCCGAGCAATTCCGTGAATTGCTCGGGATTGAGCCAGCGGCGCTGCTCGACAATCATGCGCCGCGCCAGCGGCAGCACGCCACCGAAGCCGATCAGGCCTAGCGAAAGGAAGCCGATGAATAATTCGCGGGTGGTCGGCGTTGCGTTGACCGTGCTTGTGTCGCTGAGGAGTGTTTCGGTAGTCATGATTGGCGTCTGGTTCGGTTGCTGAGACGGTTGCTGCGGTGCTTAAACGTGGGCGACAATGAACAGCCGTTTGAATGGCAGCAGCGTGATGCCGTTTTCGCGTTGCGGGTAAGCCGTACGCATCTTCTCCGCATACGCGGCGCGGAAGTCCTCGCGCCGGTCATCCGGTATGGCCTCCAGGTAAGGCCTTAAACTGGTGCCGGCGGCCCAGTTGGTGACTGCATCGTCGCCGCGCAGCGTGTGCAGGTAAGTGGTTTCCCAGATATCGAGCATGGCGCTGCGTGCGCGCAACATGTCGTAATAGTCCTCCGTGCTCAGGATTCCCGGTTGCTGCCTTATTTTGCTCAGATAAGGCGCGAACGCTGGTGATTGCGCCAGTTCCACCTGCATTTGCCGCAACGGCGCATCTTGCATGGCCGGCATTTGCAGGGCCAGCCAACCGCCGGGCCGCAGGAACGACAACAAGCGCGGAAGCAGGGTGGGGTGGTCGGGAAGCCATTGCAAGGTCGCGTTCGAATAGATTACATCCAGCAAGTTATCCGGCTGCCATTGATTGAGGTCAGCCTGGAGGAAGCGGCATTCCGGCACTGCTGCAGAGGCCGCCGCCAGCATATTGGCGGAGCTGTCGACGCCGAGTACGTCGGCGGCCGGCCAGCGGGCTTTCAATAACGCCGAGACGTTGCCGGTGCCGCAACCGAGATCGACCACATGCCGGGGCTCTTGCTCGGGAATATATGCCAGCAGATCGAGCGCCGGCCGCAGGCGTTCATTGCCGAAGCGCATATATTGTTGAGCATCCCACATGTCTTTATTTGAGTCGGAAGGCGTTGCTGTCGAAGTAGTCATGTTGGTTCCTAGTATTTGTCACAAGGCGATGTGTCAGGATTAACGTGAGCCGGTTCAGCTTAAATTTGTCGCCAAGGCTGAAGGACCAGTGAAAATTGATTCGATAGACGCATGTTACAGAAATTTTAAGATGGTACAAATCGACTTTTTTACCGGCAGCTTGTGATTTATAATCACAAGCATGTCTCGTACACTTCCTCCTCTGCAAGCGCTGCGTGCCTTCGAAGCCGCTGCCCGTTTTGAAAACTTCTCGGCTGCGGGCGAAGAACTCCATGTGACCCATGGCGCGGTCAGCCGTCAGGTGGCTTCGCTCGAAGCCTGGCTCGGCATGCGGGTATTCCATCGTATCGGCAAAAGGGTGCAGCTGACCGAAGACGGCCGCCGCTACCTGCTTACGGTGCAGGCGGCTTTCGATAATATCGCCACTGCCACCAAGCTGTTGCGTGAATCCGGTACGGTACGCGTGCTGCATATCAATGCCTTGTCAACGTTCGCCATGCGCTGGCTGTTGCCGCGCCTGAGCGGCTTCCAGCGCTTGTATCCGGGAGTGGAGCTGAAGTTGTCTACCTCTACCTCGCAACAGCCGTTGGGCGGAGCGGGAGAACAGTTCGATGTCGCCATCCGCCGCGGTCCCGGCCACTGGCCAAATTGCGAATACGGGGAGTTCCTGGAAGAGAGCGAGTTGCCGGTTTGCAGTCCGGCGCTGCTGGCTAGGGCGCCGATCCGGGTTGTCGGGGATCTCGCGGCACATACCTTGTTGCATTCGGATACCCGCCCGGATGCCTGGCCGAAATGGCTGGCGGCGGCGGAAATGGCGCCAGCCTTGTTCAAGAAAAAACAATCATTCGATCATTTCTACCTGACCTTGCAGGCCGCTATCGACGGCCTCGGGGTGGCGCTCGGTCCATTGCCGTTGATTACCGATGAGCTTGCCAGCGGCCGTCTGGTAACGCCTCTGGCGGAGCCCGTGATACGCGCCAGAAGCTACTGGTGGATAGTGGCGCGGCACCAGGCCGATCAGCCGTTGATCAAGCATTTTTGCGAATGGCTGCAGCAAGAAGCGAAACGTTGACGGTGCCGGTTCCTGCTGTACCAGCGTTTACGGCTTCGACGTCAATCTGGCTATCATTGCGCTCACCGCCGCCATTTGCGGACCGGCCTTTTGTGCATAGTTTGCGCCGGTATAACCCCACCAGTCCCAACAGTCTTGCGGATTGAATGGCGCGACCGATGCATTCACCTGCGGATATAAAACCACAATATTGTTGCTGTCGGCCCAGCTGTTGTAACTGGTCTTCTGATAAAAATCGTTGCCGACCGTTTTCGCCGACTGCGTACAGCCGTGGAACGCCACATGGATCTTGCATGCGCTTCCTTGCCTGCAGGCTTGTGGGATATAGGCGAAGGCCTCATCCGCCATGCCGGTTTCGGCGCTGGCGAATTCACTTTGCTTGAAAGCGATGAGTTGTCCGCCCAGATTGTTCGACGGCGGTTTCAACCGGCCGTAAATGTGTTGCAGCAACGCACCCGGCTGATCGTAGTTTTGCCCGCCAACCGAGCAATGACTGATATAGGGAGCGGCATTGGCGCCGCAGTCGTTGCCGAACGATGGTGTAATCAGGGCATGACCGGCCGGCAGCTGGTTCAGGTACAAGAGACTGGCATCTGGCACGCCGGCCTGTTTGAAAAAGGCAACAGCGCTATCGACGGCCTTTTGCAGCACCAGCGTATCCTTGGTGCCGCTGAACAGGTAGATACGCCGTTTGCGCAAATTTCCGACCGCGTCGATCAGTCCGAGCGCTGCAAAATCCTTAGCCGCAGCCAGCATGAGCGCCGGCTCTGGCGCAACGCCGGGAACCTGTCCCATGCAGATATTGGCATTGAGCAGGTTGCCGGCGGCACAGTAGTAGGGGCCGCCGGCGACCACCCCGGCGCCGATCACCGAAGCCGAATAGGCAACCTGATACTGGACGGCCATGAACGCGCCCGACGACAGGCCGGACACCGATGTCTGGAGCGGATCTGCCGCGAGCGCGGGCAACGGCACGGCGACCAGTTTCGAATCGGCCCGGGCGCGCCCACTGCAGGCGACGATCACGAGTAATAGTGCGGCAACAGCTAGAAATGCGCCGGGCCGCAAGGTGCTTCGCGGTTTCCCGCAATCATTGATGTTTCCCATTGCACTACCTCTTTGTGTGACCATCGTTTCGGATTGGATGCGGTACTTTATGAAATTTGTCTTCTAGATAAGATGTTCAAATTTGGATGGCAGCATAAATTGTATGAGTTGCATGGATAGCATTCCCCACATAGTGATGCATAATGGAAACATCCGTGTTGGATTCAGAGCGGATATATAAAAAATAAATGAGGAGACGATTCATGCGTTTTATTCAACTGATCCGGAAGTCAACATTGTTTGGAGTTGCATCACTCAGCCTGGCCCTGGCCGCTTGCGGCGGCAGTGACGATGCGCTGACGCCGCAGTCGCAGGCGTTTACCGCTGATGGCGGCGTTTCCGCGTTCTATCGATGGAACGGGACAATCCCGAGTACGCCAGGCGTATTGCTGCAGCAGGAGCCGTTGCCGGCGACCCAGGTGTTGCCTAATGCTGCACAGGGTATCCGGATTTTGTATAGCTCGACCGACGGTGACGACGGCAAGACTGCGAACTATGTTTCCGGTGACTTGCAACTGCCTAAAGGCCAGCCGCCAGTTGGCGGCTGGCCGGTGATTGCGTGGTCGCACGGCACCGTCGGTGTGGCCGACATTTGTGCGCCGTCATGGACCGGGCGCGATTCGCGCGATGTTGATTATCTGGACGCCTGGCTGGCGCAAGGCTATGCCGTGGTGTCTACCGATTATCAAGGGCTGGGGACGCCCGGCCTGCATCCGTATCTGCATGCGCGCGCGGAAGCCTACAGCGTGCTGGACAGCGTCCGCGCGGTCATCAAGAATTTCCCGCAACTTTCCAGTTCCGTGGTGATAGTAGGGCAGTCGCAGGGCGCACAGGGAGCCATCGCTACCGCCGCCTATGCACCTGCCTATGCGCCAGAGCTGAAACTGCTGGGGACGGTTGCTACCGGCGTGCCGTATCAGCTGGAAAGCGTGTTGGCCTATCTGAACGCGCTGACGGCGCAGGTTCCGACTACCGGCTTCACGTCCGTCCTGGGTACGCTTGAAGCCTATGCCTGGCTGGGATACGCCACTGCAGAAAGGGTGGTCCCGAATTTCCTGCTGTCGGATCACCTGACGGTCAAAGGCAAGGCGTTTTACGCGGTGGTGGCGAGCCAATGCCTGGGGCCGATCGAGGACAACATCAACCAGAACAAATTGGTGACTTCCGACGTGTTCAACGCTGATGTGACCACCTGGGCTACGCAGACCCTGCAATACTCAAACTATCCTACGGTCAAGTTCGCGGCCCCTGTATTTGTTGGCACAGGCACCCTGGATACGGATATTCCTACGGCGGTCCAGTATCTGTTCGCAAAAGATGCTTGCGCCGCCGGCAGCACTATCGAGCAGCATTACTATGCGGGCCAGACCCACGATAGTACGGTGCTGGCGTCACTGGTGGATTCACAACCCTTCGTGCAGAAATTGTTCGCCGGCCAGCCGATTACTTCGAACTGCGCCGCGCTGACGCCACCGCCCTAATGCGCCGGTTTGGCTACCAGGTCCATGCGCCGCTGCAGCCGCGCCTGGGCATCGGCGTCGCCTGCGGCTTTGGCCCGTTGCGACTGCACGCCCAGCCAGGCCAGCAAGGGACGGCGCCAGCCCTGGGCCGAGGCGGTTTCGGTCGCCGTCGCGATATCTGCAGGCGTCAGCCGGCCGCTTTGCAAGAGTGCGCCAGCGGCCACCAATTGTGATAACGGATCAGAGATTTCTCCCAACCCGCCAGTACTCACCACGGTTCTGTGTTGCGGCGGCAGCAAGCCGGCATCCAGGCCTTGCCATTGGCCGTTCAGGTAAGCGGCATAGCTGCGCTCGCCGACGTCGGCATCTTGCGCCAGCGGCTGGAAGCCGGCGCAGTTGTCGAACTCCAGGCTGGCGACGCGTGTAGCGCAGCGCGTCAGTTCGACCCGGGCTACCAGGTCAGGCCGGCCGGTACTGGCGACGGCGTTGCGGGCTCGGGCAAATTCCACATCGGCGACACGGGTGTCGCCAGTGAGGTAAGCCGATGAAAAGCTTTGCAGCGAACTGTAGGCATTGCCTTGCCAGTCAGGTTGCGGCGGCTGGCTGCTGCATGCGCTTAGCGTCAGGGTGAACAGGCCCAGCAGATAGCAATAGGAAATTTTCATGGCAGTTTGAGCTCTGTATTACGGGCGAAAGGCCATTTGCGATTGATTTCATCCACCAGTTGCGTCACTTTGCGCAAGCTGGCGTCGACTTCGGCGCGCAGCGCACCCAGGTCGTTGCTGGCGATGCGGGCATTGCTGCCTACCGCCTGTGCCTCCGCCAGCACGGCGTCGACTTTCTTCAAGCTGTTGCGGGCGTCGCTCAACACGCCGTTGAGCTGGACGATTGCGGCTTGTGCGTCGTCCATCACGCCAGGCTTGCCGCCAGGTTGGCCGAAAACGCGCTGGTCGGCCTTGGTCAGCAGGGCGTTGACGCGATCCAGTGTGGCGATGATTTTCTTGGCGTTTTCATCGCCGCCCAGTGCGCCGCCGAGTACGCCATACTGGCCATTCAGCCTGCCGGTCACCGCTTGTACGTTGGCCAGGCTGGTGCTCAGGCTGGAATCGGCGGCGGTGATGGTTTGGAGGTTTTCCAGCAATTCGCGGGCGGTCGCTACCAGTCGCGGAATTTCCGCGGCGGTATCGCCGCGCAGGACCGTGCGTTCCGAATCGGGCGGCAGCAGCGGATCGTCCAGCACGCCGCTGAAGGCACGAATCCGGGTATCGCCGACCAGTCCGCGTTCCAGTGTGAAAACGCTGGAAGTACGCAGCCAGCTGGCGTCTTTGCGCGGCACGTCGATCAGGATGCGGGCTTTGCCGTCCGGGCCCAGATCGATGCGCTGCACGCGGCCGATCGGGAAACCGGAGAAAGTCAGGTCCATGCCGACCAGTACGCCCTCGGAATCGTCGGAGATCAGCACCAGTCGCTGGGTGCTTTCAAAGACGCCGCGCGCGTACATCACATACAGCACGAAGCCGCAGACCAGCGCGGCCATCAGGGCCAGCAACAGCATTGCCTTGAATTCGACATGGGCCGGCGGCTGAACAGGAGGAGAAGAGTCGGGAGCGGAAGAGTCAGGAACAGGCATCATATTTTTTGCTCAAATGTATTTCACTGCCAATGCCCCGACCTCGATCAGGACCAGCACAAACAGCAGCCGCGTTGCACCTGGCTGCAAAGTGGAGGAAAGATTGACGTTGCGGCGTGCGCCTTCCAGGATCGCCGCTACCGGAATTACGGCGACCGCCATCCCGAATAGCAGCGTTTTTAACGCAAAACCGATCGTTACCACCGGATCGAAGACACGGCCGACGGTGCGCGTATAGTCAAGCAAACCCCACGGCGTCATTCCATAGACGTTCACGTAAGCCAGCAGCAGTACGATCATGCCGCTTACCGTGGCCAGGGTCGCCACCGAGAAGGCGCTGGCGATCACGCGCGGAACAAGGTCCAACTGCAATTGCACAATGTCGAACTTTGCCGAGTTTTGCGCCGCCACGGCAGTGGCTAGCGGCGAGCCAGCGGTATTGAACGCCAGCCCCGCGCGCAGCGCCACGAACAGGGCGGCGGACAACGGAATCAGTTCAAGCACCAATACCCGCACCACCATTTCCAGCGCATAACGCGACAGGCCGTAGCTGAGGGCAGTGATGATCACGATCCGGATCAGCACCAGGCTCAGCAAGGTCGACAGCAAGGTGAACCAAGGCAGGATTTGCCAAGTGCTGGTGTAGATGTATTTATAGGTGGTGCTGCGATTGGCGCGATGATAGGTCGATGGGGAAAATCCCATCACCAGCGCGATGCCAGTCAATTGCAGCGTGGACCACCAACTGCTTGCGGCGCGCATGAATGCCACAGCCCATTGTTCAGGTTTCAGGTAGCGGGAAGAAGTTGGATGCATGTGTTCCATGATAACGCAGCAGCTATGGCAACGGTCCCAGAGATTTAATCGGTAGACAATCTCCGGCCTGGACTGCGGAGATAACTGGTGCCGTTGGATAAAGGATAATTCGTTTATGATAAGGCTGTCCGTTCGTTCCCGGGCTTCATTTTACTGATTGGAGAGAAAAATGATGACACTGTCATTGCTGAAAAAAATCTCTGGCGTCGCCGGATTCGCGATGATTGGCCTGTTGGCCGTCAATCCTGCGCAAGCCCAGTCAAACGCATCGATCGACGCCGCCGTCGCCACTGCTTCGACTTGGGTTGCACTGGCTGACAGCAATCAAACCGAGCGCATGTGGTCGTCAAGCGGGCCAACCATGCAAAAAAGCATCAGCAAGGAAGACTGGCTGAAATACCTGGCAACGGTAAAGACGGAATTGGGAGCTTTAACCAACCGCCACTGGGAACAGATCGTTCATGTCACCAACCCGGCTGATTTGCCACCTGGCGAATATCTGAATGTCGCTTTTGCCTCGCGTTTCGTTAACGCGCCGGCGGTAGAGAAAGTCTCGCTGGTGCAATCTTCAGGCAAATGGATACCGATAGGCTACGTGATTACAAAATTCGTGCCCGCGCCTGCTGCGCCTCCAGCGCCGGCTCCAGCTGCTGCTGCGCCCAAATAAACGGAGCGAGAGAGCGGGAGGTCGGGATACGCAGAGTTAGCCCGATCTGCCGCTTTTGCTTTTTCATTGGATATTTGTCCGATGCCAAAAATCAGAATTCTTGGCCGGATAATCGGATCATCATTTCGCCGATGTCGAAAGTTCTTGCGGCAGGCGGCGCCATTTGCGGCGCAATTTTTTGAAGAGAAAAAATGCCGCGGCCCGCAAGTCGAAACGCTACAGCAGCCTGCCGATTTGCAATGCGGTTCGACTACGTTGGACCAGCGGCGAGACAGTCGCGAGCATAAACAATAAATAGCCCGCATAGACAATCATCGGTGCCGCCGGCGCCAACGCTTCATCTGGTCATCAGGCTGCGCCGCGGTAAGAGCTGATATCTGGGGTAACCCGCTGCGGTCCCTGCAACTGGACGGATGGTTTTTGCCTTTGCGTATCGGCGACTTTTTCTACGCCGTCTGCGCTAATGGCTTCAAGGAAAGACAACACGTTACGGTAATAATCAACGCGCATTTCCGCTTCGAGCAATTGTCGTTCCGCTTGATACAAGGCAAGGCGGGTATCGCGAAGTTCATTTTCAGCCAGCTTTTCAGGCGTCAAAATATACTTCGTCGCCAGTCTGTTAAGCCATCCCATGTCGGCACCTCTTATGTATGGAGACGATTTGATCTTAAATCGTTCTGTACTCGGAAAGCTGATATTTGACATGATTTAACTATATTGTTGCGCAATTTCCACGCGTATATTTACGGGGAACAACAATAAATAACTTGCGGGAAAATATTCTGGAAAAATCAAGAGCGGTACCGCACATATGCGTGCGATTTGCGAGCCGTCGCGCGAATTTGTCACGCGGATTCAATGCATCATCAATTAAAAACAATCGTCATTGCAAATTTGGTTGCGTTGCGCTAATTCGTCCCGTGGCCATCGGACAAGATGCATCAGGTCTCACCGATTGAACGTCATTCAGTGCACCAGCAGTGGGGCATGGTAAGACTTGACGCGATCAAGCTTGGCCGCATACAGGTCATGATCATTGCGGGTCGTGCTGTTCTCCATCGCGATGCTTAAATGCTTTGCCGCCTGATCGATTTCTCCCAGCCGCAGACAGGCGATGCCCATCCAATATTGGAATTCGTGATAATACGGATCGCGTTGAATTTCCTTCGCGAATTGCAATTTTGCGGTCTTGTAGTCTCCCGCCCGCATCGCCACCATGCCCTGGTTGAATGCCTGGAACGGAGCTTCCGGCTGCAGGTGTGTCAGCTTCGCGCTCAGCGCGTTTGCCTCGCCGCTCCGTCCCAGATCGTTGAGGACATCGATCAGGTTGGATATGACGACGGTATTGTCCGGTTCGCGTTCAAGCACTTGCGCGAAGCTGCGCTCGGCCTGCTGGAGATTGCCGTGTCGCTCGTAGACCACACCCAGCGTATTGTATGAGGCAAGGAATGTGGGATCTTGCCGGATGGCTTCGCGCGCCCACCAGTAGGCATCATCCAGCTGATGCGAGGCCAGCGCTTCGGCGGCCTGGTTATTCATGTACATGGCGACGATGGTGTTTTCGCCGATATCCCGCCGGTCTTGTCCGGAAATTTCTTCCGGCGGCAGGAAATCAATAGTCAGCAAGCTGCTTTGGTCGAAGCGCGTACGGACGTCTGACAATTTTTTCCCGAGCGTGAGATTGACGTGTCCGCTCGCAAAATAGATATTTTCATTGCGCGTCCAGGATTGATCGATCAATACCCGCTGGTACTGGATGGGTAGTTCCAGTTCCTTGGCGAAAGCGGCGGTCATGATCACCAGCGACAGGCAATTGCCGGCGCGGGCTTCGAAGGTTTGTGCCGCATTGCGGGTGCGCTCGGAGTTGTAATCAAGTTTCAGCTGTTTTTTGTTGTACAAGGCGTCGAACAACCCCTGTTGCAAACCTTTGGTGTGCATCTGATAGGTCATTTCCTCGCTTTTCAGATACTGTTTCATGGCCGGGCTGAGCGCGAACACATCATCGACGCTGATGCGTTGCGAGGAAGCGGCGAATAGCTGATCGCTGAACAGGTTATCGGCCCGCGGCGCCTGTGGCGCAGAGATGCAAGAGGCCAGTATCAGGCAGAAAGGCAGCACTACCCAGTTTTTCATCTGAAGCCACCTATGAAATAAAGGCAATTCAGTATCGAGGCACACTCTGCAGTATAGGGGCACACTCTGCGTGCCGCCAGTCCTTACCTTTGCCTGATGTACTCAGGCGCACTCAGGCTGGATGCCCCATGATGTAATGTTCCAGCTGCTGAATGATGAACTGCTGTTCGGAGATCAGGTCTTTGACCAGGTCGCCGATGGAAATCAGGCCGACCAGCTTGCCGTCGTCAAGGATTGGCAGATGGCGCAAGCGATTCTCGGTCATCAACGCCATGCATTGTTCATTGGTGTCCTGCGGACGCACATACATGACCGAGCCGGTCATGATGTCGCTGACTGAAGTATCGGTCGACGAACGCCCTTTGAGTATCATCTTGCGGGCATAGTCGCGCTCAGTGACGATGCCGACAATTTCGCCTCCTACCGTCACCAGTAGCGCGCCGACGCTATGGTCAGACATCATCTTGATGGCGTCAAACACCTTGGCTTCAGGAGCGATGGTGTAAATAGCCTGGTTCTGCTTGCCCTTGAGAATTTGTGCGACGGTTTTCATCTGCGAGTCCCTTCAGCCTAACCTTGCATGAATGTTTCCCGGGTGTTCTTAAGTGAGAAAGTAGCCCTTTCGTATGCAAATTGCAAGGCTCTTCTGCGGGGCGCCGGCCATTGGCAGCCACTGACAATTCTAACAGTACAAAGAGGCTGGCTATTCCACTAATATTGCATTAAGGAAATTTAATTTAACCGACCGCCTGACGACGACCTGTGGCAGCACTGCACTGTCACGCCAGGGCGCTATCGCTCACAACCGCAGGTTTCACTATTTTTGAACATGGATTCGGTGGCTGCCTTGCGCTTTACTGCTGTACTGAAAAAAATACGTAACGCATTTACCGCAATGATCGCGCAGCGCAAATCAGATATGCGCCTGGCGATCTTTCTGTTCGCCACTGCGTTGATCGCCAGCATATGGGCGCTGACGTTATATGACGGTATTGAATATGACGGCATTGAGCGCGAATTCGCAAGCCAGGAGTCTGTGGTTAACCGGCAGGCGGCTTCGACTGATGCGGAGCAGGTCGCTATGCTTGATGCAACGCAGTCCGCTGGTCACCGGCTGGTGCACCAGCGGCGCGTCTATGGCATGGCGATGTTTGCCACAGGTGTGGTGTTGATATTCACCATGTTTATTTTGTTCCTGACAAATGGATTGATCAGGACGCGCCGCGCCGCAGCATTTTCGAATCAAGCGAAGTCGCAGTTCCTGGCCAACGTATCGCACGAGTTGCGAACGCCCCTGAACGGCATTTTGGGTTACGCCGAGTTGTTGCGGGAGGATTTAGCAGGAACTGACGAATGGCATTTCGCCCAGGCGATTCATGACAGCGGTACGCATCTGTTATTGCTGGTTAATTCCGTGCTGGATCTGGAACGCATCGCGGCAGGGAAAATGGAAGTATTCCTCGCAATGGAAAATCTGCGCGATCTGATGCAGCAGATTGTTGCGGGACATGCTTCCACGGCAATGCGGAAAAATATCGGTTTGCGGCTGGCGCTGAGCCCCGGCTTGCCGCATGAAATTGCCTGTGACCGCAGCAAAATCGTCAGGGTGCTCAACAATTTAATCCACAACGCCGTGAAATATACCAATCAAGGCGCGGTGACCGTACGGGTTTTTCCAAGCGGAGGCGTCCTGAAATTCAAAGTGATCGACACCGGTGAAGGCATTCCTGCCAGTTTTCAGAGTGCTATTTTCGAAAAATTCACTCAGGTGGACGGATCAGACTTGCGCTCGCAGGCGGGGAGCGGAATGGGCCTGGCGCTGGCCAAGGAGCTGGTGAAATGCATGGGGGGCACGATTGGCGTGCAGTCGCGTCCTGAACGAGGCTCCATATTTACTTTTACATTGCCGATGCAGCCAGCGCAGACACACAGGTGAAGGTACGATGAAAAACATACTGGTAGTGGACGACAATCCACTGAACAGCAACCTGGCCAAGGTGATCTTGACCCGGGCCGGCTATTCGGTGCATGTTCTTACCTGTGCTTCAGAGGCGCTGCACTACCTGAACAAAAATATTGTGGATGTCATTTTGACTGACATCGGCATGCGAGATATCAATGGCAAAGAATTTTGTCACATCGTCAAGAGCCGCCTTAATCCGTGTGCGCCGCGTGTGGTCGCGTATACCGCGTTCGCCATGGAGGAGGAACTGGCGTCGTTCAGGGCGGCTGGCTTCGACGCCATCGTGGTCAAGCCGGCATCGCGCGTGCAGATATTGGCGGCGGTGGATCCTGACTATGCGTTTTGAATATTCTCCCTGCTGCTCCAGCGATGCGTAGCGATATAAGGAAGCCCGGTCATGTTATCCCGCGCTTGTAGCCACTTTAGTCCCGAGATGTTCTTGAGGCACGCTTATCACGATAGCGCCGTCTGCGCGGAACTGTGCACGCTGTTCCTGCAGGTAGCAGGAGAGCAATTTGCGCGGCTGGAATCAGCGGTGCAAGCCGGGAACGTGGCCGCAACCACGCACGAATGCCATGCCCTCAAAGGTTCTTTGCTGATTTCCGGCGCGCATGCGGCAATCGGCATACTGGATCATATCGATGCCGAATTCAACCGACAGAAACTGGCGTGTGGATCGGTCCGTTTTGCAGAATTGAAAACCGAGATTGCCCTGACGATGGAAGATGTCAGGAATTTTCTCGCCCGAAGCGAACGGCCGGCCGCGCAGTGTTGACGACATGCTTGTGTTAATCCGGTCTGCGGCTTCTGATTTGTGCCGCAGCGGCAGGGTGACCCGAGAGCAGTTGGGCGGCATCGTCGATCAGACGCTGGGTCGGTATGGGCTTGGTGAATGACGCTGCCAACAACATGGCAAAACTGGTGGCGATCAGGACGCGATTGAATTCAGGTTTAGGCAGATTTTCAGCGCTGTGCACAAAGGCAAGGCAGACGGCGCTTCCGAGCAGCCAGCCGCTGAGCGCTTCGCTTATCGAATGGAACTGCAAAAGCACGCGCGAAACGCTGATCAGTGTGGCCAGGCACATCCCCAGCAATACAGCCCACCAGCGGGCTGCAGGAGCCTTGGGCAGCAGCGCAAGATAGAAAATGACCGGGATAATTGCAGCCGAGCGCATTGCGTGGCCGCTGAAGCCAGTGAAGTCGATCGCCTCTATGCCGATGCCCCAGCCGACAAATGCGATCTTTGATGCCGCGACCAGGATCAGGCCGCCGGCAAACAGCAGGCACCAATAGAGAAACAGGCGACGGGCGTCGCCGGTGATCAGCCATATCGCAATCGCGACGGCTGCCGGAAGCATGACATTACTGCTACCGATTTTGGTGATTTGCATCCATGTAAGCATAGGGATCACCGCCCGGGATATGGCGGGAAATACCGGTTTCCTGATGTGCGGCGATGCAGGATCATGCGCCTGCGTTCAGGCGGCTTTGGCGTGCCTTGCGCGCAGCGCAGCCACGCAAGAAGCCGCGCAGTTCTTCGAATACGATAGGTTTTTGAAAATACAGCACCTCATCCGGCAAGCCGCCGCGTGCTTCGAGGGCGTCTCTGCCAAGTGTGGTCAGGATGGCGATGTCGATATGCCGGAGTTCAGGTTTGGAGAGCACTGTTTTGACGATCTCATAGCCATCGATGCCTTCCATGACGATATCGAGCAGCAGGATATCGTATTTGCGCTGGGCGATCTCCATCAGCGCCTGGTAGCCGTTTTCACAGAAACTGATGTCGAGCGGAATATCCCAGGAAGAAATCTGCTTTTCATACACCTTCCGCTGCAGGGCATTGTCTTCAACAATCAAGGCGCTGAGCGTTGAAGACAATGAGCCTTTGTCTTCCAGCAGGTCGCTGCGCTCCGCCTTGAGTGCATCCACCGCCTCGCGCGGGATGCGTCGGTGTCCGCCCTGGGTCTTCCAGGCAACCAGGATTCCGCGTTCTACAAGTTGCTGGACTGAGGTGACGGAAATCCCCAGCAGGCGGGCGGCTTCTTGCGTCGTGACATCGCTTTGATTGAGTTTCACTGCTGGCATCGGGTAATTGATTCGGTTAAGTATTTTATCAAACTATGAAATGCCGATCATCCATAGCGGCGAATGGTTTTCGTGATTCCAGTTGCAATGAGCCCTCGCGCGCCAACCAAAGGCGCCAACCTGAATAACCGGTCCCAGGCCTCAGGCGACTCGCGCTCGCACACATAGTAAGTCCTCTGCGCTTGCCGCAACAACATATCAATGCTTGCAAGACATGCCTGGCAGCATTGGTCGCGGAATTCGTCTTGTTCGTCCGGCAAACGTTTTGGTGCAATGCAATTAAAAATCTCTATTAAATTCAATTTTAATTTGTTATATTTGGCAATGTAACGAATATATTGTTTTTGGTGATTTTATTTATTCCTTCCTGAACAGGCAAATGCTTCAGGCAAGGAGGCCGTCCATCCAAAGCTCATGTGCCAGGGGAAATTTCGTTTCCGATACCCCCGGTATTTTTCCCGGCGATTGCCGGGTGATTTTTACGTGTGGGTTCAATTGAATAAAACAATCGTCCTGTTACTCCTGTCCTTAGCGCTGAGCGGCTGCGCGCTGGCGCCCGGGATGCGATTCGATGCGCAGGGGGCGATTGATGCCACCGATCCGGATTCCAGGCCTGTGGTCAAGCCGATTACGCTCAAGCTGGTGCAGCAAGAGCGCGCTGAACGCTTGCAGCAGGCACAAGCCAACATGTCGTATTACCAGGCCTTGCTTGAAAAACCCGAACCCTATCGGATCGGCGTGGCTGACGTCCTGTCCATCATCGTTTGGGATCACCCCGAGCTGGTGGTGCCGAACCTGACCTACACGATCGGCGCCAGCGGCGCCGAAATAGCCAACGTCGGCCTCGCCGCGCAGACGCTGCCTGGCTATGCGGTGGGCAACGACGGCAATGTGCAGTTTCCCTACGTCGGCAGGTTCAAGGCCGGCGGCCTGACAGAGCCCGAAGCGCAGCAGCAATTGATGGCTTTATTGAAGAAATATATCCGCGATCCGCAAATTACCTTGCGCGTGATCGGCTATCGCAGCCGGAAAATTTATGTGGATGGCGAGGTGCGCAGCGCCGGCGTCAAGGCGATTACCGACGTACCGATGTCACTGGCGGAGGCGCTCAACCAGGCCGGCGGTATCAGTCCGTCCGGCGATCCCAGCCGTATCACGCTGACGCGTGACGCCAAAAACTATCGGATCAGCATTCCAGAATTGGCGGAGCACGGAATCAGTCCTTCCAAAATACTCTTGCAGAACGAAGATTTGCTGCGGGTCACGCCGCTGACCGACAACCAGATCATGGTAGCGGGTGAGGTGAGGGATCCGCGAGGAGTACCGTTGCGCAGCAATGGCCGCCTTACCTTGAGCGATGCGCTGAGCCAGGTCGGCGGCGTGCTGGCGGAAACCAGCGATCCGAGCGCGATCTACGTGGTGCGCGCGGCGCCCGACGGCACCATGCCGGAAATCTTCCATCTGGACAGTAAGTCGCCGGTGAGCCTGGCGCTGGCAGAAAATTTCGAGCTGCAAGCCAAGGACATCGTGTACGTCGACGCCCCGGGGCTGGTGCGTTTCAGCCGCATCATGGCGCTCTTCATCGGCAGTTCGACCAATGCGGTCAACTACCGGAATGCCGTGGACAAGAACAATTGATCAAATCCATCCTTATCGTTTGCATCGGCAATATCTGCCGCTGTCCCATGGCGGTAGCGACGTTCGCCCGGAAATTGCCCGGCGTGCAGATGAGCTCGGCCGGCATCTATGCCGTCGCCGGCGCGCCGGCCGACCCTTTCTCCGTAGAGCTGATGCGCCAGCGCGGGATCGATATCACAGCACACCGTGGGCAGCAATTACGGGCCTGGCACTGCGAGTCGGCAGATTTGATCCTGGTCATGGACAAGCTGCAGAAGCAGTTCATTGAAAAACATTACCCCACCACCCGCGGCAAGTTGTTTCGTCTTGGGGAGTATGGCCAGTTCGATATCTTCGACCCGCATCAACAGTCGCGCGGTGAGTTTGAACGCTGTTTAACGTTGATCGATCGAGGTGTCGACGAATGGGTGGCGCGGATAGTGGCAAGCCGGTCGCCGCATTCGTCATTGCGCCACGGCCCGGTACAGACCGCTGATTGACAAACCATATCATCACGAATTTATCAATGACCAAACTTACGCAGCCACTGCACATTACCGCAGGCAAGGACGACGAGCTGGATCTCGCGGCATTGCTCGATGTACTGGTCGACAATCGTCGGATGATCGCTATCGTGACCAGTGTTTTCTTCTTGATCGGAGCACTCTATGCGTTTCTGGGTACGCCGGTGTATCAGGCCGATATCCTGGTCCAGGTCGAAGACAATTCTGCCAGCGCCGCGGCCAGCAATATGCTGGCCGACATGTCGTCTATGTTTGATGTCAAATCGACTGCGGCTGCAGAGATTGAAATACTCGGTTCACGTCTGGTGGTTTCGCGCTCGGTAGACGCCTTGCATCTGTTTATCGATCAGAACCCGAAATACTTCCCTCTGATTGGCGGCTGGATTGCGCGCCACAATAAAAAATTATCGACCCCCGGATTGTTCGGCTTTGGCGGCTACGTATGGGGTAACGAGAGCATGGATGCGGACATTTTCAATGTGCCGCAGGTACTCGAAGAGAAAAAATTCAAACTCGAAGTGCTGTCGCGAGGGCGCTATCGGCTCACTAGCGGAGAATTCGATAATGTGTTTGAAGGCAGCGTCGGCAAGCTGGAAAAATTTACGGTTGAGGATGGCGATCTTACGCTAAGAGTCGCCAATATCAATGCCCGGCCCGGGGCAGTGTTCAGATTGGTTCGCAATGCAAGATTGAAAACCATCCTCGACCTGCAAGACCAATTGGTGATTGTTGAAAAAGGCAAGCAGTCGGGTGTGATCGGCGCCACCTGGGAGGGACCGGACGCGCGGATCGTGAGCGAAACACTGAACCAGATCGGCCAGCAATATGTGCGGCAAAACATCGAACGCAAATCCGCCGAGGCAGCCAAATCGCTGGATTTTTTGAACGAGCAGATACCAGAACTGAAAAACGAACTGGAGCTTGCGGAAGACCGGTATAACGCCCTGCGCAACAAACTCGGCAGCATCAGCATGAGCGATGAAGGCGCAATGGTGCTGAAAAAAGCAGTGGACACGCAAACCGAGCTGCTGGAACTCAAGCAGAAGCGCAAGGATCTGGCTATGCGCTTTGCCGAGTCGCATCCATCCTTGAAGGCGGTCGATGCACAAATCCAGGCCTTGAACGGCGAACAGGGAAAAGTCAACGGCCTGATCAAGCGTTTTCCAAACAATGAGCAGGATGTACTGCGGTTGACGCGCGATGTCACCGTCAACACCACGCTGTATACCGGGCTGCTCAGCAATATCGAACAGTTGAAGCTGGTCAAAGCCGGCAAGATCGGTAATGTACGGCTGGTCGATGTCGCCGCCTTGCCGGAAATTCCAGTCAAACCGAAAAAGCTGATCGTGCTGCCGGTTGCCTTGCTGCTCGGCTTGTTCGGCAGCATAACGGCGGCTTTTGTCCGCAACATGTTGTTTAGCGGAGTGACTGACGCCAACGAGATCGAGCAGCATACCGGCCTGAGCGTCTATTCGACGATTCCTCGCAGCGACGCACAGCTGGCGCTGAGCAGGCAGGCGAGAACCAGGCCGCACGAAGTGTCTTTGCTAGCGGTGGCGCAATCCAACGACCTGGCGATAGAAAGCCTGCGCAGCCTGCGTACCGCGCTGCAGTTCGCCATGCTGGAAGCAAAAAATAATATTGTGCTGCTGACCGGCCCGGCGCCTGGCGTCGGTAAATCGTTTATCGCGGCAAACCTGTCTGCGGTGGTGGCGTCGTCAGGCAAACGCGTGCTCCTGATCGACGCCGACTTGCGCAAGGGGCACCTGAATGAATATTTCGGCTTCGAACGCGACGGTGGCTTGTCTGAACTTGTGTCTGGCACCTTGTCCGTGTCGATTGCTATACACAAGGACGTCGTCGCGGGCCTGGATTTCATGTCGACCGGAAAATTGCCGCCCAATCCGGCAGAACTGCTCATGGCGCGTAGCGTCGGCGAGATGCTGCAAACCGTGGCCCGGCAGTATGACATCGTCATTATCGATTCGCCGCCGGTGCTTGCGGTGGCAGATCCGGCGATTCTGGCCGAGTTTTCCGGCACGACCTTTCTGGTGGCCCGCTCCGGCGTCACGAAAATCGGGGAGATCCTGGAAACGGCAAGACGTCTGGTGCAAAACGGCGCGCACCCGAAAGGCGTCTTGTTCAATGGCCTGGATCCCAATGTCGGCAGATATCGCTACGGCTCCAAATATGGGAGCTATCGCTATACCGCCTATTCATACAAGAAAGGCAAACCTCTCACTACCTGAAAGCCCCGCGAACCGGGGAGGGAAGGCATGAGAACAATGCTCGCTTAGCCGTTCTTTCTCCCAGGTTTCTACCGGCGTCAAATTGATGAAGCCCAAGCCATGAAAAAATTCAGCGCTTTATTCCAGGTTATTTTCGAACAGGCGATCTTTACTCTGTCATTTTTTTGCACCCAGACGTTACTGGCCAGATATCTGAGCGTAACGGGTTTCGCCTCGTTTTCTGCGGTGTATTCGGCGGTAATTCTTTTAAACATCATCCACGGCTGCACCGTGATGGAGCCGTTGCTGGTTTTCTCTAAATCGGATCATTTCATCAGCAAGTCGCTGTTAATGCAGTTGCACGTGCCGCTGGCCCTGGCCAGCATTCCGGTAACGATATACCTGATAGTGCATATCCCCAACTCGCCGCCGTACTTTGTGCTGGCGCTGGTACTCGCGTTGACCGGCTTCATCGCTTACTGGACCGTGCGCTCCATCGCTATCCTGGAAAACAAGAGTCTGAAATCGGTCATTCCGGCGCTGTCGCAGTTTGCCGGCGTCTGCCTGGCAATTGCCCTGATTCCAAAGAACAGTCCATATCAGCTGAATGAAGTGTTGATATTCCTTGGGTTGCCGTTGCTGCTTGCGAGCAGTCTGATTTCCCGCGGCATGTCGTTAAAGAGCGAACAAGTCGGCAACTCGCCACTTGAAAAAACACCTTGGCTGAGTTTTGGGCTGAACAACACCTTCAGCCAGATCCTGGTGTGGGCCATGACGCATGGTCTGGTGATTTTTTACATGTCGCGCCAGCAGGCAGAACTGGCTGCCAATTTCCGCGTTGTGATGACCTTGGTGCTGCCGGCGCAATACCTGAATATCGCCATTTCCAACTACCAGCTTCCCAGGTTGTCGCGTCTTGCGGAGGAGCGATCAAGCAAATTTTCGGCGATGGCGCGCACCTTTGTACTGGTCACGCTGGGATTCAGTCTTCTCTATAGCTTGCTGATGTGGGCAGCGGGGGAGTCGCTGGTGGGACTGCTGTTTGGCATCAAATACGCCGGCCTTAACATGCGCGACTACGTTTTGTTTCCAGTCATTTTCGCCGCCATCCAGGGGGGACGCACAGTCTTGAAGGCGCTCAGGCTGACGCACTACGCCAGCTGGGCGGTCGCGGTCGGCTTCCTGTTTTTCCTGTTCGCCTTTTTCCTCAACGGCAATCGCTCGATCAGCAACGTCTTGATTCCCACGGTATTCGGCTTGGGGGCGGCCGCAATCATCATGTTTTACCAGATCAAGAAAAGTCTAAAGGCCATCTATTTATGAAAATCGTGATTTGCGCAGTACCGTATAGCCCGAATCTGGGCGACGGCGTGATATATGAAAACATCCGGCAGTTGCTCACCGAGCTGGCGCCGGCGGCGCATATCAGCGCACTCGATATTGCCGGGCGCGATGGCTATGACGCCTCTACCTTGTCCAGAAGGCCTTTAATCAACCGCGTGCCAGGACGACTCCGACCGTCGGTTGTTTGCGCTTATTTTTGCTTGCAATACTGGTGGCGCTGGCGTCATAAATGGGCCGAGCAGCTAGCTGACGCCGATCTTATCGTGGTTGGCGGCGGGCAGCTGTTCATGGATGCGCACTTGAATTTCCCGATCAAGCTGTTTCTGCTTTCAAGAACCATCAGGGCGATAGGGAAACCGGGAAAGGTGGCCATTTTTTCAGTGGGCGTATCGAAACGGATGTCCAAGATCGGCGCCAACCTGTTTCAGCGCGCTGTCAGGAATATGGCGCCGATGCGTATCAGCGTTCGGGATTTGCTGTCGGCGCAGCACATGAAAAAATATCTGGCGATCGATGGCGATGTTTGCATTACCCCTGATCCGGCGATTTATTCGCAGCGGACTTTTGCCCAAAGCGGCCTCACGGCGCATACGGGAAATGTGCTCGGCATTTGCATTTCCTGTCCGCTGGAAGTCAATCACGGCATCAAGAGCGAGGCGGCATACGGCCTGCAAATTTCAAGGTTCTTCGAGAATCTGGCGCGCCAGGCGATGGCGGCCGGCTACGTCGTCAAATTGTTTACCAATGGCGCTCCCGAAGACGAAGCATTCAAGGACGCGCTGGCGGCAGGCCTTGGTATGCAGCAGATCGTCAATATGGCGAGGGCAAGTGCGCCGGCCGAGCTGGTCGCCAACATCAGCACCTGCGACTACATCATCGCGCACCGCTTGCACGCCAGCATCGTCGCCTATGCCTTGGACATACCTGCGATCGGGCTTAACTGGGACGTCAAGGTCAAATCTTTTTTTGAGCTGATCGGCCGCAGCAGGTTCTTCATCTCTTCGCCGATACCGGATGTGGAAGATACGCTCGATCTGCTCAGTCACGCCCGCGAGTCATGCGCCGGCACGGGCAGGGCGCGACTAACGCTCAGGCTCAAAAAGGAAGTATCGGCGTTGCTGAATTCCTCCGTTTATCAAGGATCTGCCGCAACTACGACGCTCTGGACAGCCGTCAACGCCGATTATGAAAAAATTATATAGCACGCGCATCAATCCGGAGATGCGTGTCATCTGCGCGATTTTCCTGTTGCTGCTAAGCGGCCTGATCTATTTTTATCAGCGGGTTTTTCTCCCTGATTATTTCTTTATCGATGAAAAGACCATCACCGATTTGATCAGGTATACCGATCTCGATATCTCGCTGCAGGATTCGTTTACCAGCACCGCCATGGTGTATGCCGTGATTGGGCCGGAATGGTCGCAGATTCTGCTGCTGCTGGCGACTGGGGCGGTGATTGTCTACGTATGCAAGAGATCTTATCGGCTGATTGATCTGCTGTTTGCGTTTCTCCTGATGCTGTCGTTCGCACTTTTCAATCTTAAATTATCGAAGGAAGTCATCGTCATTGTCCTGAATCTGGTGGCCTGTTCGGTATGCGCCATGCAGCTGTCGAACCGCAAGAAGATGATGATTATCGTTTCCCTGTACCTGCTCTATGCATGGAAATTCCGTGTGTACTACGCCGTCATCGCCGTCTTGATGCTGGCCCTGCATGTGGTAGCCGGCAGCCGTGGCAAGCTGCGCGTTTGCCTGATCGTCGGAATGCTCTTGCTCTGTTGCGCCATACCGGGCGATTTCTGGGACCAGTTGCAGCAGGCGCGCGATGTCGCCAATGCAAATCGAGAGGGCTTGTCCGACTCCAAGACGATGTTCACCAATTTCCTGGCGCCCAGCGGCGTGCTGACGGTGCTCCCGAACGCCTTGTTCGCGGCCATGCGCTTTTATTTCGCACCGCTGTTTTCTGTGCGCGCGCAGGAAATCATCCTTTCCTCGACGCTTTGGCTGCTGACCCTGGTCATGTTCAAGAGAGGCAATCGCAGTCACCCCTTGTTTCTATTGGTAGCCGCCAATTTTGTGATCCAGACTTTTTTCGAGCCGGATCTTGGGTCGTTCTTCAGGCATCTGAGCGCCTACGCCTTTTGTGTTTTCGGAATCAGATATCTCGCGCCGGATGATGAGAACCCGTCACCGGAACCGATCGCACCAGGCCAAGCTGCTTTTACGAGGAGATTTGAATGAATCGCACGCGACCATTGCACATCCTGAACGTAGCCGAGACCATCAAGGGGGGGATTGCCACCTATCTCGATATGCTGGAACATTTCAGTGGCGATTTCAATTGCAATTTCGAATACCTGATCCCCGCCGCGCAAGCGGACCAGATTGCTTCGAAGCGGATTCAGCCGCACGCCTATTCGCGTAAAGGCTTGGGGCCGTTGCTACTGGCGGCGGCAATCGTACGTCATGCCAGGCAGCGCAAACCGGATGTGGTCTACGCGCACAGCACCTTCGCCGGCGTTGCGTTGTGCCTGGCCAAGCCATGGCTCTCCCGCAATACAAAGACAGTGTATTGCGCGCATGGCTGGGCCAGCTTCCGCGATCGTAGCAAGCTGGTGATAGGGCTGAGCCGGATTATCGAGCGGTGCATGTCTTACATCCCTGATGCGGTGGTGAATATTTCCCGTCACGAGCACGAGATCAATCGCAAACACGGCTTTTCCAGGAAAAACGTGTTGATTCAAAGTACCGTACTTGACAGGACTTGCCCGCGTGAGACGCAGCTCCAGTCCGGTGAGCAATTGCACATTCTGTTTGCTGCCCGCCTGGACTGGGAGAAAGGCTACGATATCCTGGTCGAAGCGATCCATATCCTGCAAAAAAGCAAACCGGATTTTGTCTATCACATCGTAGGCGACGCTGTCCTCGGTAATCTCAAGATCGAGAAGATCGTCGCCGGCAATGTGCACTACTATGGTTGGGTCGATCATGCCTTGATCGACAGTTTCTATGACCGCGCCAACGTATTCATTGTGCCTTCACGCAACGAAGGATTCGGCTTGACCGTGCTAGAGGCATTCCGCAGCGCAGTGCCGGTGATCGCCAGCGACCGTGGCGCCTTACCAGAGATCGTTGAACATGCCGTGAACGGTCTGGTGTTCAATTGCACCGCAGCCGATCTTGCACAGAAATTGCATGATCTGGATTTACCCACCTTGCGCCGATACGGCGACGCTGCGCGCCATGCTTATCAGGAGAAATTCGCGCCGGCCAGGTTCGTGGCCAGCTACCAGAATTTGTTCGAGAAGTTGCGAACCACCATATAAATTCTATCGTTTCTTGCTGCCGCAGCTGTTATTTTCTATTGAGGAGCGCACATGAAGGCAGGTATAGGTTTTTCTCTCAAGGTGCTGGTGCTTTGCATGTTCGCCGGCGCTCGCGCCGAGGCACTTGAACTGGACAATATCCCGTCGCTCTATCCGACCGCCATCAGCATCCAGATCGATCCGGCGCGGATATCGGAAAGGGATTTGCAACTGATCAAGAAGGCGGGTTTTGAATATGTGCGTTTCGGCGTGCGACCACCGATTGCCGCCATTTCGGGTAGAAATCCTGATTACGCCGGCTTGCTGCTTCGCCTGCGTGCTGTACAGCTCAAGCCGATCCTGACGCTATTCGGTGGTCCGGACGTATGGGGCGAGCAAAGTTCCGCAGTCGCCAGCCGCCAGAAGGCCAGCCAGTCTGCCAGTTCTTTTTCAAATTTCGCCGTAGGCTTCATGGGGCAGCATCCTGATCCCGATATTTTATGGGAGCTATGGAATGAACCCGAAATCACGACTTTTCTGAAACCTGAATTATTGCGCCCGGGATTGGTGCCTTCGGTGCAGCAAATCTGCAGCGCTTTGCAAAGCCAGGGAAGTTCTCATCCGTATAAAGTGTTCGGCTTCGGTTTCTCAAAAATGCCACATGCCAACTCCAGTTCTCCCTACGATGAGTTACTCGATGTATCACTGAAAACCTGCCTGAGCGGCATCTCCATACATCCCTATCGCCAGAAGCCGGAGTCGTTGATCGGTGATTTCGCGGAAATCCATCAGGTGATGAACAAATATGAGAGAAGCAGCGCGCCGGTGATCGCCTCGGAGTGGGGGTATTCCAGCGTCGCCCCCACGCGCGATCAGGGCGAACAGGCCTTGTTGGTGTTAAGGGAATATCTTTCCAGTGTTTTTGTCCGGTTGTCATTGCTGAATATTTACGCCTGGAAGGATGCAGGGCATGACTCAAGCGCGATTGAGGACAACTATGGCCTCGTCGATGTGGATGACCAGCCGAAACCGGCTTTGTTAGCCATGCAGCATTTGCTTTCCAGAATCGGCCAGACGCAACTGCTCTCGGCCAAGGCCAATGGCAACGACTACCTGCTGACGCTGGGCAGTCAAGCTGCAACAAAAGAAAGGCGTACGGTGTATATAGCATGGAGCGGGGCGACACAGGGCGGGGGGATTTACCGGTTCGCCAGAAATGGCGCCAAGACTTGTGTCATCAGCGAGTTTCTGCCTGGGCAGGTCGACAGGGCGTGCCCCGCAAGTGGCGAGACGGTGGAGCTGAAGGCGGGCCCGGCACCGCTTGCGCTAACGCTTTCGTTCTAGAGTGCGCAAGGTCTGGCGGGACCGGATGGCTCAGCCGCGGGCATCAATATGCAGCGGCGCCGGTCCAACCCCTGAAGGCGGTCCAGACCAGGATCCGGAAATCCATCAGGAACGACCAGTGCTGGATATAGTACAGGTCAAACTGGACGCGCTTTTCCATCTTGTCTACGGTGTCGGTTTCCCCCCGGTAGCCGTGGATTTGCGCCCAGCCAGTGATCCCCGGTTTCACCCGATGGCGCACCATGTACATTTCCAGCAGCTTTTCATAGAGTTCGTTGTGTTCCAGCGCGTGCGGCCTGGGGCCGATGACGGACATGTCGCCCAGCAGCACGTTGATGAACTGGGGCAGCTCGTCCAGGCTGGTGCGTCGTAAAAACTGTCCGATCCGGGTTATCCGGGGATCATTGTGCGTGGCTTGCGTTATCTTGTTGTGTTCCTGATGCAGCTTCATGGTGCGGAATTTATAGACCATGAATTTTTTTCCGTTGAGGCCGAGCCTTGCCTGTTTGAAGAATACCGGGCCGGGAGACGAGTATTTTATGCAAACTGCGATGATCGCAAACAGCGGCGCCAGGCACATCAGTGCCGCCAGAGCGAACAATTTGTCCAACAGATGTTTGACGATGGCGTGTACGCCACTCGGCGCCGGGCGATTTAGTTCTACCGCTGGAATCCCCAGAAAATTGACGGCCTGGTTGCTGAGCATTTGTATTCCCGATGTGTCGGGCACCCAGCGAATATCCACCAGCGTGTTGCGCAGGCAGTGCTGCAGTTGTTTCAACTGAGGCGCGGCGCTCATTGGCAAGGTGATCCAGATTTCATGAATATCATGTGACGCCACATAGTGATGGATCTGATCGTAGCCATGGATCTGGTCGATGGCGGGGTCTTGCAATTTGTTCGCTTGTTCTCTGGTTGCGACAACGGCGCGCACGTCATAGAGCGCGGCGGCATTGCGCAGTGCGCGCCTGTGCATTTCCTGGCCAGTGGGACCGTAGCCGACAATTACTATGCGCCTGCTGTTAAAGCCACGCTTGCGCAGGTGGCAGGCCGAGGCGTAGGTCAGCAGCCGATGCAGGGCCAGGAAAGCGATGCTGATCAGATACCAGTACACCAGCCAGCGCCGCGACAATCCGCCCACGCCATGAATCATGAAACTGAGAAAATATCCCATTAACAATATGGCGCCCCAGGCAGAAGCCAGCCGCGTAAAAAGCATCGGCATTGACCATTCTTGCCACGATGTGTACAAATTCAGTTTTGAAAAAGTCAACACGCCAAGCGCGCAACAAAAATACAAGAGCACCAAGTGGATCGGAGCCGTTGTGGTCAGCGCCGAATTGAAATGGAAGTGGCCGGCCAATCGGGCGGTGGCGCTTAAGATGAAGGCGTCAACCAGCCATTGCGGCAGTTCGAACGCAAGAATCCGTTCAAACACGATCAAAGGTTTTGAGTTTGCCATGGCTTTTAGAGAAAAAATCCAATAAAAAGGCGCTTGATTTCTTGGGCGCAAACCCATGCCAGGCTCTTTACCGAAGAGCTAGATTCCTGTTTGGCATGGAGCGGTCGCGATGTCGCTGGAAGTTTCACGCATTAACGTGACCGGCGATTTTTGTCGCCAGCAGTGGAAAAATAACTGCTGGCAACTGATGACTCATCATAAACGCCTAATTCGTTAACTTCAATGAATTTAACGAATTTAATGAATTATGTTTTGTTAAATTACCGGAGCGATAGGCGGAAATAAAATGGCGCGCTTTATGAACGAATTGGGTGAATTGGATTTCCTTGTCACAAGGGGCTCTAACCTTGGATTTCTTCATTGGCTACGCCAGATGGATTGGCTCTAAATCAGAATTTTTGACGAAGCAGCGCCAAGCGCGGCCAGGGTTTAGCCGCCGTGGTGTAGACTTTCGACACCTGACCATTTCCTATACGGAGCACACATGAAACGAGTAACCGGTATCGGCGGGATCTTCTTCAAGGCCAAGGATGCGGAAGCCATGCGCGCCTGGTATAAAACCCATCTCGGCATTGATGTACAGGACTGGGGAGGTGCGTCGTTCGACTGGGTGGGAGATGACGGCAAGCCGGCTGGCGGCTCGACGATCTGGAGTGTCTCCGCGATGGAGAGCGACAATTACGCACCCAGCACCGCGCCGTTCATGATCAACTACCGTGTCGCCGACCTGGATGCACTGCTGGACGCCTTGCGTGCGGAGGGTTGCAATGTGATCGGCAATAGCGAGGCATCGGAATATGGCAAATTCGGCTGGGTGCTGGACCCGGAAGGCAACAAGGTTGAGCTGTGGCAGCCGCCGTCCGGGCAGTAACGCGCAGCAACAAAACACTGCTCAAATACCGCGGGTGAACGGCGATCGATGAGCACTACTGCTTTGCCGGATAGCGGCAGAGCAGTGATTTAGGGAAAGGCTAATGTCTCGTCTTTCCCGATAAAATTTTTCCCGCGCGCGCCTTGCATCGCCCGGTTCACTATTTGCCGTGCCTCTTCGGGGGCGACGCCGTAGTCGGAAAAATCGGTCTTGACGTCCAACTGCTGGAGAAAATCGCGCAGCCGCTGCTCCGCGTCGTCACGGCTCAAGCCAAACGCCTGTTGCAGCACAACGTCACGATCCGCTTGCGCGCCCCAGGCCATGCGCAACACCATCGGCAGCGTGAAAGAGCAGGCAATTCCGTGTGGCAGCCCATATCCGAGCGTCATTTCATAAGAAATGGAATGCGCCAGCGCGGTCTTGGTGTTGGAGAATGCCAGGCCGGCCTTGAGGGCTGCGAGCGCCATCGTCGAGCGCAGCGCCTGGTTGCCAGGATCGTCGACCAGCGCCGGCAGGCAAGACAGGATGTCCTGGATCGCTGAAACTGCATAGGTGTCGGAAATCGGGTTGGCGTTGACATTCCAGACCGATTCCAGTGCATGCGACAACGCATCCAGTCCGGTGGAAATCGTGACCTGCAGGGGCAGCGTCAACATCAGCTGCGGATCGACCAGCGCCGCTTGGGGCCAGGTGCAGTCCAGGTGCAAGGAATACTTCTTCTGGTTGGCCGCGTCCCAAATCGTAGCCCAGGGCGTGACTTCGCTGCCGGTGCCTGCGGTGGTCGGGATGGCGACCAGTTTCTTTGCCTTGGGTGGAGTGAACGGCTTGCCATCTGCGAGTAGCGCCAGCAACTCCTGGAAACTGCCACTGACAGTACCCACCAGCAGCGCCTTGGCGGTATCGATCACGCTGCCGCCGCCGAGCGCCACCACGATGTCGCAGGCTTGCTCTTGACGCCAGAACTGCTCGTACATCGCCGCTAGTCCGGCAACATCGGGATTGGGCTGGATATCATCGATGACATAAGAGAGGCGGTCGCCCAGCAACTCAGTCATTTTAGCGACCAGTCCGAGCGTGCGTGCTTCAGGGAAAGTCACCAGGACCACTTTTCCCGCGCCAAGAATTTGCGGCAGATCCTGCAGGCAACCGGCGCCAAAATGGATGGCCACCGGGTTATGAAATCGTTGCGACATTGCTGTTCCTTGTTTCGACCAACTCCGAGCTGCATGCTCAGTCAAGCCGGGGAAGTTATCACAAACGTTTTACCGCACAATGACAGGAATCCGTCGGCGGCTTGTTTTTTTAAAAAGCCTGTGGTTTTGGGGCCGTGATGGGTAGAATCTATGCAGAGTACAGTTCGAAAGAAGTTAACCATTTAGCTATTCGAAGGAAAATCATGCATAACGCCGCAGCAGAGAAAAAACAGCAAAAGCTGACAGAAATGGTCGAATTCGCGCGTGATCGTTTGCCGCCGGAAGTGTTTGCAACCATGCAACCATTCCTGGCTGAATACTACTCACAGGTTGGGGAAGAACAGATTTTGAGCCGCGACATCGCCGATTTGTATGGCGCGGCAGTGGCGCATTGGCAATTCGGCCGGCATTTCACGACCGGCGCGCCACGGGTGCGGATCTATAATCCGCGCGTCGACGAGCATGGCTGGCAATCTGGCCATAGTGTCATCGAGATCGTCAATGACGACATGCCTTTCCTTGTGGACTCGGTCAGTACAGAGATCAATCGCCTGGGCCTGACCTTGCACGCAGTGATTCATCCAGTGTTCCGGGTCTGGCGCGATGCCGGCGGCCAGGTTGAAAAAATCCAGCGCGCCAGCGAACCCGCCAACAAAGGTAACGAGCAGGCCCGCCTGGAATCGAACATTCATATTGAAATAGACCGCTGCACCGAAGCTGCGCGAATGGAGGAAATCCGCGAGGGCGTGCTCAAGGTGCTGGGCGATGTCCGTGCCGCAGTGGAAGACTGGCGTCAGATGATGGCCGCGGCCAGCGGCGCGATTGACGATTTGAAAAAGCAAGATAACAGCGATGCCGCGCTGAAAGGCGAAATCGCCGAAGCGCGCGCTTTCCTGGAATGGATGGTGGACGACCATTTCACCTTCCTCGGCTATCGCGATTACGAACTGATCGTCAATGCCGGCGAAAACTATCTGCAGGGCGTGCCCGGCTCCGGCCTTGGGATATTGCGCGATAGCTTGCGCGTTTCGGACGGCGCTGACATGACCAAGCTGCCGATCAGCGCGCAAGGCATCATTGATGCGCAATCGCCAATTTTCATCACCAAGGCGAATTCGCGCGCCACCGTGCATCGTGCAGGTTATCTCGATTATGTCGGCGTCAAGCGCTACGATGCAGCCGGCAAGGTGATCGGCGAACGCCGTATCGTCGGTTTGTACACCTCGACCGCGTACATGGTGCCGACCAACGAGATTCCGCTGGTGCGGCGCAAAGTCGCCAAGGTGCTGGAGCGCGCCGGCTTTGTGCCGAAGGGACATTTATCCAAAACTCTGGCCACTATCCTGGAGCAATTTCCGCGCGACGAGCTGTTCCAGATCGATGAAGATGAGTTGTACGACACCGCCACCGGCATCTTGCGGCTGGAAGAACGCCAGCGCACCCGCTTGTTTGTGCGGCGCGATGCGTTCGGCCGTTACGTATCCTGCCTGGTGTTCGTGCCGCGCGACCGCTTTAATACCGAGTTGCGCGAGCGGATCCAGGTCTTGCTGCTGGAAGCCTTCAACGGTACCGGCATCGAATTTACGCCTTTGCTGTCGGAATCGATGCTGGCGCGGATCCAGTTTACCGTCCGCACCGAACCTGGCACTGTCACCGACATCAATGTCGAGCAGCTGGAAGCCCGCATTGTGGCAGCTACGCGACGCTGGCAGGACGACATGGCGGAAGCCTTGCTGGAGCAGCGCGGCGAAGAGCAGGGTACCAGCCTGCTGCGGCGTTATGCGACTTCTTTCCCGGCCGGTTTCCGTGAAGATTACGCGGCGCGCGCTGCAGTGCACGATATCGTCTTGCTGGAGGCGGCGCAGCAGAATACCGGCCTGGCCATGAGCTTGTACCGCCCGATCGAAGCCACGCCGGCGTCCTTGCGTCTGAAGATTTACCGCGCAGGCAAGCCGATGGCCTTGTCGCAAAGCCTGCCGATGCTGGAACACATGGGCGTCAAGGTCAATGAAGAGCGGCCTTACCGCATCGAATTACAAGACGGCGAGCCAGCCTGGATCCACGATTTCGGCATGCAGACGGCCGATGACAGCGAAGTGGAGATCGATAGTATCAAGGGTGTTTTCGAAGATGCTTTTGCCCGCGTCTGGAGCGGCGAAGCTGATAACGACGACCTCAACCGCCTGGTGCTGCGGGCCCGGCTTAATTGGCGCGAGGTGACAATCTTGCGCGCTTATGCGCGCTATCTGCGGCAAGTCGGTTCGACGTTTAGCAATGCTTATATCGAGCAGGCGCTGACCGCCAATCCGGCGATTGCACGCAAGCTGGTGGAATTGTTCCTGGCGCGCTTCGACCCGGCGCAAGCCAAAGGCGCGGGCGCACAGGCTAAAGTCGACAGCTTGTTGAAACAGACCGAAGAAGCGATGGACCAGGTCCCCAATCTGGACGAAGACCGCATCCTGCGCCAGTTCCTGGGCGTAATCAGCGCCACCTTGCGCACCAATTATTTCCAGCGCGGCGCCGATGGCCAGCCGAAACCATATCTGTCGTTCAAGTTCGATCCGTCCAAGGTGCCGGGACTCCCTGCGCCCAAGCCGATGTTCGAAATCTGGGTCTATTCGCCGCGCTTCGAAGGCGTCCATCTGCGCGGCGGAAAAGTGGCGCGTGGCGGTTTGCGCTGGTCGGACCGGCGCGAAGATTTCCGTACGGAAGTGCTGGGCCTGGTCAAGGCGCAGATGGTCAAGAATGCGGTGATCGTACCGGTAGGCTCCAAGGGCGGTTTCGTGCTGAAAAATGCGCCCCCGGCCAGTGATCGTGATGCTTATCTGCGCGAAGGCGTGGCGTGCTACCAGAATTTCCTGCGCGGCTTGCTGGACCTGACGGACAACCTGGTCGACGGCAAAGTGGTGCCACCGCAAGACGTGGTGCGTTACGACCCCGACGATCCTTATCTGGTGGTGGCGGCCGACAAGGGTACCGCAAGTTTCTCGGATTACGCCAATGCTGTTTCTGCCGAATACGGCTTCTGGCTGGGCGATGCCTTCGCTTCCGGTGGCTCGGTCGGTTACGATCACAAGAAAATGGGGATTACCGCTCGCGGCGCATGGGAAGCCGTCAAGCGCCATTTCCGCGAAACCGGCCTGAATACGCAGGAACAGGATTTTACGGTGGTCGGCATCGGCGACATGTCGGGCGACGTGTTCGGCAACGGTATGCTGCTGTCGCGCCATATCAAGCTGCTGGCAGGCTTTGATCATCGCCATATTTTCCTCGATCCGACGCCCGATACGGAGGCCAGCTTTGCCGAGCGCGAGCGTTTGTTTGCATTGCCGCGCTCCAGTTGGACCGATTACAACAGCAGCCTGATTTCGAGCGGTGGCGGGGTTTTCCCACGCACCCTCAAGACGATCGCGCTGACGCCGCAAGTGCAGGCGATGCTGGGTGTTACGGCAACCGAGCTGGCGCCGACTGAACTGATCCGCGCAATCCTGCTGGCGCCGGTCGACCTCTTGTATAACGGTGGCATCGGCACCTATATCAAGGCTACGCGCGAAACCCATGCCCAGGTTGGCGACCGCGCCAACGATGCGATCCGCGTCAATGGCGCCGAGCTCAATTGCAAGGTGGTGGCAGAGGGTGGCAATCTCGGTGCGACCCAATTCGGTCGTATCGAGTTTGCGCAAAAGGGCGGGCGTATCTGTACCGACGCAATTGATAACTCGGCCGGCGTTGATTGCTCGGACCATGAAGTAAATATCAAGATCATGCTCGGCCTGATAGTGAGTGAAGGCGAAATGACCGAGAAGCAGCGTAACAAGTTGCTGGCGGAAATGACGGAAGAAGTCGGCTTGCAAGTCCTGACAGATAACTATTACCAGACGCAGTCCTTGTCGGTGGCGGGGCGGCGTGCCGCCAGCCTGCTGGAGCCGGAAGCGCGCCTGATCCGTTTCCTGGAGCGCGCCGGCCGGCTCGACCGCGTTGTTGAGTTTTTGCCGTCGGAAGAAGAATGCGCCGAACGCAAGACGGCCAGGCAAGGATTGGCGGCGCCAGAGCGTGCGGTGCTGATGGCGTATAACAAGATGTGGCTCTATGAAGAGTTGCTTGCATCGGCATTGCTGGCCGATCCGTTTATCGCAAGTTCGCTTTCTTCTTATTTTCCGCAACCGCTGCGTGCGCGTTACCCCGACGCCATGCGGCGACATCCGCTGGCGCACGAAATCATCGCCACCTATCTGGTGAACACTCTGACCAACCGAGTCGGCGCCACGTTTGTCTACCAGCTGGCGGATGAGAGCGGCGCCAGCCCAGCCGATGTGGTGCGCGCCACGGTGATTGCACGCGAAGTATTCGGCTTCGAGGAAATCTGGCAAGACATTGATGCGCTCGATAACCAGGTGCCGGATGCCTTGCAGGCGCAAATGTTTATCGATGTCGGCGGCTTGATCGAACACGCCAGTTTCTGGTTCCTGCATCGACATGCACAGGAAGCGTCGATTGAAGCCACGGTGGCACGCTTCCGTCAGGCCGCCGACCAGTTGGGGCCGCAACTGGTCTCGCTGCTGGATGCTTCCGACGCAGATGCACTCAAGGCCAAACGCGATGCCTTGATACAAGCCGGAGTGTCTGAGCAATTGGCGCGACGGGTGGCCAGCGCCGAACTGATCGGCGCAGTGCTGGACATCGCCGAAGTGGCAGCTTCTACCGGTCGCAGCCTGGAACTGGTCGCGACCGTTTATTTTGCGCTCGATCTCAATCTGAATTTCGGTTGGATGCGCGAGCGGGCCAATGCCTTGCCGGTGGATTCGCATTGGCAGACCCTGGCGCGGACGGCACTGCAAAGCGATCTGACAGGCTTGCAGCGTGCTTTGAGCGCAAAGGTAATCCAGCTATCGCCTGCGCTGGAGCAATCGCAAGACATGATTGAAGCCTGGCAGGCTGCCAGCAGGACGCCGCTGGAGCGCTATCGCCGCTTGCTGACCGATTTCCGGATGGGCGGTAATGTCGACCTGGCCATGTTATCGGTGGCGGTGAGGGAAATGCGGTCGATTGATGCCGCAACCAACTGAAATATCGGGGAGAGCGATGCAACTGCGCGTACAGCCTGAGGCTCTTTCTTCGTTTTGAACAGACAGGTACAAAGGGGACGTCATGCCATCCATTTTGTTCGAGACCGACCGTAGCATCTGCACTATCACGATGAACCGGCCACACAAACGCAATGCGGTCGACCGTTTGATGGCCGACGAGCTGCATCAGGCGTTTGAGCGTTTTGAAGGCGACGCCTCGCTGAAGGTGGCGGTATTGACTGGGGCCGGCGGCAATTTCTGCGCCGGCGCCGATCTGACCGCCATTTCCGATCCGGCTTTGCGCAATGAGCTGGATGCCGATGGCGGCGGCAGCGGTCCGATGGGGCCGACCCGCATGGCGCTCTCCAAGCCGCTGGTTGCCGCCATTAACGGCTGCGCGGTTGCCGGCGGACTGGAGCTAGCGTTGCTTGCCGATCTGCGGGTAGCCGATGACGATGCCGTATTCGGCGTATTTTGCCGGCGCTGGGGCGTGCCTCTGATAGATGGCGGCACTGTGCGTTTGCCACGGTTGATTGGCATGGGGCGGGCGTTGGACTTGATCCTGACGGGACGGCCGGTGGCTGCGGCGGAAGCGTTGGACATGGGGCTGATCAACCGCAGTACGCCGGCTGGCGGAGCGCTGCTGGTAGCGCAGGATCTAGCGCGCCAGATTGCGGGTTTTCCTCAGCAATGCATGCTGACCGATCGTCATTCCGCATACGAGCAATGGGATTTGCCGCTGGCTGAAGCATTGCGGCGCGAGGGCGCACACGGCGTGCCGATCGTGTTCGGCGAGGGTGAAGATGGCGCATCGAGGTTCACGCTTGGCGCCGGCCGGCACGGCCGTTTCGTTGGTTGAATACTATCCAGAAGAGCCGTGCCTGTGCCCCAGTTTGAAACGGGTAAATTTTTCAATCAGCGCAGCGCCGTCGCTCATCAGGAAGTTCTCGAAGGCGATCGCCACCGGCGGCAACTGCTTGTTCTGACGATGTACCACGTACCAGTTCAACATCGCCGGAAAGCCCTGGACATCCAGCACCACCAGATTGCCAACCTGCAGCTCCAGGCTGATTGTATGGACCGAGAGGAAGCTTACCCCCATGCCGGCGATCACGGCCTGCTTGATGGTTTCAAAACTCTTGATCTCCATGGCGACCTTGATCTGTTCAATTTGCTCGCCAAAACTCTCCTGCATCGACTGCCAGGTATCCGACCCACGCTCCCGCACGATAAACGGTTCACGCAGCAAACGGGTTCTTGAAATGTTTTTACGGGTGGCCAGCGGATGCTCGGGTGAGGCCACGATAACGTAAGGATGGGGCGCGAATGCTTGCCGGATCATGCCTGCATCTTCAGGTGGCCGCACCATGATCGCCAGGTCGGTCAGGTTGTCGTGCAGGTTGCGCAGCAGTTCTTCGCGATTATGGACAGTGAGCTTGAGGCTGACATTCTCACGGCTGCGCTGGAATTCCGCCAGCAACCGCGGGAAAAAATAATCGCCGGCGCTGATCACTGCCACATTCAACCTGCCGCCGGCGACTCCTCGCAGTTGCGCCATGGCGTCTTCCGTCTCGCGAAACTGCTGGATGATTATCCGGCCGTGCCGCAGCATCTCAATGCCGGCGGCGGTCAGGTAGATTTTCTTTCCCAGCTGTTCAAACAGCGGCATGCCTGCATGTTCCTCAAGCTGTTTGACTTGCAGCGAAACCGCCGGCTGGGTCAGATGCAATTCTTCCGCCGCGCGCGAATAGCTTAGATGGCGTGCCACCGTTTCGAAGGTTTTCAGTTGTCGCAAAGTGGCGTTTTTCATTCTGCTTGCGCATCAACGCATAAGTGATTGCTAATCGTTTTACGTAAAAACTTTAACTGTTTCCGATCGCAGAGTTTCCCTACCATGGTTTCACATCTGCAGAGCGATGCGGATGAATCCAAGCGCTGACGCGCTTCACCTGGAGGAAAACCATCATGGCTAGCATCACGATCGATCCGGCTTTTATTGTTCCATCCCTTGCCCCATCCGAAGAAGCATCGCTGTTTGCTTACAACGCGGCCTTTTACGAACTTGGCCTGAGCTGGCATTGGGATGCCGATACCTATAACTCTTTGTTGGCGCATTGCGCCGGCAAACACTTGGTCGGCGCTTATGTCGAGCTGCATCAGCCGCATTTGCTGACTGCCTACGACGCGGATTTTTTAATCGGTGCAATTGAAAGCGCCAGGATCCGTTGCCTGGAAAAGCTCGATGCTTGCGGTTCCCGGCCAAGTCTCAACGTGAACTGGGCTGAAGTTCAGCGCGCCGAAATCGGTATCTGAATAGTAGCCGCTATTCGAGGCATGCAATCCACCTGGCGCGGCTAAAAATTCCGCAATCTTGACCGTCGTCAAGGTTCCTTGCAACAAGTCCCCGCACAATCAGGCCAGCTTATCTTGTGCGCCATAGCTGTAGCTTCAGCTGATCATCGGTGATTTCCATGAGAGAAAAAATGATAAGGCATTGGCTGAGTTTCATGTATCAGGACCATATCCGCTTTGGCACGCTTGAGGATAAACGCATCCAGCTTTGGGATGGTTCCATGTTTGAACATCCGGAGCCAAGCGGCGTTTATCTGAATGCCGGCGAAGTCGATCTGCTGACGCCGACGTCACCCAGCAAAATCCTGGCGCTATGGAATAACTTCGGCGCGCTGGGCGCCAAGCTGAACCTGTCGCGGCCAGAGGAACCCCTGTACCTGATCAAGTCGCCAAATTCATATCTGAAGCCGCAAGGAATCATTCGCCAGCCCGCGTCCGGAGGCAAGGTGGTGTTTGAAGGCGAACTGGGAATCGTGATCGGCAAGACTGCCAGGCAGGTCTCTCAGGCGGACGCGGAACACTATATTTTTGGCTATACCTGCGCTAACGATGTCACTGCGGCCGACGTCCTCAATCGCGATCCGTCGTTCGCGCAATGGGTGCGCGCCAAAGGCTGCGATACCTTCTGTCCTTTCGGGCCAGTGGTGGCCAGTGGCATTGATCCCGGCACGCTGAGAGTCAAGACCATATTGAATGGTGAGTTGAGGCAGGACTATCCGGTCAGCGACATGCTGTTCTCGTCCGCGCAACTGGTCAGCCTGATATCCCACGACATGACGCTGTACGCCGGCGATGTGATTTTATGCGGCACCTCTGTCGGCGTCGGCTCCATGAAACCAGGCAGCACGGTGGAGATCGAGATTGAAGGCATAGGAAGATTAAGCAATCGCTTTGAATAGCCAAGGCAAGGCTTCCCGGATTTCTTATTTCAACTACGGAGCAATCATGAAAATCGCAATTGTGGGAGCGGGAGCGATAGGCGGCTATGTCGGCGCCAAATTGTCGCTGGCGGGAGAGGACGTGACCTTCATGGTGCGCGGCGCCAATCTCGAGGCTATTCGTCGCAACGGCATGAAGCTGATCATGGAAGACGGTTCAGAGCACGTCGCCGGCCAGGTCAATGCAAGCGATGATTATCGGCAGGCAGGCCGGCAAGATCTAGTGATACTCGCACTGAAGGCGCATCAACTGGAAGCGGTGAGCCACGAGTTGCACCATCTGTTGGGGCCGGAAACCGCTATCGTCACCATGCAGAACGGTATTCCATATTGGTATTTCTACAAAACCGGCGGCACGCTGGAAGGCAGCCGTTTGAGCATGGTGGACCCGAGCGGTGCGATAGGCGAAAAGATCCCGCCGTCGCGCGTCATCGGTTGCGTGGTATATCCGGCTTCCGAACTGGTCGCGCCTGGCGTGGTGCGCCATTTCGAGGGTGAACGCTTTCCTTTGGGCGAGCTGGACGGTTCTCACAGCGAACGCGTATTGCGCATTTCGGCGTCCTTCACCAAGGCCGGTTTCAAGGCGCCTGTGCTGGATGACATCCGCTCCGAAATCTGGCTCAAGCTGTGGGGCAACCTGAGTTTCAATCCGATCAGCGCCTTGACGCACGCAACCCTGGTTGATATCTGCCAGTTTTCCTTGACGCGCACACTTGCTGCGGCGCTGATGACGGAGGCGCAGACGATTGCACACAAGCTTGGCATCAGTTTCCGCGTGCCTTTGGACAAGCGCATCGCTGGCGCCGAGAAAATCGGCAAGCACAAGACGTCGATGTTGAAAGACGTGGAAGCGGGCAGGGCGCTGGAGATCGATGCGTTGGTGGGATCTGTGATTGAGCTGGGACGCCTGACCGCAACGCCGACGCCGCAGCTGGATACGGTCTACGCGCTGGTGAAGTTGTTGGGAAAGACTTTTGAAGAAGAGCGCGGACAGTTGCAGTTACGGCGGGTGGCATAGCAGAAAACTAAGAGACTGTTGTAAATTTAACCTGGCGTTGTTGCTTCTCCTGGTCGTACTACTCGTACTGTCTTCGTCGAAGCGCCTAGCCATCTGTGTTTGCAATAGCCTCTAAATCCGCCAGCGGCGCACAATCTTGACCGGCGTCAAGGAATGGTCTGGAAAAGCACCGCAAAATCAGGCATCGCACCCTGCGTGCGCATTGCCGAAATCCCGTCAGCTGTCGCAACAGATAAAAATATAAGCAGCCTAAAATATCAGGAGACAAGACGCATGGAAACCAGTAATTCCAAGAGTGCCGCTAATCGGTGGATTCAACTGATTATCGGCATCATCTGCATGGGCTTGGTCGCGAATTTGCAGTACGCATGGACCTTGTTCGTGACGCCGATGGATGCCAAGCACCATTGGGGGCAGGCGGCGATTCAACTGTCATTCTCAATTTTCATTGTGACCGAAACCTGGCTGGTGCCGATCGAAGGCTGGCTGGTCGACAAATTCGGGCCTCGCCCGGTGATTGCGGCAGGCGCGATTTTTGCCGCCGCCGGCTGGGTGATCAATTCGATGGCGACCAGCCTGTTCGAGCTGTATGCGGCGGCGATTATCGCCGGCATCGGAGCCGGTTGCGTGTACGGCACTTGCGTCGGTAACGCGCTGAAATGGTTTCCGGATAAACGCGGCCTGGCGGCGGGCATGACGGCTGCGGGTTTTGGCGCCGGCGCCGCCGTGACAGTGATCCCGATTGCCAACATGATCCAGAGCTCCGGCTATGAACGCGCTTTCCTGTTTTTTGGCATCTTGCAGGGCGTCTGTATTTTCCTGCTGGCGATGCTGATGGTCAGGCCGGCGCCGCCGAAAGGGATTGTGGTGTCGAAAAAACTCACCATGACCAAGATCGACTACAAGGCCGGACAAATGATCAGGACCCCGGTGTTCTGGGTGATGTACCTCATGTTCGTGGCGGTGGCAGCAGGCGGTCTGATGGCAACGGCGCAACTGGCGCCGATCGCCAAGGATTTCGGTATCGCCAAATTACCGATCACCTTGCTTGGCGTGACCTTGCCACTGCTGACCATGACGCTCTCCATCGACAACTTGTGCAACGGTTTCACTCGTCCTCTGTGCGGCTTTATTTCAGACAAGATCGGTCGCGAAAATACCATGTTCATTGTCTTTGTCGGCGAAGGACTTGCTTTGCTGGGCTTAATGCAATACGGCCACAATCCCTATGCATTCATGGTGTTCGCCGCCCTGATATTCTTGTTCTGGGGCGAGATATTTTCCATTTTTCCAGCGATTTGCGCCGACACCTTTGGCAGTAAATATGCATCGGGGAATGCCGGTACGCTATACACCGCAAAGGGAACGGCGGCCTTGCTGGTGCCGCTGACTTCTGTGCTGTCGGCAGGTGGTGCCTGGGATCGGGTCTTCATCATTGCAGCCGCTATTACCATCGTCGCCGGTCTCTCCGCCAAGTTGGTATTGGCGCCGATGCGCAAGCGCTGGGTGGAAAAGTCGGTGCCGGAGGTCGTCGTTGCACCAGTGGCGGAGAAGCGCGTCAACGGTTCTTCGGTGATTGAACACTCGGCTTAGGTTGGCTATTCTGTCATCTTTTAATCACGGCGACGTTGTGCGGCATACGCGCCTCTGCTCAGAATGTTATAAGAAGGCGACATAACTTGATTCTGGTGCGACGCAGAAATTTTGCAATACAGTTTGCCGCAAGAACCGCATTTAAACCATGAGTACAAACAAAAACAGCCAATCTGAGATTGACTGTCTTGTACTGCGCTTTACATGCGGTGGGTCGGTGACGCTACCGCATTGGCTGCTGCCGGGAAATTACATGCCCCAGGTATAGGCAGCGTTGGCCTTGTCGCTGCTGCTTTCCGCATCAAGCGATTCGCGCAAGCTGATGCCGAACACGACAGCGGCTACAGCGTAGGCAATGCCTGCCACTTTTGCCGAAAAACCTGTACCGTTCGCGGAGGTGAAGCTATTGGTTGCTGTAGTCATGGAGATGCTCCTGTCAAAGTAAAAATCTTCTTATGCTGCTTTGCATTATAGAGTTTGAATATTAATTCTTCTAATGACATTATCCGATAACTGGTATGTCACTTGTCAATATCTTGCGCTGCAATATAAGCAGACAGGCGCGGAATACAACACCATGGCCGCAATCGGTGCGGTTAGAACGGGGATGATTTCACAGGTGCAATTTGGTTATAGGACTAGCCGCTGATGTTCATGCGCTGGGTATGGGTCCATTGATGGTCGTAGTCCGAAACCGTCGAATTGTAGGTGCCGTACGTCATGCCTTCGCCCGGCCAAGGGTTCATGATATAGAGGTAATTCACACCATTCACGGTCTCATAGCCGCGGCCGACCATGATATGGCCGCCGCCATTGGTCCAGCCGTAGCGCATGACAAATGGCCGGTTGGCGCCGATGTCACTGACCACATGCGCCCATGACAGATAGTTTGTCAAGGCAGTATTCGGCACGCCCCAGGCGTTGAGAATATCTTGCACACTGCCGTTTCCGCCATACATGCTGTTGGGCTGATTGGCCTGGCTGTTCCAGTTGAAATTGTTGTTGCCGCAGGCGTAATTGATGCCAAACGCCCAGTTGACGATACTGCACTGGCTTGGGCTTTTTTTGTAGAAATTCAGAACTGCTTTACTGGCGCCGGCCCAGCACCATTCGCTGTGTTCTTGCGTGGTCAGCGGGACATTGATTGTTTTTGATTCGGCGAATCCGATTGGCGCCAGCAAAAAAAGGCCGATGCTAATGATCACGCGGCTGGAGATTCTTTTCACATTATTCACGTTAACTCCTGAAAATATACTTCAGATTATTTAGTCGACGCTGCCGGACAGGCAGGCTAATGACAACAACTGCCGTCAATACGATTCAACGGAAGTTAGCGATATTGGCCTTCACTGCTGCGCGCAATGGTTCCACGAACTGGCTTGCATCCAGCAAACCGCTGGTTGCTGCATCGGACGCATTGCCGGCTTTGTTGGCACGCTGTTGCAGCAACAGTGTTTCCCGGGCCGACTGCAGAGGCGCGAAGCGGGCTGTTGCGCCATTGTTTGATCCAACTTCGAGAAAGTCGGAGCGGGCTTGATATATCCGTATGAAGCGCAGGTTGGAATGATCGGCATTGCCATGGAAGCGCGTCAGCGCATCCACATCCTTGGACAAACCTGCAGCGCCATAGGCAACGGTTTGCCATGTGCCGTTGACCTTTTCCACGGTCACCAGGCCAATCGGGCGCTGATTGCGGTTGATGATAAAGCGCCAGGTCCCGGTTGATTTTGCCATGGCGCTGAAGTCGCTACGGCCCGCCAACAGATCTTTCGGATCGACCGTGTAGACCGGAAAGCCGTAGCCGATACTGGCGTCTTTCAGATCCTGGACATCCGTCACGTCGAGTGGAAAGCCTTCAGGCAAGCTGCCGGAATGCGCTTGGATCTGATATTGCACGAATTCCGCGAAACCGCGGCTGGCAGCAGCGCTGGCATCGTTTCCTTCGGTTTTCTGGAGTTGCTGTGGCGTTTGCGTGAGACTTGCTTGTGCATGGAGCGGCGTTTGCATGGCCAGCAAGGTGGCGCTGAACAGCAGCGCCTGGACGACAGGTTTTACGTGCATCGTTGATTTCCTCCCATTTGTGATCGACAAATTTCCTGGAAAAGCGCGCTGACTCGGTCTTTGAGCACTACTAGGGCGCAAAGGAAAATCGCCAGCGGCTCCACCAATCTACGATGGCGTAGCAGGGATAAACAGCTGTCAGAGTTGACAGCCTGTCAGGGTTGCCGGGGTGCGGCGGAAGGGCGGAAGGGTGTATGAGGGCTTAAATTTTTCCCTGATGCTTCAATCTGCTCAAGGTTTCCGCGGAGATGTTGAGATAGGTCGCCAATTCCTTTTTAGGAATGCGGTCATAGAGCTCGGCGTGTTTGCGTAAAAACCTGTGCACGCGGCCGGGAGCATCCAGCAGATGCAGGGTAATGGTGTGCGCCATGATCTCGCTCATCAGGCGCATCACTTCATATTCAAAGGTTTGTTTGAGCTGGGGATGGCGCTCCATGAAGGCCGCCCATTGTTGCAATGACAGTTTGGCAACCCGCGCCTTGGAGACGCAGACGATGCTGTAAGGCGCGGGGGTTTTCAGACGCCAGGCGGCGTAGCTGGTCTCCATGTCGCGCTCGTCGGCAAAGCGCAGGATCATTTCCTTGGCTTGCTGATTGGTGACGACGCGCTTGAGTATGCCGTCGAGGATGAAATATTGCTCCATTTCATGTACGCCCTGGCGCAGCAGGATTTCGCCTTTGCCGCCATCCACCACGATCAGCTGGGATTCCAGCTCAAGCATTTCGCTTTCGCTCAATGCCTTCAAAACATTATTTTGACGCAGTTGCACGCGAATGATGTTTTTCTCTGAGTGGTTTTCTATGAGGCTCATGTAAGAAGTTCAACGATAGTCGGCGACGCTAGGGATCCCCGAAGATGATGCGGCAAAACTTGACCGAGGTCAATGAAGAGTAGAGGGCCCAGTAGCTAAGATGGCATCAAGCAGTGCAACAAGAAAACCCAAGAGACAACCGACAACAGGAGGAATGATGGCAGCTGTGATATCCGAGCCGAAAGTGGCAACCAGTACGACCGCTGACGATACGCTCAAACGCAAGAGCCGGGACGCCGGCGTGGTGTCCGGCGGTCATCTGGTCGCCCGGGCGCTGAAGAACGAAGGTGTGGACACCATCTTTACCCTGTGCGGCGGCCATATCATCGATATCTACGACGGTTGCATCGACGAAGGCATCCGCATTATCGATGTCCGCCATGAGCAGGTTGCGGCCCACGCCGCCGACGGCTATGCGCGCCAGACCGGCAAGCTGGGCGTGGTGGTTACCACCGCCGGCCCGGGTTGCACCAACGCCGTCACCGGCATTGCTACCGCTTTTCGCTCGGAAAGCCCGGTGCTGCATATCGGCGGCCAGGGCGGTATCACCCAGCACATGATGGGATCGCTGCAAGATTTGCCGCATACAGAAATGATGCGGCCGATCACCAAATTTTCTGAAGGTGTGCGCTCCACGGAACGCGTGGCCGACATGGTGTCGATGGCGATCCGTGCGTGCTTTGCCGGCGCGCCTGGTCCGGCTTACCTGGAAATCCCGCGCGACGTGTTGGATCGTGAAATCGAGATTAGCAAAGCGGTGATTCCGGCCGCCGGCCAATATCGCGCTTCAGTCAAATCGCTGGGCGACGTTGCCGATATCGAGAAGCTGGCCGATATCCTGGTGCAGGCGGAACGTCCTGTGGTGCTATACGGTGGCCAGGTCTGGTCTTCGCGTGGCCACAAGGAGGCGATCGACCTGGTGCGCGGCCTGGATATTCCGGCCTATTTCAACGGTGCGTCGCGCGGTTTGCTGCCGCCGGGAGATCCGCACCACTTCGACCGTACCCGCCGCGAAGGTTTCGATAAAGCCGATGTGATCCTGATTGTCGGCACACCTTTCGATTTCCGCATGGGTTACGGCAAACGCCTTGGGCTCAACGCCAAAGTGATCCAGATCGACCAGGATTACCGTACCGTGGGCAAGAATCGCGATATCACGCTCGGACTGGTGGGAGATCCCGGCACCATTCTTGGCGCAGTATTGCAAGCCGCCAGCGGCCGCATCAACAAGGGTGCCCATGAAAAGCGGCGTGCCTGGATGAAGCAGCTGCAGCAACTAGAAGCGACCGCCACCGAAAAGCTGATGCCGCTGTTCAAATCAAACAGCTCGCCGATCCATCCTTACCGCGTGGCCTATGAAATTAACGAATTCTTGAACGATGACACCATCTACATCGGCGACGGCGGCGACGTTGTCACGATCTCGGCGCAAGCAGTGCGGCCGCGTAATCCGGGGCAATGGATGGATCCGGGTGCGCTTGGCAGCTTGGGGGTCGGCACCGGCTTTGCAATTGCAGCGGGCCTTGCCAATCCTGAGAAGGAAGTGATGTGCTACTACGGCGATGGCGCTTTCAGCATGACTTCCTTCGACATGGAAACCGCCAACCGCTTTGGCGTGCCCTACATCGCTGTCATCGGCAATAACTCGGCAATGAACCAGATCCGCTACGGCCAGCTGGCCAAGTACGGCGAAGAGCGGGGCAACGTCGGCAATCTGCTGAGCGATATCCCTTACGGAAAATTCGCCGAGATGCTAGGCGGTCATGGCGAAGAAGTACGCGATCCGGCGCAGATCGCCGGCGCTTTGCAAAGGGCGCGCGACGCCGTGCGCAAGACACGCCGTTGCGCCGTGGTGAATATCTGGGTCGATCCTGCCGTGTACGCACCGGGAACCATGGCGCAAACGATGTACAAATAAGCCGGCCGGATAGGAATGAACGACGCTGAACAATGCATTAGATCAATCAGAACAGGAGTTTGAAATGAGCAAACCACTAGACGGCATTCGTATTATCGATTTCACCCACGTCCAGGCAGGCCCGGCATGCACGCAATTGCTGGCCTGGTTCGGCGCCGACGTGATCAAGGTCGAGCGCCCCGGCTCGGGCGATGTCACCCGTTCCCAGCTGCGCGACATTCCCGATGTGGATGCCCTGTACTTCACTATGTTGAATAGCAACAAGCGTTCGCTGACTCTGGACACCAAAAAGCCGGAAGGCAAACTGGTTCTGGAAAAACTGATCAAGGAATCCGATGTGCTGGTGGAAAATTTCGGCCCGGGAGCGCTGGATCGCATGGGTTTTTCCTGGGAGCGTATCAACGAACTCAATCCGAAGATGATCGTGGCCTCGGTCAAAGGTTTCAGCGACGGCCACCATTACGACGATTTGAAGGTCTACGAAAATGTCGCCCAATGCGCTGGTGGCGCTGCGTCTACTACCGGTTTCTGGGATGGTCCGCCAACTGTCAGCGCAGCCGCTCTGGGCGACAGCAATACCGGCATGCACCTGGCGATCGGCATCCTGACTGCGCTGATTGGCCGCGACAAGACTGGCAAGGGCCAGCGGGTAGCGGTCTCGATGCAGGACAGTGTTCTCAACCTATGCCGCGTCAAGCTGCGCGACCAGCAACGGCTGGATCGCCTCGGTTTCCTGGAAGAATATCCGCAATACCCGCACGGCACCTTCAGCGACGTGGTGCCGCGCGGCGGTAACGCCGGCGGCGGCGGGCAGCCGGGCTGGGTGCTCAAATGCAAAGGCTGGCAGGAAGATCCGAATGCATATATCTATTTCACGATCCAGGGCCATGCCTGGGCGCCGATTTGCAAGGCAATCGGCAAGGAACAGTGGATAGACGATCCGGCCTATAACACGCCGAAGGCGCGCCAGCCGCACATCACTGAAATTTTCGATACGATCGAAGCCTGGTTGCAGGACAAGACCAAGTTTGAAGCCGTCGACATATTGCGCAAATTCGATATCCCTTGCTCTCCGGTGCTGACCATGAAAGAACTGGCGAATGATCCATCACTGCGGGCCAGCGGCACCATCACCGAAGTCGATCACAAGGAGCGCGGCAAATATCTCACCGTCGGCAGTCCGATCAAATTCTCCGACCTGACGCCGGAAATCACCGGTTCGCCGCTGCTGGGCGAACATACCGACGAAGTCTTGGCCGGCCTCGGCTACAGTGCGGGACAGATTGCGGAATTGCATAGTGCGCAGGCGGTCTGAACATGCTGTAATGAACGTCGGATAGGCAGGAGGGGCGGCGTCCATGGCGGACGCCGTCTTTACATTTGTATCACTTGACTTGGATAAGGAGTACGACCATGAGTACTGCAATCGATCTCGGGCAACTGGTGCAAGCCGTCGGCGATGCCATCGTGATTTCCGACGCCAAAGGCGCCATCACTTTGTGGAATCCAGCCGCGCAACGGATGTTCGGTTTTACCAGTGAAGAAGCGTTGGGAAAGTCGCTCGATTTGATTATTCCGGAACGCCAGCGCCAGCGTCACTGGGATGGCTATCAAAAAACCATGGATACCGGAATCACGCGCTACGGCAATGATGTGCTGCGCGTGCCGGCGGTGCACAAGGATGGCCACACTTTGTCGATCGCGTTTACCGTCGCCTTGTTGTATACGCCCGAACATAAGGTGGCGGCTATCGTCGCCGTTATCCGCGATGAAAGCAGCCGCTTTGCCGAGGACCGCGCCTTGCGCAAACGCCTGGCGGAACTGGAGGCCAGGGTAGCGGCGCAGGCGACTGAATCCAGCTAAGATCGTACAAAACAGTACCGGCGACACGGTGAAAACGATAACGATAAACAGGAGATTTACATGAGCAAAGCACTGGATGGCGTGCGCATTCTTGACTTCACCCATGTCCAGTCAGGGCCGACCTGCACTCAACTGCTGGCCTGGTTCGGCGCCGATGTCATCAAGGTCGAGCGGGCCGGCGAGGGCGACGCGACACGCGGCCAGTTACGCGATATTCCCGGCGTCGATAGTTTGTACTTCACCATGCTCAACCATAACAAGCGTTCCATCACGCTGGATACCAAGAACCCCAAGGGCAAGGAGGTGCTGGAAACCCTGATCAAGGAGTGCGATGTACTGGTAGAGAACTTCGCACCGGGTGCGCTGGATCGGATGGGCTTTAGCTGGGAGCGTATCCAGGAATTGAACCCGCGCATGATCGTTGCCTCGGTCAAGGGCTTCGGCCCCGGCAAGTACGAAGATTGCAAGGTCTATGAGAACGTCGCCCAGTGTGCAGGCGGCGCAGCGTCCACGACAGGTTTCGATGATGGCCCGCCGATGGTCACTGGCGCCCAGATCGGCGATAGCGGCACCGGCCTGCATCTTGCGCTTGGTATTGTCAGCGCTCTGTATCAACGTCATGCCAGTGGCCGTGGCCAGAAAGTGCTGGCGCCGATGCAAGACGCTGTGCTTAACCTGTGCCGCGTCAAGCTGCGCGACCAGCAACGGCTGGAACGTGTCGGCAGCATGCAGGAATATCCGCAATATCCTGACAGTAAATTCGGCGAGGCCGTACCGCGCGCGGGCAATGCTTCCGGCGGCGGCCAGCCCGGATCGATCTTGAAATGCAAAGGCTGGGAAACCGACCCCAATGCTTACATTTATTTCATCACCCAGGGCGCGGTCTGGCCGGCGGTCTGCAAGGTGATCGGCGAGGAGGGCTGGATCACCGATGACGCCTACGCGACGCCAGCGGCGCGGCTGCTGCATCTGAAGCCGATCTTTGCCCGCATCGAACAATGGACCATGACCAAAACCAAGTTCGAGGCGATGGATATCCTGAACCAGTACGATATTCCCTGCGGTCCGATCCTGTCGATGAAGGAAATCGCTGAAGAGCCATCGCTGCGCGAGACAGGCACGATTGTAGAAGTCGATCATCCGACGCGCGGCAAATATCTGACGGTAGGCAACCCGATCAAGATGTCGGACAGCCCGACCGAAGTCACCCGTTCCCCTTTGTTGGGGGAGCATACCGAAGAGGTGCTGGCGCAACTCGGTTATGGCAAGGATTACATCGCGCTGTTGCGCGAAGAGAAAGTCATATAAGACAATTCCGGGCTTGAGCAGCCCCTGTTTTATCGCATTGATACGCATGGCAGCGCAATTATTACTGCTGTTATCCAATTTTGTTTATGGATATACTCCCCCTCGTCGCCTTTGATTTAACATTTCAAATAATCAAAATAGGGGGAGGTACATGTTGCTGAAATCAATTGTAAGAACTTCACTGTTTGCGGCATTGCAACTGGGGCTGGTGCTGCAAGTGTCAGCTAAGGACGCTACTCAGAATGCAGCGACGCAGGACAGTGTCGCCAATACGGCCGTCTCCACGGCAGTAGTGAGCGATGCCGATTTTCCGGCCGCAGGTAAAGCGGTTGAAGTGGTGTTTGGCGACGCGATCATTGATTTGAATTTCAAGGATCTGACTACGCTGTCAATTTTTTGCCGGTCCGGCATATTCAAAGGCATTACCGAAACAGTGCAATACACGGCGGTCAAGATCCGTCCCCAGGTCTACATGGTGTATTGGCATGAGCCGGAATCGAAGCTGAATGTGGTGCATGTGGAAGACTTTGAACATGGCACGGTGTACACGAATGTCACCTATCCTGATGGGAAATTTGTTCACTTCAAAGGCACTATTAAAATTGTCGGGAACGCAAAATAACTTTTGCAAGACAATCGGTTTATTGCTGTTAAAAAAGAGCTGCTCTGGACTAGCCGGAGCAGCTCTTTTCTTATGGGGAAGGTTAGGGTCTAAGCAGTCTGAAGCTTGGAGTGCTCAAGCAGGACAATCTCCTGTGCGACGCTCCAGGCATCGTTGGCGGCGTTTTTCCTGCCGGCGACATGCGCTGCGAGCGTGGCGCCGTCGAGCAGCATGACTATTTGCCGCGCCAGTTTCATGGCGACGGTTTTCCCGACCAAGGGGTCCAGTAGGTTCTTGATAAGGTCGGTCAGGCCTTTTTTCTGACTGGCGGCAGTGCGCAAGATGGCGTTGTCGGAGCCGTGGAATTCGGCGGCGGCGGCGGCAAACATGCATCCGGTAAAGTTGACCTCGCGAAACCATTTGTCGTGCCACATGAACACGCCGTGCAGTTTTTCCATCGGTGTATCGAATTTTTCGAGAAACAGGGAAAGCGAACTCGCGCACATCTCCATGCGTTCTTGCAATACCTCGACCACCAGTTCTCTCTTCGACGGGAAGTATTTGTATAACGTCATCTTGGCTACACCTGCCTCCGCCAGGATGCGGTCTATGCCCACTGCATGGTAGCCATCTTGGGAAAAGAGCCGGGTTGCCGTATCAATAAGTATCTGTCGTTTTTCTTTCATACGAGTCATTGATTTGAGGTGGTGGTTACATTACTAGACATGCAATAAGCCGATAGCACACAACATGGCAAAGCGACTGCCGGACAAAGTCTGTTGCAATCGGTACGATATACAGCACAGTATATTAGCTCAGTATTTATTGTCGCTGATGCAAGTTAATTGCCGGCAGTCAAAATTGGCTGAAAACGGCATAAAACGGTGCGGAACAGCTATCATTGGCGTTTATACCAGATTCTGATATTTCAATTATATGACAGACCTGTCTGTTTAAATTTAAGATATTATAAAAATTTTGTGGGGGCGTGCTTCAGCCGCTTGCATAAAAATAAAGGGTGGCAATGGCAGTCACGGCTTAAACACTATTCTGAGGAAGTTACATGAGTTATTCAACCGTAGCTAATTCGCAAACCACAGAAGTGGTTCATGGAGCGAATCTTCATCATGACGTCTATGAAAGCATCCGGCGGCCGGATCTCGATCTCCCCCTTGATACGATTGTTTCTTTCCTGGTAGCAGATCCAGAACTTGAAAATCGCTTCGACAATGACCGCGAACTGTTCAATCTCTTAATGACAAAAGTCCGTTCGACTCTGGCGACGGCGCTGGCTACAAATGACGATGATGCACTTTGCGTCGTGCACCGGACACTGTTCGTTCTACTGGATATGCATGTGGCGTCGGCCACCAGTTTTGCTGCAGCCAACCAATCCAATCATTATCTGCAGCAAATGCGCAATGAAATCGAGCGGGCCTGGCTGGCTTCCAGCGATTCTTCGCCATTGGCGCGTATCGGGGCCAATATGCCGCTCACCGATGCCTTGCGCGCTCTCTGGAATGAGCACACGGTCTCCAATCATCCTTTGTTCGACTATCTGGAAACTACCGCTTCGCATGGACAGTTCGTCGATTTTTTCCGCAGCGATGCAGCGCTCAATATCCGTTTCTTTGACCTGATCGCGTTGATTCTGGTTGGCTCCGACGAAATCACCCGCAAGGAACTGGTGCAGAATTTGTGGGATGAGTCGGGTAACGGTAACTCCACCAGAAGCCACGTCAACCTGTTTCGCAAGCTGCTGGATATGGTCGGCGCTGATAACGTTGAAGACAATCATGCCTCATCGCTGGGCTGGCAAGGCCTGGCGGGGCACAACCTGTTCATGCTGACCTGCCTGCAACGCAAGCATTACTTCAAGGCAATCGGCATCATGGCGATCACTGAATTGCTCGATCCGCGCCAGTATGAAAAGCTGGTGCATGGCTGTCATCGCATCGGCCTGGGCAAGGACGGTGAAGTCGACTACTACAAGGAGCACATCAGCATTGATATCGTCCATGCGCAAGGTTGGCTGGAAAACGTGATTGTGCCGCTGGATGCGAAGTATCCTGAAGCGCGCGGTGAAATCCTGCAAGGCGCGATGTTGCGCCTGAATACCTGCCAGGACTACTACGATGCGTTGCTTGAAATGCTGCAAACACATTCTTCAGTAGTGCACCAGGCTTAATAAACCCGTAGCGTGGCATCAAAGCAGGGCCGTCAATGAAGTAATTTCATTGACGGCTTTTTCTTTTATTCTTTTACTCTCTTGCGTTCTCGCCTTCAGGCCCGGATTGGCGCGCCGAGTCAAATCGGAAATCGCATTTCGATCTGCAAAAAAACAATAAAATAGCAGTTTTGTTAATGAAAATGAAATATCAAGGAGCGGTGCCGGATTGAAGCAATGCTAAAATTCTGAATAGAATCATATGCTTGCAGAAAGCACCTGGAGCCGTGGGAAAATACGCTGTTGCATCGGCCTGACTTATGGTCGAATAGCGAGCTGGACAGTTGGTTTCTACCGACATATTCGATATCGGATACGTCAAAGTATGTATATTTTAATAATACAGCCAAGATGGCAAATGGGCTTGCAATTCTGGTTGCAATGAATGTTTTGCAGTTAGTGTTTCGCAATGAATGTTTTTAATTAATGTTTTTAAAACAGGAGATAGCATGAGTCAGGTTAAATATACGGTTGAGCATGAATGGTTGCGCGTCGAGGCTGACGGCCTGGTCACGGTCGGTATCACCGACTTCGCGCAAGGCCACCTGGGCGACCTGGTGTTCGTGCAATTGCCGGAAGTGGGCGCCGAACTGGCCAAGGGCGATGAAGCAGCAGTGATCGAATCGGTCAAGGCCGCAAGTGAAATCATGATGCCGGTTGCCGGCGTGGTGACTGAAATTAATGAAACATTGGCCGATGAACCAGGCAAGATCAACGAAGATCCTCTGGGCGCGGGCTGGTTCTTCAAGATGAAAGTGAACGACGCGGCTGAGTTGAACAGTTTGATGGATGAAGCGGCTTACGCTGCCATGATCAAAGGCCAGGCTTAAGCACCACGCAATTTTACTGTTCACAATTGAAGGAAGCACCCATGACACAATCACGGCCTGCTCTTGAAGATCTGGCGCAACACGCCGATTTCATTGAACGCCACATCGGCCCGGATCACACCCAACAAAAGGCCATGCTGACGATGCTCGGTTTCGATTCCATCGAAGCATTGATCAATAAAGTAGTCCCCAGCGCCATCCTGGAGCGCAATCGGCTCGCGCTAGGCGCACCGCGCAGCGAAGCGGAAACACTGGCGGCGCTGCGCCAGATCGCTAGCAAGAACCAGCTATTCAAGTCGCATATCGGCATGGGTTACTACAACTGCCATACACCGACCGTCATCTTGCGTAACCTGCTGGAAAATCCAGCCTGGTATACCGCGTACACGCCGTACCAGCCTGAAATTTCACAAGGCCGTCTGGAGGCGCTGCTGAATTTCCAGACCATGATTACCGACCTGACCGGGATGGAAATCGCCAACGCCTCTTTGCTGGATGAAGCCACGGCCGCGGCGGAAGCGATGACGTTCTGCCAGCGCCTGTCCAAGAGCAAGAGCAACATATTCTTCGTTTCGCAAGACTGCTACCCGCAAACCATCGACGTGCTGCGCACCCGCGCCGCGCCGATCGGCGTCGAGGTAGTGGTTGGCGATCACAATAAAGACCTGGAGCGGCTCGACTGCTTCGGCGTGCTGCTGCAATATCCGACATTAAGCGGTGAAATCCACGACTACGCCGACACCGTGCGCGTCGCGCATGGCAAGCAAGCGCTGGTTGTGGTCGCGGCTGATCTGCTGGCCTTGACGCTATTGACGCCACCGGGCGAATTCGGCGCCGATGTGGTGATCGGCAGCGCCCAGCGTTTCGGCGTGCCTCTCGGTTACGGCGGCCCGCACGCAGCGTATTTTGCAACCCTCGATACCCACAAGCGCGTGATGCCTGGCCGCCTGGTCGGCGTCTCCATCGACAGCCGCGGCGAGCCGGCTTACCGCCTGGCGATGCAGACCCGCGAACAGCATATCCGCCGCGAAAAAGCCACCAGCAATGTCTGCACTGCGCAGGTGCTGCTGGCGAATATCGCCAGCATGTATGCGGTTTACCATGGCCCGCAAGGCTTGAAAACGATTGCGCAGCGCGTGCATCGTCTCACCGCCATCCTGGCTGAAGGCTTGCGCCAGCTGGGGCACGCAATCCCGGTCGCCAGTTTCTTCGACACTCTCACTGTGCATACCGGTGGCCATACCCAGGACGTTCATGCGGCGGCGCGCAGCCAGATGATCAACCTGCGTCCGATTGACGACGGTAATGTCGGCATCGCTTTGGATGAAACGACGACCCGCGCCGATGTCGAAGCGTTGTGGAGTATCTTTGCGATCGGCAAGCCATTGCCGGCATTCGACGCGTTGGAAGCCAGCGCCGCCGAGAAGATTCCGGCCGCACTGGAACGCAGCAGCGCCTATCTGACGCATCCGGTATTCAACAGCCATCATTCCGAAACCCAGATGCTGCGCTATTTGCGTGCATTGGCAGACAAGGACCTAGCGCTGGACCGCAGCATGATTCCGCTGGGTTCTTGCACCATGAAGCTTAACGCCACCACTGAAATGATTCCGGTGACCTGGCCTGAATTCGGCTCACTGCATCCGTTTGCGCCGCTCAACCAGGCTTTGGGCTACCAGCAACTGGTGAACGACCTGGAGCAGATGCTGTGCGTGTGCACCGGTTACGATGCGGTATCGCTGCAGCCGAATGCCGGTTCGCAAGGCGAATATGCCGGCTTGCTGGCAATCCGCGCCTATCACCAGAGCCGCGGCGAAGGCCAGCGCAATATCTGCCTGATCCCGAGCTCCGCCCACGGCACCAATCCTGCTACCGCTCATATGGCCGGCATGCAGGTCGTTGTGGTGCAGTGCGACGAGCAGGGCAATGTCAATGTCGGCGACTTGCGCGCCAAGGCTGACCAGCATGCTGGCGACCTGGCTGCGCTGATGATTACCTATCCGTCTACTCATGGCGTGTTTGAAGAAGCGATTGGCGAGATCTGCGAAATCGTCCACGCACACGGCGGTCAGGTATACATCGACGGCGCCAACATGAATGCGATGGTCGGCCTGTGCGCACCGGGTAAATTCGGCGGCGACGTTTCTCACCTGAATCTGCACAAGACTTTCTGCATTCCGCATGGCGGCGGCGGACCGGGCGTAGGCCCGATCGGCGTCAAGAGCCACCTGGCGCCATTCCTGCCGGGCCATCGCATGATGGAGAGCGGTATTGCGCCGGTATCCGCGGCGCCGTGGGGCAGCGCCAGCATCCTGCCGATTACCTGGGCCTATATCACCTTGATGGGCGCCCAGGGCCTGCAGCAGGCCAGCGAGATTGCCATTCTCAATGCTAACTACATCGTGCACCGTCTGGCGCCGCATTATCCGATCCTCTACACCGGCAGCAACGGGCTGGTGGCGCATGAAGGCATCATCGACCTGCGGCCGCTGAAGGACAAGACCGGTATCACGGTGGAGGACGTCGCCAAGCGTCTGATCGATTACGGCTTCCACGCACCGACCATGTCGTTCCCGGTCGCCGGCACATTGATGATCGAGCCGACCGAAAGCGAATCCAAGGAAGAGTTGGACCGCTTCTGTGACGCCATGATCGCCATCCGCGAAGAAATCCGCGCAGTCGAAAACGGTGACATCAAGGCAGAACAGACAGCCTTGCGCCATGCGCCGCATACCGCGCAGGACCTGACTGACGAATGGTCGCGGGAGTACTCGCGCGAGCAGGCGGTGTATCCGCTGAAATCGCTGCGCAAGGATAAGTACTGGCCGCCGGTCGGACGTATCGACAATGTGTACGGCGACCGTAACCTGGTTTGCTCCTGCCCGCCGATGTCGGACTACGAGTAATACCAAGCCGGTCTGGCGGAATACATGTTCGCCAGACCGGTGTTTTACCGTTACCGACACCGTACGATACGGACCGTACTACACGGCGCGTACCACCATCAAAAGGACAATTTCTCATGAGTGATACCAGCAGCGCGGCAGCCTCGGCTCGCACCGCGCTTTATGATTTGCATCTGGAACTCGGCGCCAAGATGGTGCCGTTTGCCGGCTACGACATGCCGCTGCAATACCCGAGCGGCATTCTCAAGGAACATAAACACACCCGCGCCGAAGCCGGGCTGTTCGACGTTTCGCACATGGGCCAGCTGCGCCTGAGCGGGCCGGATGCCGCGGCGGCGCTGGAATCGCTGGTGCCGGTCGATATCGTCGACCTGCCAGCCAACCGCCAGCGTTACGCCGTATTTACCAATCCACAAGGCGGTATCCTGGATGACCTGATGGTCAGCAACGGCGGCGATCATCTGTTCCTGGTGGTGAACGCCGCTTGCAAGCAGCAAGACACCGCGCATTTGCGCCAGCACCTGGCTGGCCGTTGCGAGATTGAAGAGCTGACCGACCGCTCGTTATTGGCTTTGCAGGGCCCGGCTGCGGCAGCAGTGCTGGCGCGTCTGGCGCCTGAATCTGCAAATAACCCTGCAAAAATGGTCTTCATGCAAACCGGCAAAGTAACGCTGGCCGATGCCGAATGCTTCATCAGCCGTTCCGGCTATACCGGCGAAGATGGGTTCGAGATTTCCGTACCAAACGCCCAGGCTGAAAAGCTGGCGCGCTTGCTGTTGGCGCAGCCGGAAGTGGCACCTATCGGTCTCGGCGCGCGCGATTCTCTGCGCCTGGAAGCGGGCCTGTGCCTGTATGGTCACGATATGGATGTGTCGACCACGCCGGTTGAAGCCAGTCTGACTTGGGCCTTGTCAAAGGTGCGGCGCGCGGACGGTGCACGCGCTGGCGGCTATCCGGGCGCAGCGCAAATCGAACAGCATCTGGCGCAGGGTGCGAGCCGCAAGCGGGTCGGGTTGTTACCGCTGGAACGCATGCCGGTACGCGAAGGTGCGGAACTGGTGGATGCCGACGGCAAGGTGATCGGCAAGGTCACCAGTGGCGGCTTCGGGCCAACGCTGGATAAGCCGGTGGCGATGGGGTATGTCGAGGCGGCGTTCGCCAAAATCGGCACGCCATTACATGCCATGGTGCGTGGCAAGGCGGTGCCGGTCGAGGTCGCCGCCATGCCGTTCACGCCGGCGCGCTATTTCCGCGGGTAGTCCAATCAGTCAAATCACGAAGAAACCGTGCGTGCCGTCCGCGGCCAATTGGGCTACCAGGCCGTATTCCCAGTCCAGGTAGGCTTGCATCGCGGCGACCGGATTGTCGGTGCCTTCATATGGCCGGCGATAGCGGTCGATACGGGGCGACGCCAACGCGGTTTCTCCGGATTCCAGCGGCAATCCGGCGGCAATCCATGCTGCCGTGCCGCCTGCTAGTACAAAGACAGGACGCTCGGTCAACTGTTTCAGGTCGCCTGCGGCATAACCCGCCAGCAGGCTACTGCCACAGGTCAAGACATAACGTTGCGCGGATGGCGTTTGTTGTAGAGCCGAGGCCAGTTGCGAACGCAGTGTAAAGCGAGCGCCGGGAATGTGCTGTTTGACGTAGTTGGCGCTGCTGGTGAAGTCGAGCAGCACGGTGCCGGCGCTGTTAGGGTCGTTATCCTTTAACCATTCAGCAAGCTGAGCGGCGGCCACCGATTCGAACGGCGGGGCTGGCGGCAATGCCTGCCGTGGCAAGCCGGCCTCACTGAAATCTGCCTTCTGCAATCCGTCCAGCACATGGACTTCCCAACCCATCTGCGCCAGCCATGAGGCGCTCATGTTGGCGCGGACACCATCATCGTCAGCTAGCACGATGCGGCCGCCGCGCACTGGCGCCACGTGATCTGTTTCTTGTACCAGCTGACCGCCGGGTGCGGAGCTGAAGCCAGGCAAATGGCCAGCTATATATTCCTCCGGCGTGCGTACGTCAAGGCAATAGGTAGTGCGGCCGGTCTCTTGCTGCCAGCGCGCTGATGCCGCGAGATCGGCCCGGCCGACTTTCGCGCGATCTGCGACTTGCCTGGCGGACGCTACTGCCTGGATATGCTGTTCAGATCCTGTCTCGGCGTGCACGTGATCTGAGAATCGCTGCGTTTTCCCGTGTTCCAGTTGCTGTCCGGCTAAGGTCCAGCCTATCGTGCCATTGCGCAGGGCGCTGACTGGATTCGGAATGCCGGCGTTAATCAGCGACTGGCTGCCGATGATGCTGCGCGTGCGCCCGGCGCAATTGACGATCACCCGGGTTTCCGGGCGTGGGGCCAGCGCGCGTACCCGCAACACCAGTTCGGCGCCGGGCACGCTGATCCCGCCGGGGATGCTCATTGTGTTGTATTCCTCGAAGCGGCGCGCATCGAGCACCACCACGTCTGCCTTGGCATCTAATAAAGCTTTGACTTCAGGCGCCGACAAAGAAGGCGTATGACGTTGCGATTCAACCAGTTCTCCAAAGGCTTTGCTGGGCGCGTTGACGTCGCGGAAAATCTCGCCACCGGCATCGCGCCAGCCTTGCAAGCCGCCTTCAAGTAAATGTACGGCGCTATAGCCGAGTTGCAGCAAACGCTGCGCGGCTGGCAACGCTAAGCCTTCGCCATCGTCATAGACGACGATGAGAGTGTCGCGGCGCGGGATCCTAGCGTGGGTTTCCAGTTCAATCCGCCCCAGCGGCAGGTTGGCGGCAAACAGCGGATGCGCTTCTGCAAATGGCGCCTCTTCGCGTACATCCAGCAAAGCCAGTTCCTTGCGGGCCAATAGTGCAGCGCGGATTTGCGTGACGGAGAGGGTGGCGAAGGAAGTAGCTATTTCTTTGTCGATGGTGGTGGTCATTGGTTTTTCAGTTCGATGGAACGGTCCCAGATGTTCGGCAGATGGGAGTTGGAGTAGCCGGAAATAAAGGATTTGCGGCTGCCATCCTCACCATACACCGAACGTTTTACCGCGCCGATGTTGGCGCCATAAACATGGATGCTGACCGATACGTTATCCGCAAATGCATTGCGTACCTGATGGATATCGCCGACGGTCGGCGATACCGCCTCAACCGTGCCCGGCAACAGCTTGACCGGCTCTCCATCCGGCCGCAAGCGGCCATCGGCAGACGATTTGTAGGCTTGCGAATATTCGGCTCCGCGCAACATGCCGATCAGGCCCCATACCGTATGATCATGGATGGGTGTCGTCTGTCCCGGCCCCCAGACGAAACTGACAATCGAAAAACGTTCAGCCGAATCGGCGTGCAGCAGATATTGCTGGTAACGCTCGGGTTGGGCCTGTGTATAGACATCCGGCAGCCAGTCGTCCACTGCGATCAGTTGTTGCAGCAGTGCACCGCCTTCGTGTAGGAGACGGGCTTCGGGCGGCCGCTCGTCGAGCAGCGCCGCCAGGGACCGGATAAAAATGCGGAGCCGGCCAGGATTGGGGGAGGGAAAAATGTTTGACATGCTTGGCTTTGTGTTCAGTGATGCGCGGTGGGAGATTGACGCTCTCGACATTCTAGTCGATGACGCAGGAAACGCGCTCTAGAGAGATGCGCCAGGCCGGTTCGAATCCACGCTGCGCTATCGGTTTCTTGTCCAGTAGCGGCGTCACGGCGCTTAGCCGAGAATCAGTTATTGAGAAAAAACTATTTATCCGCACGGATTTTCAGGCCGGCACGTCGCCTTCGACGGTGGTCCGGTAAAGGGTACGGCGCAGATGCTGCGGTGTGATGGCAGCGTAGTGGACTGTGCTGCGATTATCCCAAAACACCATGTCACGCGCACGCCATTGGTGGCGGTAGACGTTCTCGGGACGAATCGTGTGTTCATGCAGGAAGCGCAGCAAGGCATCGCTTTCATCCTTGGGCAAGCCGATGATGTGCGACGTAAAACCCTCGCTGACAAACAGCGCCTTGCGACCGCTTTCAGGATGCACGCGAATCACCGGATGTTCGACCTCGGGCACTTCGTCGATCTGCTTTTGCGTCAGGTCGGCGCGCCAAGGGGATAATTTTTGCAAGCGGCGATAGCGGTAAACGTAGGAGTGGACCGCACGCCGGCCTTCCAGTAGTTGCTTGACATCGGCGGGCAACGTGTCATAGGCATTGAACATATTGGCGAACAGCGTATCGCCTTGTTCAGCAGGTAATTCCTGCGCATGCAGCAACGAGCCAAGGCTGGGCTTGGGCATGTACGACAGGTCAGAATGCCAGTCGGCGCCTGCATCCACCAGGCCAATCGGCTTGCCGTTTTCGACGACATTGGAAACGATCAGAATCTCGGGGTGGCCGTGCAGGTGAAAGTGGTTCAGCACATGGACTTGCAGCGATCCAAAGCAGCGACTGAACGCGATGTGCTGCTCCGGCGTAATGCGCTGTTCGCGAAATACCAGCAGGCCATACTTGACCAGGGCCGAGCGGATGCGCGCCAGTTCTGTTCCGGACAGCGGCATGTTGAGATCCAGGCCGGTGATTTCTGCGCCCAGCGGGCCGCGGACAGGCTTGATCTCGAACTCTTGAGAGGAAGCGACGGCCGGGCTTGGTGCATCAATGACAATAGACATAAGATGGCTTTGGTAACGAAACGGGTGCATGGCTGTTGCAGGCTGCGCTTGCCAAAAACAACATTACACTCGCTTCAGGGCAGTTGCCGCAAATAATGGATTCGCATATCCATATACCTCGTCTTACAAATTCACAAATGGCGCTAGCGCTTTGCCGACACCAGCGAAAACATGGCGCCCTGCGGATCGAAGCCCTGGACGATCCAGCTGCCGCCGGGAACCTGGTGCGGCCCCATGATGATCTTGCCGCCGCCTTCGTTGACGCGCTCCACGGCGGCGTCGATGCTCGCGACATTAATGTAATAGAGCCAGCACGGCGCAGGCATGTCTGGCATCTTGGTCATCATGCCGCCAACCGCCGGGCCGCCGGTGGAGAAAGTCTGGTACGCGCCCATTGGCCCCATGTCGATCGCTTCTTCCTTGCTCCAGCCGAACAGGCCCGCGTAGAAGGCGAAGGCGCTTTCCTGATCGCCGGCATGCAATTCGTGCCAGCCGATATGGCCAGGCGCGTCGGGTGCTGCTGGCGCTGGCTGGGCATCGCTATTGCCTTTGAAGAGAAAGAAACCGGCTCCGTGCGGATCCGCTGCCACGGCAAAGCGGCCGACGCCGGGAATGTCTGTCGGCGGGCGGCGGATAGATCCGCCTGCTTTAGTTACACGGGCCGCGTAGTCATCGACATCGCTGACCGCGATATAACCCATCCAGCAAGGTTTGGCGCCCATGGCGCTGGCTTCTTCCGGAATTGCCATAAGGCCGCCGACCATGATGGCTCCGGCCGAAAGTACGGTGTAAGCGGGGCCGTCCATGCCGGCGTCCTGCATATTCCAGCCGACTACGCTGCGATAGAAGGTTTCAGCGGCCTTGGTGTCGCTGGTCATGACGTCGTACCAGACGAATTTTGAGGGTTTTTCCTGGTTGCTCGGCATATCGGCTGATTCCTTTAATTGATGTCGATGGTGATGGCATGAGCATACATGGTCAAGCAGGTCACCGCTTCTCGGCGCGCGTCATTGCCCATCTGTGTAGTCGATAGAACTACCTTATACCAAGTGTCTGCCATGTTAAATGGCGAAAATGCAAATGATGAAATTGTCGTGCCCTATACATAAATATACAAAGGAAAACTACCAAGTTTTCCTTTGTATCTGCTAAAGTGGGGACATTCACCGAGCCCGCACGTTAAAACCATGACCACTCAAGAACAAGCAAACAATCCCGAAGCCACGCGCGCAGCCGTCATGGCCGGAGAGTTGCGCGTCCTGCTCGGCCAGTTGAGCCGGCGGCTGCGCGAACAGAGCCATGCGGGAGATTTCACAGGCTCGCAGAAGTCGGTATTGCTCCGGCTGGAGCGCGACGGTCCCGCAACGGTCACCACGCTGGCGCGTGCGGAAGGCGTCCGGCCGCAATCGATGGGCGCCACCGTGGCGACGCTGGAAGCAGCGGGGCTGGTGAGCGGAGCGGCCGACCCGGCCGACGGTCGCCAAACCATTTTGTCGCTGACCGAAGATTGCCGCGAAATGTTCAGGGTCGGCCGGGCGGCGCGAGAGGACTGGCTGTTCCGCGCCATCCGCACAAAATTTGCAACGGCGGAACTGGAACAGCTCGCGGCCAGCGTCGAATTGCTGAAGCGCCTGGCCGAAGCCTAGCGCACATTATCTATTGCAGCCGTTATCCGGCGCGCAATCCACGTACCTGAAGGAGAATCTCATGGCAGTCACCATTCTTGATCCGAACACCGCGTTGATCCTTATCGATTTGCAGCAAGGCATTCTCGCTTTGCCTATCGTCCATCCGGTCCAGCCGGTGGTGCAGCATGCCAGCGAACTGGCGGAGGCGTTCCGCCGGCATAGTGCGCCGGTAGTGTTGGTGACTGTCACCGGCGCTGCGCCAGGGCGAAACGAACAAGTGCGCAACAACGGCGCGCTGCCGGCCAACTGGGCCGAACTGGTGCCAGAAGTGAACCAGCAACCGCAAGACCATACCGTCAGCAAGAAGACCTGGGGCGCATTCACCAACACCGGCCTCGACCAGCATCTCAAACAACTCGGCGTGACTCAGGTCGTTATTGCAGGTGTCGCTACCAGCATCGGCGTCGAGTCGACCGCGCGGCAGGCGCAAGAACTGGGCTTCCACGTCACACTGGCGATTGACGCCATGACCGATCTTAACCTCGATGCCCACGTTAACAGCATCACGCGGATTTTCCCGCGGCTGGGCGAAACCGGCAGCACCCAGGAGATCATCGCGCTGCTGGACCGCAGCCGCGCATGAACGCGCCGGCGATCCGGATTAACGCCAAGCCAGCGCCATGATGACCGGTACTTTTCGCTCGCTGAACGGGTTCAATTACCGGCTGTGGGCTGGCGGCGCGCTGGTGTCCAATGTCGGTACCTGGATGCAGCGCACCGCGCAAGACTGGATCGTCCTGACCCAGCTGACGCACAATAATGCGACTGCGGTGGGTATCGTCATGGCATTGCAGTTCGGCCCGCAGGCATTGCTGCTGCCGTTGACCGGTTTCGCCGCAGATCACTTCGACCGTCGCAAACTACTGATTGTCACGCAGGCCGCGATGGGCGCATTGGCTTTGGGGCTGGGCATCCTGACTGTCGCCGGCGTAGTCCGGCTATGGGAGGTATATCTGTTTGCGCTTTTGCTGGGCTGCGTCACCGCCTTCGATGCACCGGTGCGCCAGACCTTCGTTTCGGAGCTGGTGGCAGAAAGCGATCTGTCGAATGCGGTGGCATTGAATTCCACTTCATTCAATGCCGCACGCATGATCGGTCCGGCCATCGCAGGCGTTCTGATCGCTGTGGTTGGCGCCGGCTGGGTGTTCCTGATCAATGCGGCCTCGTTTGCCGCAGTGCTGGCGTCACTCAGCATGCTACGCATCGGCGAACTCCATCTGCGGGCCAGGGCGGCGCCGGTCCGTGGCAGCCTGGTTGCTGGTTTTCGCTATATCTGGCAGCGGCCTGACTTGAAGGCGATCCTGCTGATGTTTTTCCTGATCGGCACCTTCGGCCTTAATTTTCCGATTTTTATTTCAACCATGTCGGTCAGCGTGTTCCATGCGGGCGCGCATCAATACGGTTTCCTGTCGTCGATCATGGCGCTGGGATCGGTGACCGGCGCGCTGCTGGCTGCGCGGCGCGAGAAGCCGCGCATGGCTTTTTTGCTGGCGGGAGCGGCGGTCTTTGGCGGCGGAGTGACGCTGGCGGCATTGATGCCCAGCTACGGGTTGTTTGCCGTCGCCCTGGTGATCATCGGCGTGGCTGCGCAAACCTTCACCACTACCGCCAATGGCGCGGTGCAGCTGTCGACCGAGCCGGCCATGCGTGGACGGGTAATGGCGATCTTGCTTGCGGTGGCCTTGGGCGGTACACCCCTCGGCGCGCCGGTGATCGGCTGGGTCGCCGATACCTTCGGCCCGCGCTGGGCATTGGGCGTCGGCGCGCTGTCCGGCTTTGCGGCGGCGATGGTTGGATTGCATTACCTCATGAAGTACCGCCAGTTGCGGGTGCGTATTGTCGGCGGACGTCTCCGTTTCAATACCGGCTGGCCCGATCCCATGGCTACGCTGGTGCCAGCCGAGTCGCGTGCAGCCAGGCAGGAAACGAGCTAACCGCGCTGGCTCAGCTCAAGGCGCCTCGGCGCAAGCGGCTGACCCAATCCAGCAAGGCATCCGGCTCGTCTGCAATCTCGGCCGGCACTTCATAGTAGCTGCCCACTGTCACCGTTTTTTCCTTGGTAGCGTAACGGAATGGCTGACAGCCGCGCGCCTCGAACGCTGGGCGACTTCGTTCATCCACACGCAGATACAGCGTACCCTTGATGACAAAGGCAAATTGCAGCTTGTCGATACTCAACCCGGCGCCGCCGAAAAAACGGGATACCGTAATTTGTCCCAGAGGGGCAAGGAATTCGGCCAGCTCCAAGGCTCTGGCGCGTGCTGTGTCTGTACTCATGGTGTCCGCCGACTAGCTGATCTGATGAAACAAACTGCCAAAAATAGTGCGGGAATTATTGCATATTGCCTTATTTAGAGTTGACGCTTTGCTCTGCACCGGGCTGGTAACCGTCATTCAAGGTTTTCAGAAACGCCACCATGTCCTTGATTTCATCCGCATTCAACGCAGGCGCATCGCCGTGCTTGCGGTCGAATGGCGCATCCACGACATCGACATTTTTCTTGTATTGCGGCGGCAGGTCGTCGTACTTGTCGATGCTGCCGTCCTTGCGCTTCGGATACCATTTGCCGGGGTCGGTTTCGCGTTCCACGTAAAAATGCAGCAGATCGTCGAGGTTCTTGAACACGCCGTTATGGAACAAAGCGCCGCGCGTGGCGCTGTTACGTAGCGTCGGGGTCTTGAACAAGCCACAGTAGGACGCTTGCTTCTTGTAGTTGCTGCGCATGGGACCGCACAAGCCGAGGTCGTAGTGCTTCGGATCACGATTGGCCAGCAAGTCCTTGTTGCGCGGACCGGCCAGCGCTTCGAACTGGTAATCGGTAAACGCCGGCGGAAACATGCCGTCGCGTGAGGGCTTGTCGATATGACAGGAGGCGCAATTGCCCTTTTTGGGACCGTCGAACAGCTTGAGGCCGCGGCTTTCTTCCGCGCTCAGCCTGGCCTGGCCTGCCAGATAGTAATCATATTTGCTGTCATAGGGATGAAAGCTCGGATCTTCCATCTGGAAGCGCCCGAGGGCAAACAAGGCTTCGCTCAGCGCCAGGCCAGAGTTATCGAACACATTGGCGCCGAACAGTTTGCGCAAATCTTCCGCATACGGCGCTCGCCGCAATTTTTCCAGCAGTGCTGCGGCGCTCTTGTTGTCCATTTCATTCGGGTCGAGGAACGGCCCTTGTGCCTGGTTCTGCAAGGTGTCGGCGCGGCCGTCCCAATCCAGGCCGCCCATCGGTACATTGGCTTCTGCCGCCAGCAACGCGGCATCAGGCTGGGTGCTCTTGGCCACAGCGGCAACCTTGATGTCGGTCGTTGTGGCTGGCGCCGCATCGACAGCGTCGCTATCCGGCATCGATTTGTTGGGGCCGATGGTGAAAGTCGGCGTGTGTTCCAGATAGCGCAGCGAAGGCACGGCGCGCAAACCCTGGCGATCAAGCTTGGGGCCGCCCAGCTGCACCGCCAGGTTATTCGGCGGCGCGTAGGCATGGTCTGGGCTGTGGCAGGAAGCGCAAGCCAGTTTTCCGGAGCCGGACAAGGAGGGGTCGAAGAAAATCTTTTTGCCGAGCTGGGCGACTGCGCTTAACGTAACCGGATGAGCGACGCCGGGGGCAGCCTGGTAGGTGGGAGCCACGGGAGCTACGGGCACCATTACAGGAGGAGAGGCAGTCGTCGCCGACGCAGATGGCGTGGCGCGGTCGCAGCCGGCCAATGCCAGCAACAGGCTGGGAGCTGCTAACAATAAAGTGGGGTAGCGTTTCATCAAAGCTATGGTAAGCGGCAAATTGAGGAATATCTGCGCAGCTATAAAAAAGTGTCGGCGGCGCTGCGCAAAAAGCACAGCACCGCCGCAGACTATGGCTTGAAACAGGCGTTATCCGCCTGGCTGCTTACATTGGCAAGCCGGTAGAGGTATTGAGATTCAGCTTCGGTGTGCTGCCGCCGTTGGTGAAGTCGAACATGTTCTGGATCGAACCGGCGATAGCGTCGAACGAGCCTTGGCCGATACGGGCGCCACCGAGCCAGTTGTCTTCAACGAAGCGCAGTACCGAAGACTGGTCGGTCACGGTATGGTCGACGAAATTGGCTTTTGCATATGGCGAAACCACCACCAGCGGCAAACGTGGACCATAACCGCAACGGCCTTGCACCGGCGTGCCGTTGATGCCATTCAATGGCGTGCCGCTGCCGCAAGTGCTGGCGCCGTTCAAGGTGTCGGCTGTCGAAGTCGAGCCATTGACGATCTTGCTGACGTGGTCGTACCAGCCGTCGGAATCGTCATACGCCATGATCACGACGGTATTGGCCCAGTCTGGCTGCTGTTGCAAGAAGTTGACCACCTTGGTGATAAACGCTTGCTCATCCAACGGGTTTGAATAGCCTGCGTGGCCATCCTGGTAACCCTGGGCCTTGAGGAAGCTGACCGAAGGGAAATTGCCGGCAGCGACCGCAGTGAAGAAGTCGTTGGTGTCGTACTGGTGGTTGGCGCCGCCGTCATTGCTGGTGCCGATTACCGCCACCGAACTAGGGCGGACATGTTTCGGGTTGGCTGTCGACGCGTAGTACTGGAATGGCTGGTGATGCGGAATGTAGTCGGCTGTGTAGCCGTTCAGCACTGTCGAAAATGAACTGCGGGCGCAGCCGGTGGTGCCGTTTGCGTTGGTTGCAGTCAGGTCGAAACCGCCTTCAAACCAGCCCCAGCTGACGTTTTTCGCATTCAGCAAATCGCCGATGTTCTTGCCGCTCATGGTGCTGGTGCTGGTCGTCGAGGAACAGGTATCCGCGGACGGATCGATATCGCTGATCATCGTTTTGCCGCCCTGGCCATCGGCAATCAATGCCGTGCTATTGGTGCCGACCACTTGCGTCACGCCGTTGGTCTGGCCGGAAATCAGATTAAGCGCGCCAGGGGTCGATGGTCCGAACTGGGTATCGAAGGAGTTGTCGCTCATGGCGAAATGCTGGGCATAGTTCCACAGGGCCGTGACGGTATTGCCGTCGTAGTAACCCATCACCAGGCCCTTGGTATAGAACGGACCGGTGCCGGTGCCGCTCGAAGCGGTGCCGGTATTTTTCGGGAACAGGTCCATGGCGCCTCCGTTGTAGGCGTTCTGTTCTGCGGTGTAGCCGTGGTTCTGGTCGGCGGTCAGCGCTTGCGAACGGTCCAGGCGGAACGGGTTGGCCGCGCCGGTGCCGTTGGCAGTGTTGGTCGAGTTCGGATTGGCGGTCAGCAGGGCTGGCGTCAGACCGGCCACGGTTGGCGTGCCGCTGGCGGCGGTGAATGCCGGTTCGCCCGTCGGGTTGGTGGCGTTAGGGTAAGTGCCGAAGTAATGGTCGAACGAGATGTTCTCGCCGAAAATGACCACGACGTGTTTGATCGGGGTCGCTGTCGCCAGCGCGTCTTGCGCGCTGACCGGTGTCTGCGTCAGGTTGCTGCTGCTGCCGGAGCCGCTGCAGGCTGCCAGGCCGGCCAGGAACAACGCCGCCGGGATGGCTTTCATCATATTCTTATTCATGCTTTCCTCTGGTGTGCTGGGTGTTTGCTACGTAACTGCGAGCGACGATAGCGCAGTTATATTTCAGCTCCGTGACGGAAAATTTGGTGTGGGAAGCCTGCGACGGTGCGCATTTCCGCTGCCTTTGGCGATTTTCTGCGCAAGATCGGTGCAAACGGCCATCAGCCAAAGCAAACCAGCTTCAGTGGGATGCTTACGAGAGGTTCATACATTCCTTTTCACAACTTGCGTCGTCACAAATTGTTACACTATTTATGCTAAAAAATTAATAAAACAACAAACTGTGCGATCCGGAAAGACGATCCGCGCGCAATCGCCAACAGCTTTGGCGTGAAATGAAAAAAGCGATATGCCGTCAAACGGCGTACAGTACTGTTCAGAGGCAAGCCGGTCTTGCCCGCACCACCAGGTTGTCGCGGTTTGTAGCAAAGCAGATATTGCTAGCCATCATCTACGACGGTACAAGGAATGAGGCTGCAGTATTTATCCCGTGGGTCCACATGGAGGAGATAAGCATGCCAACAGTCTTTAACCTGAATGGAAAGAAGGTATCGGTAGAAGCTGAGCCTGATACGCCGTTGCTGTGGGTGATTCGCGATGAGATCGGCCTGACCGGCACCAAGTTCGGCTGCGGCGTTGCCTTGTGCGGCGCCTGTACGGTACATCTGGACGGCCAGCCGGTGCGCTCTTGCCAGACCCCGGTTTCGGCGGTGGCGTCAAAAAAAGTCTCGACCATCGAGTCGCTCTCCAAGGACAATTCCCATCCCCTGCAAAAAGCCTGGATCGCCCATGACGTGCCGCAATGCGGTTACTGCCAGTCCGGGCAATTGATGAGCGCCGCGGCGCTGCTGGCCACCAACAAGAATCCGAGCGACAGCGATATTGAAAACGCCATGAGCGGCAACATCTGCCGTTGCGGAACCTATAACCGCATCCGCGCCGCCATCAAGAGCGCTGCCGCCGAAATGCGGAACAAGGCTTGAGGAGACTGAGATGACGACTACTCGACGCGATTTCCTGAAGACTTCCGCCATCGCCAGCGGCGGCCTGACGCTTGGCATCATGTTGCCCGGACTGCTGGACGAAGCGCAGGCGGCCGGTACGATCTACACTCCGAATGCCTGGGTGCATATCGCCGACAACAGTAGCATCACGCTGATTTCGGCCCGCTCCGAGATGGGACAAGGTGTCTATACCGCGCTGCCCATGCTGATCGCCGAAGAACTCGGGGTCGACGTGCGCAAAGTGAAAGTGGCGATTGCGCCACCCAATGCGGTGTATACCAATTCACTGCTTGGCGCCCAGATTACAGGTGGTTCGACTTCCGTACGCGATGGCTGGGAAAAACTGCGCATCGGCGGCGCCCAGGTGCGCACCATGCTGATCAGCGCCGCCGCCAGCAAGTGGCATGTCGATGCGGCTTCGTTGCGGGCAGAAAACGGCATGGTGCTTGGTCCGAACGGGAAGAAGGCCAGCTTTGGCGCACTGGCTGAAGCTGCTTCCAAGCTGCCGGTACCGACAGACGTGCAATTGAAAGACCCGAAAGATTTCAAGATCGTCGGCAAGGCCACCAAGCGTCTCGATACTCCAGCCAAGGTCAACGGCAGCGCTGTCTATGGTATTGACGTCAAACTGCCGGGCATGGTGTATGCGTCGCTGGAGCAGTGTCCGGTGATCGGCGGCAAGGTGCGCAGCTTTGACGGCGCCAAGGCGCGCGCAATGCCGGGCGTGATCGATGTGGTGCAGATCGACGATGGCGTGGCGGTGGTGGCAAACACCTACTGGCGCGCAAAAAAGGCGCGTGAACTGCTCACGGTCGAATGGGATGAGGGCCCGGTCGCCAAGCTGGACAATGCCGTCATGATGGCCGGCATACGCGCTGCCGAAAAAGATGCAAAGGTAATCAGCATCAAAAAGACCGGCGACGCCGCAAAAGCCATGCAAGGCGCGGCAAAGACCATCAGCGCCGAGTACCAGTCGCAACTGCTGGCGCACGCCACCATGGAGCCGCAAAACTTTACAGCCGATTTCCGCAACGGCAAATGCCTGGTGATCGGCCCGACCCAGTACCAGCAGGGCGCACAGGGTGCGGTGGCCAAGGCGCTCGGCCTCAAGCCGGAAGACGTGGACGTGCAAACCACTTTCCTGGGCGGCGGTTTCGGCCGCAGGCTGGATGTCGACTTCATCGTCCAGGCGGCGCAAATCTCGAAGGCGGTCGGCAAACCGGTCAAGCTGCTCTGGACCCGCGAAGACGACACCACGCATGATTTCTACCGGCCGATGGCCTTGCATCGCATGAAGGGCGGTTTCGACGCCGATGGCAAGCCGGTGGCGCTGACCTTCCAGCTGACCTCGCAATCGGTGACCCAGCGCGCCTTCGGCCTGCCCAAGGATACGCTTGACCCGTTCATGGCGGAAGCGGCGGTGGTCGGTTATGGCATTCCCAACATGGCGCAGGACCTGATCATCCATGACGCCGGTTTGCGCGTCGGTTACTGGCGTTCCGTCAGCCATGCGCTGAATGCGTTCGCCAATGAAAGTTTCATCGACGAGATGGCCGCCGCGGCAGGCAAGGATCCTTATGCTTTCCGGCTGTCGTTGCTGGATCAGCAGCCGCGCTTCGCCAATGTGCTGAAGCAGGCGGCGCAGAATGCCGGCTGGGGTACGCCGTTGCCTGCCGGGCGCTTTCGCGGCATCGCCTTGATGGAAGGCTACGATACCTATATGGCGCAGGTGGTTGAAATTTCCATGCACGACGATCATGAAATCAAGGTGCATCGGGTAGTCGTGGTGGCCGACCTCGGACATATGGTCAATCCGGATACGGTGGAAGCGCAACTGCAGTCGAGCATTGCCTTCGGGCTGTCGGCAGCGCTGGGAGGGCAGATCACGCTGGAAAAAGGCCGGGTCCAGCAAACGAACTTCGGCGATTATCCGGTGGTACGGATGGTGGATATGCCGAAAGTCGACGTCACGCTGGTCGCCAGCACGGAAAAACCGGGCGGCATCGGCGAACCGGCTACGGCGCTGATCGGCCCGGCGGTGGCGAATGCGGTGTTTGCCGCAACCGGAAAGCGGGTACGCAAGATGCCCTTGTCGCCCGACAACATCAAAGCCGCCTGACCGGCATTGGCTGTGTGGCTGTGAGCAAGCCTGCATTGGCGCAGGCTTGCTCAAGTCCAAATATGGCAGTCTGAAGACAAATTCTGAAGTGCAATAATTGCTTACAATTGTTCACGCGCCAGATACAAAAAGCTCCCCCTTGCAATCAGCGATTTACATGATGCATGTCTAATGCCTACTAATCATCGGACACTGACGATCTAGTGGCATTCGGCCGTCGAATTAATCGCATAGGGTAAATGGCGTGGGTAAAATTTTGTCGGACCGGGCGGGCTCAGGTTTCCCGTTCAGGACAGCTGCATTCTGGCTGGGATTGGTGTTGCTGGTGGCCGTTGCCGGCGCTGCTTATTACTGGTGGGCCAGTATGCGGGCCAAACCGCAGTATGTGACGGCCGGAGTGACGATGGGCGACATCGAACGCTCCGTCAATGTCACCGGCTCAATCAATCCACGGGTAACGGTGCAGGTCGGTTCGTATGTGTCGGGCACCATCAAGTCGCTGTCCTGCGACTACAACACCGAAGTCAAGGCCGGCCAGATCTGCGCCAAGATCGATCCGTCGACGTTCCAGGTGATCGTCGACCAGAATGCAGCGCAACTCAATAGCAGCCGCGCTCAGTTGCGCAAGGACCAGGCGGCGCAGGCGTACGCCAAAGCGGTATTCGAACGCGATGGCAAGTTGCTCAAAGACGGTATCGTGGCTCAGGAAATCGTCGATAACGACAGCAATGTATTCAAGCAGGCCAGCGCCCAGCTGGATCTGGACCAGGCCGCGATTGTGGCGCAGGAAGCGTCGCTCAAATCGGCCAAGGTCAACCTCGGTTATACCGATATTGTCTCGCCGGTGACCGGCACTGTGCTGACCCGTAGCGTCGATGTCGGGCAGACAGTCGCTTCCAGCCTGCAAACCCCGACCTTGTTTTTGATTGGCAAGGATTTGACCAAAATGCAGGTCGACGCCAATGTAAGCGAAGCCGATGTCGGCCGCATCAAGGAAGATCAGGACGTGACCTTCTCGGTCCAGGCCTATCCCGAAAAAACCTTTGAGGGCACGGTGAAGCAGATACGCCGCGGCCCGATCACGGTGCAGAACGTGGTGACCTACGATGTGGTGGTCGCGGTTGATAATCCGGAATTGCTGCTGTTTCCGGGAATGACTGCGGATGCAGAAATCGTCACCGATTCGCGAGAAAACGTGCTGCGGATCCCGCTGGCCGCGATACGGTTTTCACCAGAGCGTGCTGATCGTGGCGGCGATGCCGGTTATGTCCGAAGCGGTAATCGCGATGGCGATCACGCCGGAAATCACGCTGGCAAAGACGGAGCCATCCGGCGCGATGTCGCTAGCGCATGGGCCAGCCGTAATCAGGGTGGCGCGCAAGGCGAACACCGGCGTGGGGACCGTAACAGTATCGCTGATCAGGCAGGCGAGCAGAAGGGCAAACAGGATAAGCAAGATCAGGCTGAAGACAAGCAGAATGATTCTGAATCGACGGCTGCGCAGGAAAAATCCGCGGCATCGCACGGAAAGCACGCCAGGGTCTGGGTCTTGCGCGACGGTGCGCCGCATCTGGTGCGGATCCAGACGGGGCTCGACGATGGCGACCTGGTGGAAGTGATCAAGGGCGACCTCAAGGCCGGCGACAAGGTCATCGTCAAGGAAGTGCGCCCCGTTGAGGCCAAGAGCACGCCGGTGCAATCGCCGTTCGCTCAGTCCGGCGGCCGCCGTGGCGGGTTCGGGCGGTGATGAGCGCGAACCTGAACGCCGGCGTCGCACCAGGCAGACAACCCGACCTGGTAATCGACGTTCGCAACCTCACCAGGACCTACCAGCTTGGTTCGCAGGAGGTACACGCTTTGCGCGGCGTCAGCCTGGCGATCGAACGGGGCGAATTCGTCGCTATCATGGGCGCGTCCGGCTCCGGCAAATCGACCCTGATGAACCTGATCGGCTGCCTCGACCAGACGAGCGGCGGTACTTATTTGTTGGAGGGCGTAGATATTGCTGCGCTGGACGAACAGGCGCTGGCCAAGATACGCAGCCGCCGCATCGGTTTCGTGTTCCAGAGTTTCAACCTGCTGCCGCGTACCACGGCGGCCGAGAATGTCGCGTTGCCGCTATTCTATTCCGGCCTGCTGGCCGACGGCGCGCATCGGGTACGGGAAACATTGGCTTTGCTGGGGCTGGGCGAACGCCTGGATAACCGTCCCAATCAGTTATCAGGCGGGCAACAGCAACGGGTGGCGCTGGCACGGGCGCTGATCAATCAGCCGGCGATTTTGCTGGCCGATGAACCGACCGGCAATCTCGACTCGACCACTGCCAACGAAATCATGAACACCTTGCGCGACCTGAATCGCGAGCAGGGCTTGACCGTGATCCTTGTCACGCATGAACAGGAAATGGCGGATTTTGCCGACCGCATCATCACTCTGCGCGACGGTCTGGTGCTCTCCGATATACGCAAAAACGACGCGCCGACGCTCGTCAAGGGAACAACGCAACCATTGCCAACTGAAGCAGCATCTTCCGGTTTGAGCCTGGCAGAGCTGTTTTCTTTCCTGTCGATGGCCTTCATTGCAGCCTTTAGCGCCATCGGTCGCAACAAACTGCGCTCGGCGCTGACCATGCTCGGTATCTTCATCGGCGTTTGCGCGTTGATCATCATGCTGGCGGTGGGCGAGGGCGCACGGGCGGCGGTGCAGGAACAACTCAAGAGTCTCGGCACCGACCTGCTGATTGTCTTGCCCGGTTCTTCACGGGGCGGTGGCGTGCGTGGCGGTTCGGGTAGCGCTTCTTCCCTGAAAGTAGCCGATGGCGCCGCCATTCTGGAGGAGGACCCGGCGGTGGCGGTGATCAGCTATGTCAACCGGCAGTCGGCGCAGGTCGAAAACGGCGACGAGAACTGGTCGACCAGCGTCCAGGGCGTCACTCCGAGCTACCTGGCGATCCGCAACTGGGGGCTGTCGGCCGGCAGGCTGATCAGCGAGACAGACGAGCGCGAGGGCCGCACCGTCTGCATCCTTGGCCAAACCGTGGTGGACAACCTGTTCGGCGAAGGCCAGAACCCGATCGGCGCCACCGTCATCGTAAAAAACGTGCCGATGGAAGTGATCGGCGTGCTGGCGGTCAAGGGGCACTCAGCCTCCGGCCAGGATCAGGATGACGTTGCGCTGATTCCTTTCCGTACCTCACAGGTAAGGGTGCTGGGCGTGGCGCAGCCTTCGGTGGCGATGACGCAGGGCGGCACGGTCTATCCGGCGCCGCCCAATCCGTTCAACATTCAGGCCAAGCTGCAAGGTTTTGTGCAGACCATGTATATCCAGGCGCGCGGCGCCGATCAGGTCAAGGCTGCCTTGGAGCAGGTGACGCAGACACTGGAGCGACGCCATCGCATCAAGCCTGACCAGAGCGACGATTTCAGCGTGCGCGACCTGACCGAGATTGCCGAAGTGGCCGATGAAAACAGCCGCGTGATGGAATTGCTGCTGGCGGCGATTGCGTCGATTTCTCTCCTGGTAGGTGGCATCGGCATCATGAATATCCTGTTGGTGTCGGTCACCGAGCGTACCCGGGAAATCGGCATCCGCATGGCCATCGGCGCGCGCCGCTTCCATGTGCTGTTGCAGTTCTTGATCGAGGCGACGTTGCTGAGCCTGATCGGCGGCGGCGCCGGCGTGCTGGCGGGTATCGTGGCTTCCAAGGTCATCGCCCACGTCGCCGGCTGGCCGACACTGCTGCATACCAGCATCATCATCGGCGCCTTCTGCTTCTCGGCCGGCATCGGCATGTTCTTCGGCTTTTATCCGGCGCGCAAGGCCTCGCTGCTCAACCCTATCGATGCATTACGTTATGAATAGTCATGAATAAGCAGGTTTTTATCATTTCCGGGGTTGTGTCCTCGGCAAAGCGCCGTGGCGTCGGTGGCTTGCTGGCGGGGTTGGCGTTCGGTTTGGCCGGCTGTACCGCAGGGCCGGATTTTGTCCGTCCAGCTGCGCCGGCCTTCAGTACTTACGACAACGATCAGGCGCCTGCGGCCGGCTCGGCCAATCCCTCGCTCGCCGTGGTCGGTGCGGGGCAAACCTTGCCGGCGCAATGGTGGGAGTTGTTGCAAGCACCGGCATTGCCGGCTGTTCTGGATCAGGTGGTTGCGGCCAACCAGACCCTGGCGGCGGCCCGCGCCACACTGGCGCAGGCGCAAGAGGGTATCGTGCAAGCGCGCTCTACCTGGTTTCCGGTGCTGAGCGTCGGCGCTTCCGCCGGGCGCAGCATTTCCGGCAACGGCGGCAATCAGTATACTTTCCGGCCTTCGAGCACGGCCACCAACCAGTTCTCGCTTGGTCCGCAGATCAGCTATACCTTCGATATCGCCGGCCAGACCGCCCGCACCGTGGAACAGGCCAAGGCCAATGCGGAAGACCAGCACTACCAGCTGGCGGCGGCCTATCTGACGCTAACCAGTTCGGCGGTGACCCAGGCGATTACACTGGCGACTTCGCAAAAGCTGCTGGCGACGACCGAAAGCCTGATCAAGAACGATGAAAAGAATATGGAACTGGTGCAGAAATCGTTCCAGATCGGTACGGCGGCGCAAACCGACGTGCTGACGGCGCAGTCTCAACTGGAGAACGATCGCACCCAGCTGCCGGCCTTGCACCAGCAAATCAGCGTGGCGCGCCATGCGCTGGCGGTGCTGGTCGGGCAGGCGCCGTCGCAATGGCAGACGCCGGATTTCGATTTCGACAGTTTCAAGATGCCGCAAACATTGCCGGTCAGCCTGCCATCGGAACTGGTGCATCAGCGTCCGGACATTCTTTCGGCTGAGGCCATCTTGCATGCTGATAGCGCCGCCATCGGCATCGCCGCCGCGCAGTTGTATCCAAGCCTGACGCTGTCGCTCTCGGATAGCTATCAGTCGACGCTGATCAATACACTGTTCAATACCGTAAACCGCTCGCTGAGCGCCGCCACCAGCGGCAACTGGACCTTGTTCCAGGGTGGCTCGCTGGCGTCGCAAAAGCGCGCTGCCGAAGATGCCTACGATGCCCAGCTGGCTACCTACAGGCAAACCGTCCTGACTGCTTTCGGCCAGGTCGCCGATGCGTTGCGGGCCATCGACAACGATACCGAATCGCTCAGGCTGGCGCAGAACGCCATGACGATCTCGACCACCTCGCTGCGCCTGCAGCGCGCCAGCTACAGTGCCGGCAAATCGAATGTGCTGCAGCTGATTACCGCCGAAAACGCCTATGCCCAGGCCAGTATGAACCTGGTGCGTATGCAAGGGCAACGCCTGCAGAATTGTGTAGTGCTGTTTGCCGCGCTGGGCGGCGGCTGGGAAGGCAAGGCCGGCATCGGCCTGCCTGCGGATAAGCCTGCGCTGTAGGCAGGCTTGGCGAGCAATGTTGGTCAGACAGCCGGCATCTTGCGGAAAGCGATCGCCAACCGGTTCCAGCTGTTGATGGTATTGATGGCCAGGCTCAGGTTGACCATTTCAGCGTCGTTGAACTGGGCGCGCACCAGGTTGTAGTCTTCATCCGGCACATGGGTCTGGGCAATCAATGTCAGGGATTCGGTCCAGGCCAGCGCGGCGCGTTCACGTGCGGTAAAGAACGGAGTTTCGCGCCAGGCGGTGACGCCATACAGGCGGCGCTCGGTTTCACCGGCCTTGCGGGCGTCCGCAGTATGCATGTCGATGCAAAATGCGCAGCCGTTGATTTGCGAAGCGCGCAGTTTCACCAGCTCCAGCAGCGATGGTTCCAGTCCCAGCTTGTTGACTGCGCCTTCCAGAGCAATCATGGCTTTCATCACTTCTGGCGAGGCTGTGTAGAAATCGATACGTGCTTCCAAAATACTCTCCTGTGCATTGTTAAGTTGGCAAGTTACGTCGGTAAGAGACTGTATGATAGGGGGCGCAGGCAGGCCTGTGGATAACCAATTCGGCGAAAAAACAGGAGACCACTGGCGGCCAAATTTGCACTGGCTGCGCGGACATGCTAAAACGCTGGGCTGCATCTGAGTTGTATTTGGGCACAGATGTTCATCTGTTTTGTGCTGTGGAGCAGTTATGGAATTACATGTCGTCATCGACGGGGACAAAGACCTGGCGGGCCAGATTTACCGGCAAATCAAGGAAGCCATCCAGGCAGGTCGGTTGGCGGCAGGCGAACAAGTGCCTCCATCGCGTTTGCTGGCCCAGCAGCTCAAGGTGTCGCGCAAAACCGTGTCGGAAGCCTATGCACGGCTGACCGTCGACAAGCTGCTGGTTGGACAGATCGGTAGCGGCACTTTTGTCAATGAGGTCAATGTGCAGGGCCCGCCGCGCGCCCGGCAGTTTGCCAGCAAGGACTTGGCCGGCGCCGCTGCCCTGAAAACCTGGCTTGGGCGCTCAGTTCCGCTGCCGCCGCCGGGATCGGAGCGGCGCTCAGGCTATGATTTTGTTGGCGGCGGCGCAAAGGGTCATTTTCCGGTGAGCGAGTGGCGCCAGTGCGTCCTGCACGGCTTGCGCAAAAGCCAGGCCGACCGCAGTTTTTATTCTTATGCGGAAGGCTTGCCAGTATTGCGCGAAGCTATCGCCCGCCATACTTCGTTCGCACGCGGCGTACAGTGCGTGCCGATGGATGTTTTGGTCACCAACGGTGCGCAGCAAGCCATTGATCTGATTGCCCGTGTTTTGCTGGAGCCTGGCTGCACGGTGGCGGTCGAAGATCCTGGATATCCAACGGCGCGCATGGCGTTCGCTAGCCAGGGCGCCAACATCGCCAGCATTCCGGTGGATGACGAAGGCATGATCGTTGATCAGATTCCTGACCGGACGCGCCTGATCTATGTCACCCCGGCGCATCAATTCCCGCTCGGCATGCCGATGAGCCTGGCGCGCCGCAAGGCGTTGTTGAAACGCGCCAGCGAGCTGGGTGCGATCATCATCGAAGACGACTACGACAGTGAATTCCGCTACGAAGGAAGGCCCACCGATTCTTTGCAAAGCATGGATAGCGAAGGATTGGTGGCGTTTGTCGGGACTTTTTCCAAGAGCATGCAGCCGGAATTGCGCCTCGGCTACCTGATTGCGCCGCCGGCGATCCGCGAAGCGGTGGCCATCGCCAAGCATTTGTCCGACTGGCATGCGCCGACCATGCTGCAATGGGCGCTGGCCAAATTCATCGATGACGGCTATCTGCAGAAACACATCCGGCGCTGCCACGCGATCTATGCCAGCCGCCGCGCGCAATTGCTGTCGCGCTTCGCTACCGACCTGGCGCCATGGCTGCAACCGATCGCCGCTACGGCCGGCTTTCACATGACGGCGCTGACCAGGTCGGATATCGACATTCCCTTGTTGCTCAAGCTGGCGCGGCGGGTCGACGTCGGCCTCTATTCCACCGATGTCTTCTATCACGAGATTCCACCCACGCCGGGCTTGTTCTTTGGCTATGGTGCTATTGAAACCCTGGATATTGCGCCGGCGCTGGACAGGGTCAAGGCGATTCTGACGGAAATAGCTTAATCAGATCCATCGTGATGCGCCTTCCCCTCAGCATGTCGTTGATAACGGAAAGGCGCAGCGAGCACGTTGTCAGGAAACCACCGGTTTTAGCGTATTCACCGCGACATTGATCGTGGTTGCGATGGCTGCCGGATTGGCGATAGCACCGGCAGCCGTCAACGTGCGATCGACCTTTTTGAACACCACCGTAAACGCGTCCGGCGTTACCGTCACCGATGCATATCCTTGCGCGTCATGATCGGCCAGCACCAGATCGGGATTGTTCAGCTTGAATACCGTATCGAACACCGCAGGCGAAGAAACCAGCGCCGCGCGCGGGTCGTTGGCCGGCAGGCCTGATTTCACATAGCTGTAGAAGGAGGAACTGCTGATGCCGGCGGTTACAAAATCTACCAGCACCGGCACGCCTGTAGTCGGATCGGGGCCGCGCACCACGCCGCACTGGTAGGCGTGCAAATCACCTGTGATGGCCATGACGTTCTTGATGTTGTTGTTTGCCAGGAAGCCCATCAGGTCGGCTTTCTGGGTTGGGTAGCCATCCCATGAGTCGCAATTGGCGATCAGCTTGGGATTGCTGTCGACCGGCGCCAGCGGAGCGACCGGATCAATCCACAGGCGGTTGAGCATGACTTCGTTGCCCCAGACTTTCCAGGTTGCAGTGGAAGTTTGCAGGGTGTTTTTCCACCATGTGGTCTGGTCGGCGCCAAGCATGGTCGGCAGTTGATTCTGATGCGCGGCCGCGTACTGCTGTTCGGCGCTGGCGAGCGTGGCCTTGTCGACGAAATAGCGCACGCCGATCGGGCTGCTGGTTTGCGACGCGCTGCTTGTCTGGCTGGTTTGCCAGCCCACCGGATGCTGGGTGCGGTACAAGCGCTCATCGGTCATGACCAGATGCACTAGCTGGCCGAAGTGGAAATCGCGGTAGATGCGGATATTCTGGAAGGATGGATTGTTCAGGTCGAACGAGACGTCGCCCATGTCGACCGGCGTGTATTCGAACCATGCCTGGTTGGCTACGCGCCGGCGCGATAACTGCTCGGGGTTGTCGAGCGTATAGGTTTCGTGATCCTGCCAGCTGTCGTCTGTGAATTCGTGGTCGTCCCAGATGGCGATCAAGGGGAAGGCCTGATGCAGCGCCTGCAGCCGCATATCGCCGCGATAGGTGCGGTACAGCGTGCGGTAGTCCGCTAGCGTGGTGGCGTAGTTGCCGCCGGCTTGCAACGGCAGCGGCGTGCCGTCGGGCAGCTTGATCGGCGGGTGTGCGCTTTCGACCGAGCCAGCCTGATAGGCGGCGCCCACTGCTTCGTAGATGTAGTCGCCCAGATGCACGATAAAGTCGAGGTCGGTCTCTTGCGCCATCAGCGCTAAGGCGCCCCAGTGATTGATCGACCAGTCCTGGCAGGTGAAGTAGGCAAAGCGCACGCGGCTGTTGCTGCTGCCGGCGGAAGGAGCCGTCTTGGTCTTGCCGGACGGGCTGGTGTCGGTGTCGGCGACGAAGCGGTAGTAGTAGGTGGTGGAGGGCGACAGACCGGTAATCTTGGCGCGTACGGTGTTGTCGTAGACCGGATCGGCGCTGAGCTGGACTTGCGCCGCCATTTGCTGGAAGCCGGCATCGGTGGCGACATCTAGCCGCACATTGATGCTGATTGCGCCACCGGCGGCAGGTATGACGCGGGTCCAGAACACCGCGCTGGTGTCGCGTGGATCACCGCTGGCTACGCCTTGCGGGAATGTATATGCGCCGCTTTTCCCAAATGATGCATCTCCGCTCCCGCCGCCGCAGCCAGCCAGCGTGCCGGTGGCAGCCGCTACGGTAAAAAATGTAGTGCGTTTGATAAACTCCCGACGATCCATTGTGTCTCCCTCTATTTTTTGTATTTAGAAAATTTTTCAGCTATCGGCGTTGTGCAGCTGGCTTTGCGCTGCGACGCCTGGTGTCCGTTCGTATTCAGGCGGCCCCCAGATATGTTTCAGGCGTTCGGTCGGTTTGCCCGGCTTGCCTACGTCTTTCCACATATCGATGAATTCGTGGAAGTTAAGCGTCAGCAAGTTGTGGCTATATACCTGCCGCTTGATGCCGTAATCAACGGCTTCCTGCTCTTCCACATAGGTGCCGAACAGGCGGTCGAAGACGATCAGGACGCCGCCATAGTTCTTGTCGATATAGCAATCGTTGCGGCCATGATGGGCGCGATGGTTGCTGGGCGTATCGAATATGTACTCCAGCACCGGATGCAGCTTGCCGACGCTTTCGGTGTGGATGAAAAACTGGTACACCAGGTCGCAAGCGTAAAGAATGAACACCACGGCTGGATGCACGCCAAGCAACACCAGCGGCATGAAAAACAGCCACCAGCCCGTAATCGGATACAGCATCGACTGCCGCATGGCGGTGCTCATGTTCATGTGCTCGCCGCTGTGATGCACCACATGGGCGGTCCAGAACCAGCGCACGCGGTGACTGCAGCGGTGGAACCAGTAGTAGCAAAATTCGACGGCAAGGAATATCGGCAGCAGGGTCCAGGCGTTGATGGGGATCGTGAAAAAGCGATGGCACCAGAACCAGAAAACCGCCGCGCCGACGAACAGCACGTGCACCAGCAGCTCGAAAAGCTGGTAGCTGCCGCCCAGATTGACATTGGTGAGGATGTCTTTCCAGTAGAACTGACGCCGGCCGCCGCGCTTGCGCATGACTTGCCATTCGATGGCGAAGCCGACCAGGAACAGAGGCGTCATGCCAATCAGCACCACCTGCTTCCACTCTATGTGCGCGCCGAAGGTGGCTTCCATCCAGCCGATCAGATCCATCATGAAGTACCGCTCCGTGTACAGTGTCGATTTGTTGCATATTAGGACTGGGGTTGCCGAAAGGCTTGACCGCGCCAGACAATTATTTGACAATTCTCGCCATGTCTCTCATCACACCGGTCCAGCCGCTTCGTGGCGTCGTGCCTAGCACCTACGTCAGGCTGCTGTATGAATACCTCGAAAAACAAGGAGTGGCGGCGGCCGCCTTGCTGGGAGTGGCAGCGCCGGAAGCAGCGGATCGTGGCTTGCAGCGCTACCCGGTGACGCGCTGGCAAGCGCTTCTGCAACGTGCCGCCGAGCATTTGCACGATCCCTTGCTTGGCTTGCGCCTGGGCCAGAGCATTACGCCGGCCCATTTCGGCGTAATGGGCTATGTGTTGCTGGCTTGTCCCAATCTGGGCGCAGCGCTGGCCCGCACGCTGCAATACCAGCGCCTGCTATACGACGTCAACCCGATGCGCAGCGCGCTGGAAGGCAGCGACCTGCTGCTCGAATGGGGCGTCGACCAGGGCCGCCCCGGTCCGCTGGTGGATGAATGCGCCATCACCGCGCTATTGCAACTGGCGCATAACGCCACTGGCCGCCGCGTAGTGCCGACCCAAGTCTGCTTTGTGAATCCGACGCCGGTCGATAGCAAACCCTATCGCGACTGGTTTGGCTGTCCGGTACTGTTCGACCAGCCGGTCACTTCCATCCACCTCCCGCAAATTTTGCTGGCTTTGCCGCTGCGCCAGCCGGATACGATTCTGCTCAATGTCTTGGAGCGGCAAGCCGAAGGTTTATTGGCGGAGTTGCCCCCTACGGACGACTTCGAACTGGCAGTGCGGCGCTGCATTGCACGCCTGATCCGCGAAGGACAGGCTGAACTGGAACTGGTGGCGAACGAATTGCATGTATCGGCGCGCACCTTGCATCGCCGGCTGGAAGCCAGCGGGATCAATTTCAGGGAGTTGCGAGAGAGTATCCGTCACCGCCTGGCCGAGCATTATCTGGCTGACCCGCGCCTGCAACTGGCGGAAATCGCCCAGTTGCTGGGCTATTCAGAGCAAAGCGCTTTTACCCGCGCATTCCGGCGCTGGAGCGGCTGTACGCCGTACGGCTATCGGCAGCGTCAGCCGGTTCCCCTCGGCGAGATACCACAAGTTTTGGTTTGAACGCTTCTTCCAAATGAAGCATGGACAGGCCCCAATCTTGTCGTTTTCAGACAAAAACCTGACGTAATACATTAAATAAATTAAATCATCAGTAATCAATAATGCATTGATTATTAATGGTTTGTTTTTGAATGTAATGTCGCCTTTTGCTCCGATTCCTTGGCGGTCATGAGGACGTAACATAAAAAATATAGCCTGTCGGCAAATTTAACCATGACCTCCCGGAGAACCATATGGCGCAAAAGAGCAGACGTGACTTCCTGGCCTTGACGGCTAAAACGGCCGCTGCTGCTGCCGCTGCAGGCGTTTTTCCTGAAACGATCCGGCAAGCGCTGGCGGTGCCGGCAAACTGCAAGACCGGCACGATCGCCGACGTCGAACACGTCGTGATTTTCATGCAAGAGAATCGCTCTTTTGACCATTATTTCGGCAAGCTGGCCGGTGTGCGCGGCTTCGGCGATCCACGCGCCATCTCGCTGCCAAGCGGACAGTCGGTGTGGTATCAGCCGAACGGCAGCTCTTACGTGCTGCCTTACCATTTCGATGCGAAGGGGACCAACGCCACGCAAGTCGGCCTGAACCATAGCTGGAAGGGTTCCGAGACTACCTGGAAGAACTGGGACGCCTGGGTGCCGAAGAAAACCGCCTACACCATGGGCTACTTCGACCGCGGCGACCTGCCTTTCTATTATGCGGTGGCGGACGCATTCACCATCTGCGACGCTTATCACTGCTCGATTTTCGGTCCGACCGATCCGAACCGCTTCTATGCCTTGTCCGGTACTGCCGGCGACAACATCACCGGGCTCAATGACGGCAACCTGTACAACGCCAATCCGATCTATAACGGCGACATCAACAACGACGATATCAGCGCCGCAACCACTGCCGCCGCGCCTAACTGGAAGACCTATGCGGAAGTCTTGCAAGCCAACAACGTCAGCTGGAAGGCTTACCAGGAGTTCGACAATTATGGCGACAACTATCTCGCCTATTTCAAGAATTTCCGGGTCGAAAGCGACGGCAGCCGCCTCAAGACCAGTTCGCCCTTGTATCAGAACGGCCGGGCGTTGGCGGACGGTTCAACCCAGGCCAACACCGCCGGCACCAAGGGTGATTTGCTGATCAAGGCCTTCAAGCGCGACATCGATGGCGTCAACGGCAAGACAGCGCTGCCGCAGGTTTCCTGGATTTTTGCGCCTTATGAATATTGCGAACATCCGGAGGCATCGCCAAACGCCGGCGAAGATATCGCCTCCCGGTTGCTGGGTGCGCTGGCAAGCAACCCGGAAGTATGGTCGAAGACGGTGTTCCTGATTAACTATGATGAAAACGACGGCTTTTTCGATCACGTGCCACCGAATGTTCCGCCATTGAACGCGGACATGGGCCAGACCACGCTGGCTGACCCAACGGTAGGCGAGCTGTACCAGCAAGTACCGAAAGGACTTGGGCCACGGGTGCCGATGCTGGTGATTTCGCCATGGAGCCGCGGCGGTCGCGTCTGCTCGCAGCTGTTTGACCACACCTCGGTGCTGCGCTTCCTGGAGGAATGGCTGGTAGAGGGCCGCGGCCTGGATCGCGACAAGGTTACCTGTAAAAACATTTCGCCATGGCGCAGGGCAGTGTGCGGCGATTTGACATCGGCATTTGATTTCAAGACCCCGAACAAGGCATGGCCGCAAATTACACCAGCGGCGCCTTACCATAAGGTCGATTCGACGGTAAGCGCCACGCCGCCGGCCGTGCAAACCTTCCCTGTTCAAGAGTTGAACCGCGGTCCACGACCGGCCTGCCATTTGCCGTATCAATTGCATGTCGATGCGCAGTACGCCGCACAATCCGGCCATCGCGAACTGTCGCTGACATTAGGCAATACAGGCAAGGCCGGCGCCGCTTTCATCGCCTATTCGAATCTGCGCCAGGACGGGCCGTGGCATTACACGGTGGAAGCCGGCAAGGTCCTGCGCGACGTCAAACTCGCCAACTGGACAGGCGACCAGTACGAATTGCGCGTACACGGCCCGAACGGCTTCTTCCGGGAGATCAAAGGCAGCTTTGCTGTCGCCGGCGCAGTAGCAGCGGCCAAGCCGGAAGTCCAGGTGCGCGACGACTATGAACGTCATGCAATCACCCTGGTATTATCCAACCACGCCGGGTCGAAACCATGCACTTTCACGATCACCGCCAACGCCGGTCCGTCGAGTGGTTTCCAGGGCTCTTATCCGGTGGCGGCAGGTCGGGTGCTTAGATTGATGGTGCCGCTCGGTGCGGCCAAAGGCTGGTATGACTTCAGCATCAAGGCAGATTCCGACGCAAACTTTTTACGCCGCGTCGCCGGCCACGTCGAAAGCGAAGCCCGCAGCTGGACCGATCCTCAAATCGGCGTAATTGCGCCATCGACACTGTCGACGGCGACGCCGCGCATACGCCAGGGCAGCAATATCGTATTCAACTACAGTACTGCGGCCCAAAAGCAGAATGCGCGCAACTGGATCGGCGTGTTTCCAATCTCCAGCACAGTACCTGACCAAGCCGGCTACAAGACCTATAGCCTGTATGAGTATGCCACCGCGCTCAATGGCCAGGTAACGCTCAAGACCCAGGGGCTGGCGGCAGGATCCTATAAGGTATGGTTTCTCGCCAACGATGCTTATGCTGAACAGCTGGCCGGTCCGGTTGTGTTTACCGTGACGGCCTAAGGTTGAGCGGGGCGCTGTTCGGGCCGCTTCGCGGTCGGTGCAATTGCCCCATACATTGCACCCCGAAACGGCCGGTCAGCTTGTCGTGGAATCCGCCCAACGACTGAAAGGCCGGCGGGGCGGCGCCTTACTCCCTTTCTGTGTCAGGGCAAACAGGGTATCGGTCTGTCCGCAGTTATCCCGCTCGGGGAGGGCATGCGCTGCAGCTTGGGTGAGCTTGTGCCATGATTGGCGTGCCAACGAATGCATCAATCAGTTTGCCGCCTATGAATGGCGACTTTGAGCCTGGCTACCAAAAGGAAGAAATCATGACATCCAAGATCGTCAAAATCCCCGGCCCCGATCATCCGATCTCGATCAAGGCGAGTCCATCGCGCATCGTAATTACCCTTGGTGGCCATGTCATTGCGGATACGCGCAAAGCATTGACGCTGCAGGAGGCAAACTACCCGGCTGTGCAATACGTGCCGAGGGAGGATGTCGATATGGCCCTTCTGCAGCGGACAGAGCATGCGACCTATTGTCCTTACAAGGGCGATTGCTCCTATTACAGTATTCCGGCCGGGGGCGAGCGCTCGATCAATGCTGTGTGGTCCTATGAGGCCCCGTATGCGGCAGTTGACGCTATCAGGAATCATCTTGCGTTCTATCCTGATCGGGTCGACGCGATTGAGGAACGTCAGGTTTAAGTTGAAAAACGGCGGCTGGTTATATTTTAATGGGTTGTACCGGCACAATGCCTGGCCGCGTAACAAGTGCGCCAGTTCAATCATTGCGAGGGTGAAGCAATTCAGCGACTCCGCAATCGCTAAAGCTTGCGCCGCCGGATGAGCTTGCCGCTGCCGAATCGCTGCCTGGCCGGGGTATTATTGGTAAATTTCAATTCGGACAACTCGGCCTGCGTAGCTTCTACACGTTTGTTGGCATCTGCAAGCGATTCTTCAATGGCGCCTAGCCGGCCTCGCGCGCCTGACAAGTCATTTTCCAGTGCAGCTATTTTTTCACGATAGGCATGCGCAGCAGATTTTCCTTCGGCTTCGACTCTGGCGAATTCAGCCTGCCATCGTTTTGCTTCGCCACGCGCCCGGTCGATTTCAAGCAGGCTGTGCTTGCGCAGTCCATCTAGCTCAGCCAGGCCCGCCGCATGCTCTTCGGCCTTGCGCCCCAGATCTGCGATCAAACCGACGATACGTTCATCTTTTACCAGCAATATGGCACGCTGTTCGGACAGGCTTTCTTCCAGGCGCTTGATCTGTTCGTCACGGCCAAGCAGGGCGGCGTTGGCAATCGTCAGCTTGCCCTTGATCTCATTGGCGATCTCGATGGCCGCCAGCGTGTCTTCCTGCGCCAGGTCGATCAGCTTTTCGCTTTCGATTTTTTCTGCCGCCAGCGATGCGCGTTCCGCAGTGAGGGAGTCGTTCGCAGACTCCACAGCAAAACGCCACAAGTCGCGGGTGAGGGCGGCCACAGCATCGGGCAGGTCGGCTACGCTCTTGTCTCGTTTTAGCTTAAGCAGATCGGCGTACCACTCGCTGATGTCCTTTTGTACATCGCCGTCCGAGCCTTTCTTGGCGCCGGTCGTTGCGATCGTCCATTCGCGCACCAGGCCGATAGAGGGTTTTTTTCCTTGCGCGGCAAGGGCGTCGCAGGCGGTCCAGCTGAGATTTTGGCGGTCGGACATGATTTTTCCTCTAAAAAGAGCATTAACCAGGATATTTTACGCAAATTTCCGATTTTGGTAATTTAAATTACGTAAATTAATAGTAATTAAAATTACGTATTGATAAATTTACTCGAGATTACGTTAATAATCTCGAGTATGTTGATCGCCGTGATATTCTGATGCTTTTCCAGGAAATACTCTGTTTTTTCTCTCTTTTTCTTCGCAACAAAGCTGCTTATGAATGGTTTCGCGCTGATAGATCTGGATCCGCTGGATAGAACCGCTCAGGCAGCCGAGCTGACTTTGGATCTGTTCGCCGGCGGCGAGCCGGAGCCGCTGGTGGCGGCGCGCTCAGACTCGGAACTGGCCCGGGCCTTTTTGTACAGCAGCGAGCTGTCTGCAAATTCAATCAAGAGTACAAAAAAAGAGCTCGGACGCTTTCTGTTGTGGTGCCAGCATCACGGCAAGATGCTGTATCAACTGCATATAGAAGACTTGATCGCCTACAAGGCTTTCCTGAAAGATCCGCAACCGGAGGGGACCTGGGTTTCGTTCACAAAATGGCCGCGGAATGACGAACGCTGGCGGCCTTTTTCCGGGCCGCTTGGAGACCCGAGTGTTCGGCAGGCTTTTCGGGTCGTGAAAGCATTGCTGGAATTTGCCAAGAATGCCGGTTACCTGCGGCGTAACGCCGGCGCGCTGGTTAAAAACGTCAAGACAACGCGCGATGCAAGGGTGACACGCTATTTAAGTCCGGATGCCATTGGGTATGTACAAGCGAGCCTCGATCTGCTGCCCGCGACAACGCCAACCAGGATCAAGGCCAAGGCGCGAGACCGGTTTTTATTTGTGAGCTACGTCGCAACCGGCGCACGGTTATCTGAGTTGACTGCCGCAAAAATGGGGGCGATGTATACCGAAGGGGACGGACGCTGGTGGCTCGACGTCATAGGCAAAGGGTCAAAGCCACGCAGATTGCCGGTGACGCCCGACATGCTCGACGCGTTCCGGGAGTATCGCAAAGCATTTGAACTGGCGCCCCATGCAACGCGCGACGACGCCACGCCGTTGGTGCTTGCCACCCGTGGACAAGTGCTCGCAGCAGTCACAGACGAAGCTGCATCGAATGCAATGAAATCACTGTTTTGGGCCGCAGCCGCCTTGGCGGAATCGACGAGCGACGCGGATAGCGCCTCGGCCTTGCGCCAGGCATCGGCGCATTGGTTGCGGCACACGATGCTCACCACGCACGCGAACAACAACGTCTCGCTGAAGGCGCTGCAAGATACCGCCGGCCACGCCAATATATCGACGACGGCCGTCTATCTTCATAAGAGCGATAAAGAACGTCATGACGAACTGATGGGATCACTTAATCGCAGCCGCAACAGCTAATTCGCAACTGACAACAACCGGCCCGGCTATTTAAAGCGGTAGCTGATCGTGACGAAGGCCATATCTTCCGTCTTGCGGTTGACGATCGGGCTGTCACTGACGGCGCTGCCCAGCCATTTTCGTTTAAGCGTCAGGTTTGCCACCAAGTGCTCGCTGAGCGGCGTTTCCAGGCTCAGGCTGAGAATCGGATTGGTGGAAGCGCCTGCCTGATAGGCATGGTAGCCGCTGGCGGCCGATTCGGCTGGCGTCACGCCGTAGAAATAATTGTTGTAGCTGCTGCTGCGGTGCTCTACGCCGGCTTGCGGATAGAACGTGACCGGCCCAAGTTTGAATTCAGCGGCATAAATGGCTTCCAGCAGCGTGCCATGCGATTTGTTCATATCAAAAAAGCGTTCAGGAAAAAAGCGCCGAAGGGCGTTTCCTGGTACGTGCCGATACCGAGCGGCACGGAATTCGAGCGCTTATTGATGCCATTCTGGGCGTCGATGCCATCGAAATTGACCCGTCCAGCCAGTTCCAGGTAGCCATCGCCGATTTTGAAAGTCTTGACGCCAAAAGTGTCAAGGCGCGCAAAAAAGCGCTGGTAATCAAAATAGGCATAGGGCAGCACGTTGGTCTGCCTGCTCTTACCGAGATAGTTGCGCGGGGTATTGAAGACGCCAAGCCCCAGGTCACCGCTGATGTGGTCCGGAAAGTCGGATTGTGGCTGTGGCGGCGGGGCTGACTGTGCGAAGGCGTCAGCGCCAATCATGAGGGAAAATAGGGAAAGAGCAAGCAAGCCTGGTTTTGTCATCGTGGTTCTTCGACTAATCTGGGGTGGCGATAAAACGCCAATCTTACACGGACTTGCTATCCGGGAAGATGAAGGTTTGACGTCAGGGACGCCAAACCATGCCCTACATGCTCACAATGTCGAAGGCAATTTCGCCAGGTAACGCAGCCCCGTGATGCTGGGGAAGAAGCAATAGGCGCCGCCGCGCGTGGTAATGGTGCGGGAAAAGCCTTCCAGCAGCGTGTTGCCGGAACCGTGCGGGCCTTTTCCTGCCAGGGTAAAAGAGCTGTCCACCGGATCATTGATTCCCAGGAAAACGTCATGGCCAGTAATATTACTGACCGCATTACCGTCATTTGATCCGCCAGGGCCGGTTGCGGCTTTCACAAACAGGTATGTATCGTTCCAGTCCCTGGTCACGAATTCGAACTGGTTGAAGATGCTGGCGTTGATAAAGTAGCCGGTCAGGCCGCGCGGCGCATTGACGGGATGTTGTGGGTCGTAAGCGGGCCCGTAAGGCATGGCGCGCCGTACAATCCGATGGTTGGTGCTGCCGCGGGTGCCACCGCCGTTGACGTCGCCGTTGCGCGGATTGTTGCGTCGGATATGTGAACCTATCGGGCAGGTCAGGCCCAGGGTGTCGTCGCTTGGCGCTACGCCGGTGACATAGTTGAAATTGTTCAATTTCGATGGCGGCAAGACTTCGCCCGGCGCGTCCGGCATCAGCTCCAGGGGGTTGCCGTTGCGCCAGCGCCCGCATATCTTGGCCGCCAGCATTTCAGTATCAAGTCCGGTTTGCTCGGCGTATCGGGCGAGTATGGCGTCGAACCCGGCGACATCCTGCTCCAGGATACGAAACGCCGCGTAGCTACTGTTAGTCGACAGCTCGGGCGGCGATACCGTGTAGCTGCCATTGATTTCGTTCTGGTAGCCAAGCAGGAATTCACCGGTCTTGACCGCAGGCTGATCGTCCGGCGCTTCACGTTTGGTCGCCGGGGCGCCGATCACGGTTGGCTGCGCAATGCTGTCGCGATAGCCGAAATGGACTTTGTTGTCGGGCAGGGCATGCGCATCCTGCGCGTACAGTTCAGTCATGCAGCCGTTGAATGCGGCGCGCAACTGGGCCGATATCGATTCCAGTACCTCTGCCGATTCCGTCACCCACAGGCTCAGCAGTACGTGCACCTTGGCGCCGTCCTGCAATCCGCCTATCCAGTTTTGCGGCGCGCTGGAGCCAATGTCGCCGACAGCCTCTGCGCTGGCGGAATTGGTCGCGCCAAGCTGGAACGAATGGTCAAATGTGGCGAGTTGCTTGGCGTTGATGCCGAGCCTGGCCAGGCCGGGGCAGGTAAAGCTGATGTTGAGAAAGCAAGGCGGCTTGGGCTGGATGTGCCTGGCCGTGGTTATTTTCGGCAGGCCGTTGCTGCCGTCGACTAGCGCGCCGATCAGCCTTCCCGCGGCCTGAGGATTCGTGATGGAGAGAATGAAGTGACGCGCCATGTCGACGCGATAGCCGCGCAGAATGGTGCCTTGTACGTCGTCGTAATCGATTACAGGATCGGCCATGCTGTTGCTCCCGGCGTTGAAATCAGATTGGAAGGCGCATGAGAGCGGCGCAACGCCGGTTCTCATGCAGGGCGTAGCGATGGCAAAAATCAGAATGCGGCGCGGATCTGCTGCACTGTCTGCGGATAGGCCGCGTACAGCGTATTGTTCGGAACGTGTTGTGAAGCATCGTTGACGGTAATGTAGGCCTGGAATGCCGCGACATTGCTGGCCACCGGGATCAGCGCAGCCCCGCCGACGACAAATGACAGCAGCTTGTCGAACACGGGGCCCAGTTGCCCGACAAAATCACTGATATATGAATTGAAATTGCCGTCGTACTCGGTGACGACGCCGATCAGCAGTGTGTTGGACGCAGCGCCGGTGGGCTGCAGGTTGGGTTGCCCGCGGTCCAATACCAGAAAGCGAGCGAAGTGGACTGTGCCGATCGTATTGAGGGCGTCGTCGATTTTTTGACTATTGCCTGCCAGCGCAGTGGCAATTGTATCCAGGCTGGTTCCAGGGATGACGGGCATCATCAGCGTGAGTGGACTGGTCATGTGAATTCCTTTTTTGGTTGTGGGTGGGAATAGCAACGAGCGTGTGCCAAAGCGACCAAAGATTGATGTGCAACTGAAACAGCAAAGCCGGTGTGCGGCGACAAGTGTTTCCAGATCCGCTGCGGATTTGCGGCTACCGTCGAAGTGTTATGTTGCTTCAGTGAAATTATCGACGGTAACAGATGGTGCATCCATTAAACATTCACCTCAAGCTGTCAATAGTGAGAGTGGACAGCCTGAAAATACCCTGAATAAATCAAGCCGCCGTGCGGCCATGACCTCTATTTTCATAGGGAAGAGCGATTTTAACTATTGCCACCTGTCACTTTTTATAGGATGGCAAAACGTTTTTTTTCAGATATATCTATTGGACATTCAAAAACCGCTGCGCCCGACTGCTTGTCCAGCCTGCATTGTGTTTTTCTCAAGGCCACGTGGCAGCCAGACGCCGGAATCGTAACGTTGTCCAAATGGGAGAGACAGATGGTGAATAACCTTGGAAAGGCATCAACACGCTGGGCGCGCGACTATGTTTTCGATATCTTGAGCGAACTGGGCATCCACTATATTTTCGGTGTGCCGGGGACCAATGAAATCCCGATCATCGACGGCGCTTCGTACCCGGAAAACGAGGTGGAATACATAGAATGCCTGCATGAAAACATCGCACTCGGCGCTGCCATGGGATCGGCGCGCATGACCGGCTTACCCGGGGTGCTGGTGGTGCATGTGACGCCCGGCATTGCGCACAGCATCGGCAATCTGTTCAATGCCGCGCGCTCGCAAGTGCCGCTGGTGATCCTCTGTTGCCAGCAGCAAAATGAATTGGTGACCCAGGAACCCTTGCTGGCGTCCAACCTGGTCGATCTGGCCCGGCAATACACCAAATGGGCGCATGAAGTGCGCGCCGCCGAAGAACTGCCGCTGGTCCTGCAACGAGCCTTTAAAGAAGCGATGGCGGCCCCGAACGGTCCGGTTTTCGTATCGATTCCGTGGGAATTCACCATGCGCGAAATCGGCCCCGATGACCGCATCAAGGGCGTCACGCGCATTTCGCCGAATTTCACGGGCGACCCGCAATCGATCGCGCAAGTCGCGTCGGCGCTCAAGGAAGCAAAAAATCCGATCATCATTGCCGGCGATGCGGTCGGTTACGCTGACGCCTGGCCGGAAATACAGCAGCTGGCAGAGTTGATCGGCGCCCCGGTCATGCAACAAACCTTTAGCAGCGTGGCTAATTTCCCGAACGACGACAGCCATTGGCAAGGCGAGCTGCCGGGTACACAGAGTGGCGTGCAAAAAGTATTCCGGGATCACGACGTCGCCTTCCTGTGCGGTTTCAGCAACCAGGCGCAGATCACGATCTTCAAGTATTCGGATGGCGCGTTGATTCCGCCAAGCGTCAGGCAGGTTTACCTCACTAACAATGTCTGGGACATAGGCAAGAATTATTTTGGCGAAGCGGCGGTATTTGGCGGCATCAAGGCAACGCTGCCGCTGATCAATGCGCTGGTGGGCAGCGCCCCCTCTGCGGAAGCTGCCGCACGCAATGCAAAACTGGACACGCTGGCGGCGCAGCGGCGAGTGCAGTGGGATGCGTACTTTGTCAAAGCGCTGGCGGCGCCGAATATCATGGCGGTAGTGATCGCCCAGGCGCTGCGGGAAGAAATCAAGCAGCGCAGTCTGGATAAAAAATTCGTGTACGTCCATGAAGCGGTGTCCGATCCTGCGCCGTTCCAGTACCTGTTGCCTTTCGGGACCAAGGGCGCGGCGCCGATCAGCTACTACTGCGTTGGCGGCGGTTCGCTGGGCTGGTCGATGCCGGCCTCGCTCGGCATCAAGCTGAGCGGGCAAGGCTGGCAAGCAATCGATACCGAGTTTGTGGTGAATGCAGTGGGTGACGGCTCGTCGCTGTTTTATCCGCAAACCTGGTGGACTGCGGCGCACCGCAAGCTGGCGGTACTGTACATCATCACCAACAACCATGAATACCATACGCTGCAAAACGGTTTGCAGCAGCTGGTGGCGTCGTATGGCAGCGCCCCCGGCTACGAATGGCATCCCAAGGATAACAATACCGATCCGTCCTACTTGCGCATACAGAGTCCGGTGATGGATTTTGTCGCCATCGCCAAAGCGCTGGGCGGCCTGTCCGGCGAAGTGGTGACGACGCCGGAGCAGGTGAAGGGGGCGGTGCGGCGCGGCATGGATCATGTTTTGCATCAAAAGCAGGCTTATATCCTTGACATGCGCACCGACCAGAATCCGCCGCCACCGCCTAACCTGGCCGCCAACGCTGGCACCCAATCCGGAGCGCCGCTGCAGCCTGCTTTGAACGTGTTCCATCAGCAAAGCACCTTACTTAATGCCAATGCCGCCAATGCCGCCAGTTCAGGCGACAACGACAATACACCAGTGATTTTCTAGGGACGTCGCAGCCAATGTAGTACTCGGGCAAGCCTGGGCATGTGCATGATTTGAACGGTGGGCTCCCGAGATTCGTTTTTCCACTTACTTACAATAAAAAGGATTACGTATCATGGCAGATGAAAAAATCGATATTGCTATCATCGGCGGCGGTGTTTCCGGCGTATATAGCGCATGGCGGCTGAAGCAAGCCAATCCAGGCAAGAAAATAGTCGTGTTTGAAGCCAGCGACCATATCGGCGGACGCTTGTTGTCCGTGGTGCCGCCCGGCATTCCCGACATGGTGGCGGAACTGGGCGGCATGCGGATATTGCCGAAGGTGCAGCCGCTGATTACCAATTTGCTGAAAACGCTCAACCAGCTGCTGCCTGATACTCAACAAATTACGACCTATCTTTTCCCGGTCGATGAGCCGCAAAACATCGCTTATCTGCGCGGCGTCTATCTGCGTTTGTCTGATTTCACGGCCAAGCCAGATGAAGTCCCGTACCGGCTCGGTTTCCCGAACCATGGACAGAGCGCCGGGTCCGTCGTGATCAACGCCATCGAGCAGCTCGTGCCAGGCATTACCAATCCAGACCTGACCGAAGACCAGCGCCGCGACATGGCCCAGCAAGCCAGTTTTGCCGGAAAACCGCTGTACCAGCAGGGGTTCTGGAACGTGCTGATGCGGGTATTCAACGGCGAATCGTATCAATACGCGCTGGACGCCGGCGGCTATGATTCGACCATGAGCAACTGGAACGCCGCCGACGCCATTCCCTGGTATCTGTCCGACTTCGGGGTCGCGCCGGTCTACAAAGGGTTCACCAAGGGTTTCCAGGAAGTGCCGCTGACCCTGGCCAGGTTGTTCGCCGATGCGGGCGGCGAAGTCCGCTTGAACAGCAGCGTGTCGGCGTTGCGCAGCCTGGACGGCGCGGTGGAGTTTCATGTCGACGGCAGGTCGGTGGCGGCTGGTTCGGTGATTCTGGCCATGCCGCGCCGCGCACTGGATCTGCTGGCCGACAGTAGCCCGATCCTGCAGGAAATCAGCGGTTTGATCGCGTCGGTCACGCCGCGGCCCCTGTTCAAATTATTTACCACCTATACCAATCCCTGGTGGCGCGCCGCTGGCTATACCAAGCCTGACGGTAGCGTCGTGGCGGTGGAAGCAGGGCGCAGCGTGACCGATATTCCAGTCCGGCAAACCTACTATTGGCCAAAGAGCGATGGCACACCCGCAAAGACCGGTCCGGCCATGTTGCTAGCGAGTTATGACGATGGCGACAATACCGGGTTCTGGGACGGCCTGCGGCCGCAGCGGCATCAGCATAAGCCCAAGGGGCAATATGTGGCCAAGGTGAACGAGCCGTTCATCGCCGAACACCGGAAGCCGAACCTGGAGCTGACATGGGACCAATACCAGGCGCCGTACCGCATGGTGACCGAAGTGGCGCGCCAGCTGTCGACCATGCATGGCTTGAGCTATACGCCGAAGGTGCAAGAAGCCTGCTTCCGCGACTGGGGCGATGATCCGTTCGGCGGCGGCTGGAATAGCTGGAACATCGGCGTTAAGAGCTGGGAAGTGAAACATAAAATCGTCCAGCCGCTGGGCCAGCAGCCTTTGTATATTTGCGGCGAAGCTTATTCCGATGCGCAGGGATGGGTAGAGGGAGCGCTGCAGACGGCAGACCTGATGCTGGCGAAATTCGGCCTCAATGCATTGAAGGGCTAAGTGTGATGGCGAGCCGCGCTTGCATGGACTAGCGCGGCTCGCGTATCACAGCTCACATATCACAGCTCGCTCATCACAGCAGTTTTTCACCGAGGTGTTGAACTGCCGTCAAACAAGCGTATCTGCTTGCCAAGGTTTTAATGCATGGTCCAGTCGGTCACTTTGATGACGGCGGCATCCGCATTCTTGAGATCGGTTTCGCCTTGATTCAGCAGGGTGCTCCATTCTTTCACGCGGTTTTTCCCATTTGGCGGCTGATTGTACTGGTGAGTGTCGACGATCTTGCTGCGTTGCGCATAAAAGCTGGTCATGAAGGTTTTTTCATCGGTGCTTTTACCCGAGCGCGACAGGACGCCTTCCAGCGTTCCGGAGTCGCCGCTGGCACCCTGGTTCAAGGCCGTATCGACAAACGAGCCGATGGTCAGCGCCGTCGTGAAACCGCGCTGGCGCGCCTGTTGCAGGCTGTACTTGATGTAGACGTTGTAAAAGGTGCGCCACATGGCTTCGCGCCATGCGGCGTTGTTTTGCAGCGCCGCGATCTTCTTGTAGAAATCAGCCTTGCTGTCGGTGATGTTCAAGATCGCGCCTTGCATGTTGCCATGCGCGCCGGCGCGCGCCAGGCCGCCTGCGATCGAAGGATTGGCTGCACCGCTGGCGGCGTCGAATTCCTTGAACAGCGCCGGGCCGTCCGGACCTCCATCGTTAGGGCCGCCGGTGGTAGCGCCAAAAATCCCAATGGTATAACCGCGGTCGTCATTGATGTTTTCGCAGTAACCGTAGTACTTGGTCCAGTCAAGGGAGTCCTGTTCCGGCTTGTTGATCAGCTTCATGATGTTGTCCCACTGTTCGCCGTCAAGACCGGTATTGGTCTTCAGGAATTGCAGCGTGGCCGGAGAGAAGTTCGCATCGTGACCGTTGGCCGCGGCTTTGGTTTGTTGGCAGCTGGCGCCGGTCACCCATGGTTGCGCCGCAGTTCTGGCGCCGCTGCTGCTGGCCGGATTGTTTCCCTGGGTCCAGTAGGCGGCGCTGTAGTTGACGCCGTTGTAGCTGACCTTGTTGCCTGCGGTGTAGACCGCACCGTCCACCCAGGCAGCGTCGCAGGGTGCGATCCTGGCATCTAGCCTGGCTTGGTGGCCCGCAGCCAGGCCGTGCGCGCTGGCGTTAAGGGACAAAGCCAGCATGCCGCAGGAAAGCAGCAGGTATGTCGATACTTTCTTCATGGGTAAATTCTGCAAAATATTCTCCAGATAATGAATGATGTCGTGGTTGATAAATTTTATTGAGGCAAACATTTGTCAACTACAACAATCCCCGAGAGATAAACCCACGTCTTTCTTTATTGTGCAAACCGGACTGGGCTGGATAAGACGTTGGCGCTATTGCCATATTATTTTTTTTGCCGCTCAAAGACCCAGCGCGGAGATGAACTTGTTGGTGTAGCTCAGCGTTCCTGCCTTACCGTAGTTATTGCAAGTGTCGGAGGAGTTGTTGTCTGATTTCGCCGGGGCACAGTCCCTGTCGCGTGCGAAGGCCCAAAAATGAACGCCGCCCAGCTTCTTCGCCAGTGCATAGTTGGAGACGGTAACGGCATCGGCCAGGGTGAAGGTTTCGTCGATGCTATCGTTACCGCCTATCATCGGCGTCACTTCGATCTGGCTGTATGGCACTTTCCAGTGGTTGTGCAGGCTTTCGGCGGCGCTGACGGTCGATTGGCCCATATCGCATTTGCCGCTGCCATTCAGAGTACACAGTGAGGAATTTTCCTGGCCTGAATCGGCAAAATCCATCGTCATCAGGTTGACCGTGTAATTCTTCAAGCCGTAATTCTGGATTGCCGTCATGACTTTTACACCCATATCCCCCAAGCTCTGGCTTTCATTGCCGCCGTCTGTCGCCAGCGTGAAGCTGTAGCGCAGGTTCGGATAGGCCGCTTGCGCTGCAGCAACGCGCGCAACCAGGTTGTTGATGTCGCTTTGGGTTTGGGTGTTCTCGATATCGAAGTCGATGCCGAGCAGGTTTGCGCTGTAGTAGGTTTTGATGAATTTCGCGAAATTGGCGTCCGAGGTACAGGTGAAGTTGGCTCCGGCGCCACCGGTCGAGACGATGTACTTCTTGCCGGCGCTGACAAAGCTTGCCACATTGGCCTTGGCAAATGCCGCCGCCGATACGCCGTTCCAGTTTTCGCTGCCGCAACTGCCAGTGGCAAATGCCCAGGTTACTGCGTTCAGCTTGGCTGGCATGGCCTTGAGCAAGGTTTGCGAGCTGCCGGTCACGGCGGTGTTGAGCTGATCGCCGCCGGTGTCTCCGGAGTAAAAATAAGGGCTGTAGATGAGGCCGGTGAAGGAGGGGGGCGTGGACGAACCGCTGCAAGCAGTTGGTTGCCAGTACCAGGTGCTGATGGTCGGGTCGGTGCCGTCGCTACCGCTGCTGCCTGCGTTGACTTCTTTATAAAACAGACCGTTGGCCGGGTATCGGACGATTGCGCCCGGTGCGTAGTTGATCCCGTCGGCCCAAGTACTGTACTGGCAACTGGCGGCCGCTGTCTTGCTTAATACCATGTTTGATGCTGTGCTTAATGCGGCCCGTACGCCGACGGTGCTGCCCGCAGTGGAATCCTGTAAGCCTGCGCCATGCGCAGTGAAGGCCGCGGTTGAAAGACAGATTGCCAAGCCTTTTATCATCTTCAGTTTCAATTTCTTCTCCTGGGTAGAGTGGAGCGGCTGGCGCAGCGGGTGCGCTGCCCGGAGCCGCCGGGTGAAATCGTGAAAAAACTGTAGCCAGCAACCGGATATCCAGCGAATCCTCGGATGCCAGGTGCATCTGAATGAATGCGATAAATTTCCCACGGGAAATATCTTGTTACGAACTGTAGGGATCCGAAAAGTGAATGTCAACCTGTATCAAAGTGGTATTGGCAAATAAAAAAATCACATTGATCCGGAATTTTCAAATGCGCCTGCAAACCATTGTTTGCATTGGTTTTTATTTAACTCGTAGGACCTGTTGTTTTTGCAAGTGGCCTTATCGTAATTTTTGCTGGGAATGGAAAAGGTGAGGGAAATAACTGTGAATTTCCGAAGATCGTGATTAAGTGGTTTTGGAAAATGCATCAATAGAAATTTTCTAATTGTTTTTCCAGCAAGTGATCGCATGACCTGTTTGTCGGGGTTGGACTAGCGATTCCAAGCCTTGAACTATTTGTTAAATCTTGCCCTGTGCCCATTTTTATCAAGTCGGAAACAATATTCGATTTTTTCGATTGTTGACAGGTAAATTTTCCGTTTTTCTTTTGATTTTATGACTCATATACTTCCACTCAACAACTTTTACATACGAAGTTGGAGCGCAACATTCCTATTTTTTGAATAAGTTATGGTTGTCGAAAAATTCGCACATATTTTTAACAGAAAACCGTAGTGCCATATCGGCGCTGCACATGCTGTCCACGCATTTCGCTCATATATCTTGCCCCTGATACAGGGATAAATTAACTCTCAGATGGAGTTTCAAATGAAAAATCCGAAACATGAATTGCTCACCCCCGATAACTGCGCATTGATCTTGATCGATCATCAACCCCAGATGACCTTTGGCGTCGCCAATATCGATCGTCAACTGTTAAAAAACAATGTATTGGGACTCGCCAAATCGGCTAAGCATTTCAAGGTGCCGACGGTGCTGACTTCGGTCGAAACCGAGAGCTTTTCCGGTTACATCTGGCCTGAATTGCTGGATGTATTTCCCGGCCAGCGGGTGTTCGAACGGACCAGCATGAACACCTGGGATTCGGAGGAGGTAAAGGCCGAACTCAAGCGTATCGGCCGCAAGAAGCTCGTTATCGCCGCGTTATGGACAGAGGTTTGCCTGAATTTTCCGGCATTGGAAGCCATGGACGATGGCTATGAAGTTTATTTTGTCGAAGATGCCTCCGGGGGCACCTCCGTGTCCGCCCACAATCTTTCCATTCAACGCCTGATACAAGCGGGCGCAGTGCCCGTGACATGGCAGCAGTTTTTGTTGGAAATGCAAAGGGATTGGGCCAAAAAGGAGACTTACGACGGCACGATAAAAATCGTTCAGGAGCACTCCGGAGCGTATGGAGTTGGCGTCGAATACGCCAAAACCATGGTTCACAAGATGCCGCCAACTCGCAAGAACGAAGCCTGATACCGGGCGGTGAAAGGAAGAGTATTCATTCGAGGAAGGATGAATACTCATGCCGGAATATTGCTATGAAATAGCTAAAAAAAGCCCGAGCACAGACGAGGAATCCATTGTGAAAATATATGTTGTTTCAGCCCTTACCGGGGTATTGGTTGGCATCATTTACGCCTTGCTGAACGTGAAGTCTCCAGCGCCCCCAGTGGTTGCCTTGCTGGGATTGCTCGGCATGCTCTTGGGGGAGCAGGTCGTTCCGCTGGCAAAGCGCCTTATTTACAAAGAAGAAGTGAACGTAGCGTGGTTCTCCGGTGAATGCCTGCCCAAGATCACAGGAGTATCGCGTCCCTCCGGACCTGTTCTCGAAGAGAGCAAGGATAAGAATTCGGTCGGGTAAGCGCTACGCACCGTAGCGGCCCAATATCGGCACTGAATCGGCTGCGATATTTTCGACCTGTCATCAGGAGACAAAAAATGTCCGTAACAATCAACACAGGTCCGCGCTGGCGAATCATTCTGGAGAAGCCTTTATGGCATTGGCTGGCGTTGCTTTTGCTGTGCTCTGCCTATCTGCAGGGCGGCATCGACAAAGCCTTCGACTTCAATGGCGCCTTGGCTGAAATGCAGCATTTTGGCCTCGCGCCTGCGGCGCCGCTGGCTATAGCTACGATTATCGGCGAGTTGGGCGCTTCAGCACTGATATTGACCGGCGTTTACCGTTGGTTCGGAGCGCTCTATCTGGCATGTTTTACATTATTCGCAACGTTCATCGCCAACCGTTTCTGGGAATTGAGCGGGCCGGAACGTTTCATGACGGCCAATTCCTTTTTCGAGCATCTTGGATTGACCGGCGGGTTTCTGCTGGTGGCGTGGCTTGACCTTAAATCACGCGAAGCGACGCCGGTTGCGGTTCAGCGATAGATTCTTACTTTCTATTCAAGGAATTCAATCATGCAAATTTCTTCACTGTATCGCCGCATCATTACCATTAGCCTGGTCGCGACAATAGCCTGCGGCTTCACCGCTCCGGTATCGGCCAAAGCCGTCGCCAAGCCCGTCGCCGCTACAACCGAGGTCTTTGTCGGGCCACAATATGACACCACTCATGTGTATGTCTCCAACGACGATATTGACGCATTCGTCAATAGTTTCATCGCCACATTTGGTGGAAAAGCCTCGCCGCGCGCGGTCTTTACGGTAACGCCGACGCCGAGCAAGACGGCGTCGCAATATGTGCAGACACCTGTCGGCATGCTGTCAGTGTTCGCCTTCCAGACACCGATTCCCTACGGCTTCGGCGAGGAGCGCACCGGCTATCTGGTTACCGATATCGATGCTGCCGTGAAAGCAGCTACCGCTGCCGGCGCTGACGTCACGGTGGAGACATTCGACGATCCGATCGGCAAGGATGCATTGATCCAATGGACCGGCGGCCTCAAGATGCAGCTGTACTGGCACACCAAGGCGCCTTCCTACGCGCCGCTGGAATCGGTACCCGATAATCGCGTCTACGTATCGCGCCTGGCCGCAGATAAATTCGTGTACCAGTTCGTCAAATTTTCTGGCGGCAAAGTCGTGGCCGATGATCGGCAGGCCGATGGCGGCCAGATCGGCCGTCCCGCAGACAAGATTCGCCGTATTCACATCACCTCGGGCTTCGGCAAGATGACGGTGTTCGCGACTGATGGCAAATTGCCCTATCCGTTTGGCCGCGAGACCACCGGCTACGAAGTGAGCGACCTTGCCGCAACTATAGCCAAGGCGACTGCGAACGGCGCCAAGCTGCTTTCGCCTGCCTATAAGACGGACTCAGGCAATAGTGCAGTGGTGCAGTTTCCAGGAGGGTATGTCGCCGAGATTCACGATGCCGCAAAATAGCCGTATTAGCCGTATCAATGGACGCCAGCGCAGCAAGGTTAGTCGTGGCTACCTGCTGGCGCTCATCGCAGGATGCATTGCGGCGCAAGAAACCCCGGCCCAAGAGGCGGAATCCGGGACGGGGGCGTCTTGTGCGGTACAGCGGCCCGCGATTAATTTCAACCGCTGGAATGAAAACTGGGGCGTCCTGGCTGATCCTTGCCTCCCCAGAAAACCATTCGACGACCTCAAATACATCCCCTTGTCCAGTGATGGGGTTTCCTATCTGTCGCTTGGCGCCGGTCTGCGTGAACGTCTGGAAACTGTCAATTCCGCATTGTTCGGCATCGGTACAGGGCATCCGGACTCGTATGTGATCCAGCGCGCGCAACTGCATGGCGATCTGCGTCTTGGCGAGCATGTGCAGGTGTTTGCCCAGCTTGAGGATGCACGGCCTTTTCAGAAGAATACGGTGAGTCCGGTGGACAAGAACCCGTTGGATGTCGAGCAGGCATTCATTGTCGTCACTGAAAAGGTTGGCAGCGATACATTCAAGGCGCGCATCGGACGGCAGGAAATGGCGTTCGATCTACAGCGCTTCATCTCCGTACGGGACGGGCCGAATGTCCGCCAGTCCTTCGATGCCCTTTGGGGTGACTGGGAAACAGGGAGCTGGCGCACCATCGCCTACTTGACGCATCCGGTCCAGAATCTCGACGCTACGACGTTCGACGATGTATCAAACCGTCATCTTGCTTTCAACGGCATACGTATCGAGCGCAAGCATATCGGCCCGGGCGACTTCTCGGCCTACTATTCCAGGTACAGCCGCGATGGCGCCAAATTCCTCGACGCCAGCGGCGACGAACGGCGTGACGTTGTCGACGTTCGCTATAACGGTGCTGTCGAGCGGATTGATTGGGACGTCGAGATTATGGGGCAGGGCGGGCGCGTCGGCGACAAAGCCATCTCCGCCTGGGCGCTCGGTTCGCTGGCCGGGTATACATTTTCCGGCCAGCCCGGGAAGCCGCGCCTAGGCCTGCAGTTCGACCTGGCCTCGGGAGACCGTCATCCGGGCGATGGCCGGATCGGCACCTTCAATCCTCTTTTCCCAAACGGCTACTATTTCACGCTGGCCGGCTTTACCGGATACAGCAACCTGATCCACGTCAAGCCATCCATCACATTCAAACCGGCCGACACAGTGACGGTACTGGGCGCACTCGGCCTGCAATGGCGGGAAACCGTAGCCGATGCAGTCTATGCGCAAGGTTCAGTGCCGGTGCCAGGCACCGCCGGTCAAGGAAGCCGCTGGACCGGGATGTACGCACAGCTGCGTACCGATTGGGCTGTTAGCGCAAATGTCGTCGCTTCGGTGGAGGCGGTGCATTTCCAGGTGGGCGACACAATTCGCCAGGCTGGTGGCCGGAATGCTGACTATCTTGGAATGGAGTTGAAGTTTGGTTGGTGAAATTTAGTCAGGCATGGAACAAAATGCAGAACATTTATGTAACCATGCCTACTAAATTACTCAACATAGAGATCCAGATCACACTATGCACCGCTACAAACGGCTATTGACTGTTGTCCTTTTCCTCGCACTGCTATTCGCCTTATTTCAAATCCTGGGCCTGAGAGAGCACTTTAATTTAGTGTTTCTTCATCAACAACTCGTGGACAATAAAATCCAGGGCTTACTGCTCTTTGTCTTGCTGTTTTCCCTGGGTAATCTGATCCAGATACCCGGATGGATATTTTTAGGGGCGGCGGTGCTCGCCCTGGGCAAAGTCTGGGGTGGTTTGGCAACCTATATTGCGGCGCTCATCTCCTGCGTCTTCACGTTCCTGACAATACGCTACATCGGTGGCGATGGAATGCGGGAGCTGAAAAACCGCTATGCAGTGAAGATATTTCAAACCCTAGATACGCATCCGATTAAATCCATCGTTTTGTTAAGAATATTATTCCAGACGATTCCAGCTCTGAATTATGCGCTGGCTCTGTCGGGGGTGAGGTTCTATATGTATCTGATCGGGACAGTTCTCGGCCTGCCATTGCCGATCATGTTGTACTGCATTTTTTTTGATTACATTGGTAAAGCGTTGCATATCGTTTAAGCCGCCATTCGAAGTCTCCGGTCCCCCAATCAAGACCGGGTGAATTTTCTTTGCAATATGTACCTAAAGATGATGGGGAGGGGAGGCAGCGTTTTTCGCCATCAAAGCGCCTTTGCCCGGCATACCCCATCGCCAAGGAGAATGAAATGCACTTTGCTCTTACCATCGGTCCATTGCGCGGCCTTCTAACATCCCAGATAACGCCATGATTGCCAAACGCTTGCGGGTGCATGGGTTGGTGCAAGGTGTCGGATTTCGTTTCTCTGCGATGCATGAGGCCAGGCAGTTAGGCGTCAACGGCTGGGTGCGGAATCGACTGGACGGCAGCGTAGAGATCCAGGTCGAAGGCGGCGCCGACGCAGTCAACGCGATGATGCGCTGGGCCGCGCACGGGCCGGCTAGCGCAAGAGTGGTGCGGCTCGAAGTCCGCGATGAAAAATTGGAAGGGTGCAAAGATTTTAGCGAACACGCTACGTACTAGCGAGCTGGCCGGGCCGGCTTATTCTGATACCGATTGGTGTAGAATCGGAGCTCCTTTGCATTCCGTGAAAATGAAATGGTGAATATTCATGTCAGAAATCCCAGCTTGTTTTTCGCGGCGCGCTTCAGCTTTTTCAAGATAAAACCGCCAGTAGCGCCAATGTGCCGAGCTCTCTTGTCATGACAAAACTATGAACACGATGGTGCGCGCGGGGGTTCTTACCGGCTACTTCGAGGTGGCGCGGCAGATCGGATTCAACCCGCGGACTGTGTTGCCAAAATTTGGATTGACCCGCACGCTGCTGGAAAACCGCGACCAGCAGATTCTCTTGGATAAGGCAGTGGGTATGCTGGAAGCCACGGCGCAAGAGTCTGGTTATATGGGCTTTGGGCTGCACATGGCCGAGTTGCGGCAATTGGCTGATATGGGCGGTGTGAGTCTGGTGCTGGCCCACCAGCGTAACCTGCGCGATGCCCTGCAGACCACCATTCAGTACCGCCACCTGCTGAACCCGTCCCTGGCACTGTTCGTCGAGAACGCTGGCGATACGGTCATCATTCGTGAAGAAATCGTGACCGACATACCCGTGCCCACACGACAGGCTACCGAACTCGCAATCGGCGTGATGTTTCGCCTTTGCGTGACCTTGGCCGGAACGCAATGGCATCCGCGCAGCGTCAACTTCACACACGACGCGCCTGCCGATCAGCAATTGCACCGGCGCTTTTTCCGATGCCCCGTCGTTTTTGGCAGTGAATTCAACGGCATCGTCTGCAACGCCTCGGACCTTGACCTTGCCAACCCCATGGCGGACCTCGCGATGGCCGGCTACGCCCAGCGGTTTCTGGAGACGATTCCGAGAGCCTCCGAAGCGTCCATCCTGATGGAAGTACGCAAGGCCATCTATCTGCTGCTACCCATGGAGCGTGCCACGATTGAACAAATCGCCCAGTCCCTTGGAATGAATGTGCGCACTCTGCAGCGACGCCTGGAAGATGCGGGGGAAAGTTTCTCTGGCCTCATCAATGGCGTACGCCGCGACCTGGTGGTGCGCTACATGGAGAATCCGCGCTACTCCGTCGGACGGATCGCGGCACTGCTGGGTTACGGCGCTCCAAGCTCGTTCACGCGGTGGTTCATTTCGCAATTTGGCGTCGCGCCGGCGGTGTGGCGAGTAAAAAAGGGCTGGGCGACAACGGACCGTCGCCTTAAACAACCTCATTAACGCTTGCGTTGGGCGACTCTGATGCGTCTTGCGCTACGCGGATACGGTTCGACCGTCGTCAATGTTCCAGCATCTGGATGAATTGCTCGGCCTGCGGCCACTCGCCAAAACCGGAAGCAGGATTGAGGTGACCTACCGCGCCGACATTGACTAACTCGCTGCCCCAATCGCGCGCCATTTGCTCTACGCTACCCAGGGAGGCGAGGGGATCGTTGGTGCTGGCAGCTACAATGCTCCTGAAAGGCAATATTTTGCTTGGCATCGGCAGCCAGCCATTGGCTTCCAGTACCTCCAGTGCAGGGTAGCCAGGAGGCAGCGGCGCTGCAAAGTCCGGCGGCGCCGCCAGCAAGGCGCCTTGAATGTCTGCGGCGTACTTTTGCGCCCAATGCATCAACATGACGACCCCGCCACTGTGCGCCACTACAATTACCGGCCCGTCAATCGTTCTCATGGTGCGTTCAACGGCTTCCACGCGGGCTTCGCAACTCAACTTGTCAGTTTCCAATGGTGGTACTGAAACCACCTTGCGCGCTACGGAGAGCTTGGTTTCCAGATGTGTCTGCCAGTGATCGGCAACGTGATCACGCAGGCCGGGTACTATCAGAATGGTTGGTTTTTCTTGCGTATTCACGCCTACCTCACTTTATTGGTGGCAGCTTCAAATCTGCCGAAAAAACGATTTCACCCGTTATCGGGACAGCTGGTCTAAACGTGCTGACATTTACCCGCCGCATGCGCAGTCGTGTTTTGGTCTGCATCCAGGGCAATGCCAGATACTGGAGCTGCATCTTTGTCGTAGCTGCGTGCAGCGGCCATGAAGAACACGGCGGCCAATATGCTGAATGCAGGAATCATTGCCATGGCTTGGTGCAGGCCCCATATGTCGGAGAGCGCCCCCACGAGGAAAGGCCCCACGGCAAGACCGAGCAGATTTTGAAAAAGCGACAGCACGGCCGCACCAGTGGAACGTACGCCCGGATGGACGACGTCCATGAGCACGCCAACCACGACACCGACCGAACAGGTCATGAAAAACCCGCCCGCGATGATCAGCTTGAGTTGTGTAGATCCGTCTAGCGGCGCATTGAACGCATACGCCAAAATCGCCAGCGACACCAGGCACAGCGCGCTCAGCATCGGCAATTTGCTGCCGGGGCGGCGAATGGACAGCCGATCAATTACCACGCCCCACAGGAAGCCGCCGAACGCACCCGCCAAAATCACCAGGGCCGCTTGTTTCCCCGCTTGGTCCGGTGCAATTCCATGAAAGCGGTTAAGGTAACTTGGCAGCCATGACCAGATGGCCGACACCACCAGCACTTGCATCGCTTGCCCAATACAGATCCACCGCAAGGTGGGCGTGCGTGCGAGGGTACTGAAGATGTGTTTGAGCGTGCCACCGATGGACTGCGTGACCTGATTGAGCTGGGGCGTGAGTGTCACCGTTTTGTAGTCGCGCACTAGCAAATACAGCAAAGCCAGCGCCAGCCCCGGCACACCTACCACGCCGAAGGCTGCTTTCCAGCCCCACTTGGCGGCGATCACGCCACCCAGCACCACCCCGAACACCGAGCCCAGAGAAGCGGCAGCAAACAAGGCTCCCATCAGTGCGCCGCGCATCCGCTTTGGAAATACGTTGGAAAGCAGGGCAGAGCCCACTGAACCGTAACCCGTTTCACCCAAACCCACCACCGCCCGCGCCGCGAACAGTTGCGCGTAGTTACCAGCGAACATGCAGTAGATGGTAGCCAGGCTCCAGGTGGTGGCCATGACAACAATGCTCTTGACGCGGCTCAGCCGGTCTGCCAGCAACGCCACCGGGATGCCCCCCATCGCCACCACGATGGAGATGATGGAAACCAGGCCGCCCAATTGCTTGTCGCTCAGGTTCCACGCCGCCTTGATATGCGGGAAGAGCGACACGATCACTTGCCGGTCCATGTAATCGAACAGCATGAGGGCGAAGGTCATGGCAAACGCGAACCATGCTTGCTTTTTTCCGATCAGGTAGCCGTCTTCCGGGGGCGACCCGGTATTGGTCAATGGGGGCATCATTTTTTTGTCTCCTGCTTTTTATAATGAGGACATACGCAAAATTGCGCCAGCGGCCTTATACCACCTTGCATCCTTGCCGCGCAGCTTCACTGTCTGCGTCGGCATGCCTTGCTGGCGGAACGTTGCGAAAGTCTGGATAGTGTGACGTCAGGCCGTCTTGCGCAAGAAGCCCTGATGGGCCCCGTGGCGGTTCGGCGCGAAGCCATTGGCCAGCAGGCTTTCTTCCACCGTATCGTAGAAGACGCCGATTTTGCTGATCTCGCGCGCCTGCTGAGCTGTCGCTATCTCGCGACCGAATTCACGCGAGATGCGCACCAGTTGCTCAATCTGTGCAACGGTCGACATTTTTCCCGTTTGCGCCTGGTTCCAGATATTGTCCTCGATACCACAGCGTACATGCAGGCCCATCGCAATGCCCATCATGTTGACCGGCAGCACGTTGCGCATCGAGCTCTCCACTGTGACCACCGCACCGTCCGGTACGGCACGCATGAAGTTGGCCAGAGTGTAGATGTTAGGCACGTCCATGCCGCCGCCGATCGCCACCCAGTTCATGACCAGCGGGCCATTGTAGATGCCACGGCGCATCAGCCGCTCTACCGAGTCGAAGCTGTTGCTGTTGTAGCACTGGAAGGCGCTTTGGATGCCTGCGGCCGTCAGACGACGGACGTGCTCTTCCACCCAGCCCGGCTGCGCCGGCACAGTCATCTCCTTGTAGGCGTTGTAGACGTCAGGGTCTCCCATCGAGGTGCCCTTGGTGTCTTTGTAATCCCAGTGCTCGACGACGTTCATCTGTGAGGTGTTCACCGTCACCGTCACCTGATCAGGCTTGGGATCGAGTTCGGCCAGCATATGGCGCGTGTCGTCGCTCAGCCACTTGGCGGCGGCGCCTTCCGATTCCGGCGCGAAGCTGATCGAGCCGCCGACCTGAATGATCATTTCTGGCACGGCCTTGCGTACACCGGCGATCAGTTCGTTGAACTTGGACAGGCGCTTGCTGCCCTTGCCGTCGAGTTCGCGCACATGCAGGTGCAGCACGGTGGCGCCGGCGTTGTAGCAATCCACGGCTTTCTGGATCTGCTCGTCCATGGTGAGCGGAATGTCCTCAGGAAAGTCGGAGGGCACCCACGACGGTGCATAGGGCGCGGCCGTGATGATCAAGGGTTGCTGGTTTTCGGTAAAGAGGTGGCCGTCAAGGAAGTTCATGGGGTATCTCCAAAAAATGATTGATGTGTAGGAACGTCAGAAAGGCTTGGTGCCAATGATTCCGGCACGTTCCATCTTGCGGTGGCAGGGGGGGTAGTCCATCACTGCGTAATGTTGGGTGGCGCTGTTATCCCAGATTGCAATGCTGTTGGGTGACCAGCGCCAGCGCACTTGAAATTCCGGGATATAGGCTTGGCTGATCAGATAACGCAACAGCTCAGGCGCTCCAGGGTTGGCATCCTGGCCATAACGCACGCGTGCCGGCGTGTGAAAATTGGTGAAATGCGTGGTGAAGGCGTTTACATACAAAATCTTTTCACCGGTCTGCGCGTGGGTACGCACCACTGGGTGCTCTGCGTCTGGAAATTGCGCTTTGAGGGCCAGGCGTTTTTCAATCGGCATGGCCGCGCCGAAGCTGGCTTCGATGCTGTGGCGCGCGCGCAGGTCTGCAATTTGTGTTTTGACATGCTCTGACAGATTTTCATAGGCCAGCACCATGTTGGCCCACATGGTATCTCCGCCAACTGGTGGACACTCGAGACAGCGCAACACAGCACCGAACTGGGGTGCTTCACGCCAGGTGGCATCCGAATGCCAGGCGTTCTCGTAACGGTCCGCAGGCTGCTCCGGGGTTTTGTAGATACGCACCAGGCCGGGGTGGTCCGGATCGCTTCCCACTACCGGATGGTCTTCCAGTTCGCCGAAGCGGTGCGCAAACGCCAGATGGTCGGCGCGGCTGATATTCTGGTCGCGCAGAAAGAGTACCTTGTGCCTGAACAGGTTAGCCTTGATTTCGGCGAAGAGTCCGTCATCGCGCGCCGCATCGCCCAGATTCACGCCGATCAACTCGGCGCCAAGGGCGCAGGTCAGTTGTTCAACTCGCATTTTTGTCTCCTCGCATGAGGTTTAAATGATGAAGATGGAGGACCCGGTGGTCTTGCGCGACTCCAGGTCGCGGTGTGCCTGCACGGCGTCCTGCAGCGCGTAGCGCTGATTGATCTCGATCTTGATGCGGCCGGCTTCAATGTGGTCAAAAATTTCATCTGCCAGCGCCGCTTTTTCTGCCGGGTCGGCAATGTAGTCGGCCAGCGCAGGGCGTGTTATGAAGAGCGAGCCTTTCATCGCCAGGAGCTGCGGGTCAAAGGGCGGGATGATGCCGGAGGCGGTGCCCACGCAGATCATCAGGCCTCGGCGCTTGAGTGAATCGAGCGAGGCGTTGAACGTGGTTTTGCCCACGCTGTCCATCACCACGTTGACACCGACGCCGCCCGTGATTTCTTTCACGCGCTTGGCCACGTCCTCATGGCTGTAGTTGATGGTGTGGTCGCAGCCATGGGCACGCGCCACGGCAGCCTTTTCTTCGGTGGACACTGTGCCAATCACCGTCACCCCCAGCAACTTGGCCCACTGCGAGACGATCAGGCCGACACCTCCGGCAGCCGCATGCAACAACAACGTGTCACCAGCCTGGAACGGATAAATGCGACGCATCAGGTAGGCAGAGGTCAAACCGCGCATGGTCATGGCCGCCGCGGTTTCAAAAGAAATGGCATCCGGCAGCTTGATTAGCGGTGCCGCTGGTACGAGGCGCTCTGTGCTGTAGGCGCCCAGCGTGTTGATGAAACCGGTGTAGGTGACGCGGTCGCCCACCGCCACGTTGGTCACGCCGTCGCCCAGGGCCAGCACCTCGCCGGAGGCCTCTACGCCGATACCATTGGGCAAGGGGATGGGATAAGTGCCATTGCGAAAGTAGGTATCGGCAAAATTCAAGCCTACCGCCGCATGGCGCAGGCGGACCTGTCCTGGGCCGGGGTTGCCCACCTCAACATCTTCGTACCGAAGAACGTCGGGACTGCCGGTTTCGTAAAAGCGTACTGCTTTGACCATTTTGTGTCTCCTGCGGGTTGTTTGTTGTTCGTATATTGATACGTGAACTAAATATAGGAGAGCCAGGCCGCAATCGCTTCACATTTGACGACATGCACTTCACATTTGACGACAAAATATCGTTTCCAGTAGGGATAAATTACCACGCCTCAAAGGGCAGGACATTACGGAGCCGATTTGTGCTCCGTGCAGAAAGTAACGACTTGGATAAGTGGCGGAGGGCCGTCCCGCTTAACACAGCAATACGCCGGGATAGCCCGTTTCATGGGGACTCTCGCTAAAAACGCTGTTCCCCGAGTTGTACCCGTTGCCAACACCGTTTCCGGCAAGTGCGTGTCTCACGGATATGGATGAAATGTATTCCAGATATGAGTGAATAAAACCCGGCTGTCATGAAATGCAAAATTGGCGTCATGAAATGAAAAGTAATTGTCGTTAAATGAGAAGCGCCGGTTTTTTCAATCCCTTAAATTTTGCACTAGCCGATTAACGCCTTTAACAATAAATAAACAGGAGACAGGCCATGGCCAAAGCCATGCGTTTTTATGCAGCCACAGGTCATGAGGACCTATGCTACGAAGATGCCGAAGTCGGCAGTCGTGGGCTGGAAATCCTTGTATTGCGGCCATTCCTGCTCATGGGGGTAGCGTCGGCCAGCAACGACTCGGGAGCGCAGGCATGACATCAATACTGGATATCGACGTCACGTTCGACCTGGTCTGCCCCTGGTGCTTGATCGGCAAGCGCAACCTGGATCGCGCACTGGAATCCGTGCGCAAGAGTTATCCGGGCATCATGGTTCGTATTCACTGGCATGGAGTGCAACTGTTGCCAGACGTACCGTCAGATGGGGTGCCTTTTGCCAGCTTTTATGAAAAAAGGCTAGGGAGCAAGGCAGCGGTGCGTATGCGCCAGGCCCAGGTGAGCGACGCGGCGGAGCGTGCCGGACTGACGATCAGGCTGGATCGTATCTCCTTGTTTCCCAATACAGGCAAGGCTCATCGTCTGCTGAAATTCGCTGCAAATAGTTGCGATACGACGCAATATGAAGCGTTGCTGGAACGTCTGTTTGCGGCCTATTTTGTCCACGGGGAAAACATCGGCGATGAAGAAACACTGATAAAAATTGCGCAAAGCTTCGGTTTGAGCCCGGATAAGCTGAATTCATGGCAGCACGAAGACGCAGCGTCCGATATCGGCCAGTCAACGCATTCCGGCGTGCCATTTTTTGTTTTCAATCAACGATACACCTTGGCGGGAGCACAACCGCCAGAGACCCTGTTCTCCTTGATGCAGACCCTTATCGAAGTGGAGTTTGAGCACGACACGTTAATTCCAGCTACCGCTTAAGGTCCATCTGGCGCGGAGGGAACATAGCCCCGCGTCTGCTTTCGGCGAATGGTCCAGTTCGATTGAGTAAGAGTCCTGAAGGATGAAGCGGTTTTTTGACGACGAAGCACCCGGACAGGCGCAGACCGGTCCGGTTTATAACTACCAGGAGACAAAATGAAGTTGAAATTGATAGGCATGACAACAATGATTCTGTGTGCTGGCGCGGCACAGGCGCAAACTTCGGTGACGCTGTACGGCGCGATCGATACAGGCCTTATGTACCAGAACACCACGGCCGCCAACTTTAGCCAGAAGACGCCGGATACCGGCACCACTTTCCGCTATAAGGATGCCGGCATGTACGCCAGTACCTGGGGTATGAAAGGAAGCGAAGACCTGGGCGGTGGTTATCACGCCAACTTCAGGTTGCAAGGAGCGTTCAACAGCGGCTCGGGCGCTGTTGGTCTGCCGGATACCACCGGCACCGTCGCGGTATTCAACCAGGTCACCAGCGTTGGCCTGTCCGGTCCCTTCGGCTCGGTCGATGTGGGTCGCCAGTATGCTGCGATGGCCTGGGCGCTGGTGGACACCGATGTGCGAGGCGCTGAATATTTCGGCAGTGCTTTCACGGCATGGATAGGCATGAACACTGTCGCCGGCTGGCTAGGCAGCAATACCAACGGTGCGGTCGGTGCGGTGTATGACAGCAACGCGATCATCTACAAAACGCCGAATTTCAACGGTGTCACGCTCAGCCTGGAGTATGCGCCGGGCGAAGTCGCGGGGAACAACACTGCCGGGTCGCGCGAATCGGCCGTATTGCAATACGTAAACGGTGGCTTGCATCTGTCGGGAGTTTATTACAACGCCCATGACACCAATCTCACGCCAGCCAGCCCCGCGCCAAGCGGCGTCGACAATAACCGTTTCATCCAGCTGGGCGCACTCTATGACATGGGTTCGTGGATCATGTCGGCCTCGTATAGCAACGGTAAGACGAAGTCCCTGGCGCCGTACAGTTCTGACATCGATATGTATTCTGCCGGCCTGGGCTATCATTTCTCGCCAGTGTTCAAGATCACAAGCGGAGTTTATTATCTAAAAGATAAAAATAATTCACTCAATAAATCGACATCCTATGCGCTCGGGGCCGAGTATCAGCTCTCCAAGAGGACCACGTTGTACGGCGATGTAGGGCGCGTCGACAACAAGGGTAATATGAACCAGACGCTCTCCTACGGTTCGCCGGTGGCGCAGGGTCTGGCGACCACCGCAGTCATGCTCGGGATGCGCCACACGTTTTGATCCTTGGCTGTCATCGTTGGCAGACCCGCGTAACGAAGCCCCCATCGCCGGCCGTTTGATGGTGATGGGGGGGGTAGGTGGATTGCAAAAGAAATGCTGTTTGTAATGAAGGAACTGGCAAACCTGGATCAAGTCGCCGCAGTGCAGGGCGTTGTTTAGGCGAGAGCCAAAGGAGAAAATGATGCAACGAGAAGTCGTGGTAGTTAGCGGTGTACGTACCGCCATCGGGGATTTCGGCGGCAGCCTGAAAGATTTTTCACCAACCGAGCTTGGTGCTGCCGTCGTGCTCGAGGCGCTGGTCCGCGCGCAAGTCTCGGGAGACGAAGTGGGTAACGTCGTGTTCGGCAATGTAATCCAGACCGAACCCAAGGATATGTATCTGGCGCGCGTGGCAGCGCTTAACGGCGGCGTCGCCGAACATGCGCCGGCGCTCACGCTCAACCGCCTGTGCGGCTCCGGCCTGCAGGCCATTATCTCTGCCGCACAAGGCATTTTGCTGGGCGATGCCGATATCGCCATTGGCGGCGGTGCGGAATCCATGAGCAGGGCGCCGTTCATATCGTCCGACATGCGTTTCGGTGCGCGCATGGGCGACTCGCGCTTGATCGACATGATGCTGGGCGCTTTGCACGACCCATTCCACGGGATTCACATGGGCGTCACCGCAGAGAATGTCGCGCAGAAATATGGTATTTCGCGCGAAGAGCAGGACGCCCTGGCGCTCGAATCCCATCGGCGCGCAGCGCATGCGATCGAACAAGGCTACTTCCGCGACCAGATTCTGCCGATCAAGCTGAAATCGAAAAAAGGAGACATCCTGTTCGACAAGGACGAGCATGTACGCAGTCACTCGAGCCTGGACGATTTCACCAAGCTCCGTCCGATCTTCACCAAGGAAAACGGTACTGTCACTGCGGGCAACGCGTCGGGCATTAACGATGCCGCCGCTGCGGTCGTCCTGATGGAACGCAGCGTCGCTGAACAGCGCGGCCTGAAACCGCTGGCGCGCCTGGTCTCCTATGCCCATGCGGGCGTCGATCCGAAATACATGGGCATCGGTCCAGTGCCGGCGACACGTAAGGCGCTCGAACGCGCCGGACTCACGGTCGCCGATCTCGATGTGATCGAAGCCAACGAGGCGTTCGCTGCTCAGGCATGTGCTGTCACAAAAGAGTTGAGTCTTGATGCCGGCAAGGTAAATCCAAACGGCTCGGGCATCTCGCTTGGCCACCCGATCGGCGCCACCGGTGCGCTGATCACGGTGAAGGCGCTGTACGAACTGAGGCGCGTTGGCGGTCGTTACGCACTGGTGACCATGTGCATAGGTGGCGGCCAGGGCATTGCCGCCATATTCGAGCGGATGTAAGCGTCGCAATGATGGCGGGGATTTGTGCAGCAAAGCCGATCAGCTTCGCTCAGTATGAAACCCTGCGCTATCGTCCGGACGTCAAGCGGTCCGGATCGAGATAACGTTCGACAAGGCGAGACCAATACGCCGCGCCAACCGACAGATTCTGATCGTTGAAGTCGTAGTGCGGGCTGTGCAAGGTCTTTCCTTGATCGGCCGGACCGTTGCCCAGGCGGAGGAAGCAACCAGGACGAGATTGCAACATATATGCAAAATCCTCGCTTCCCATCAGCATATCCATGTTGTCGTCCACCGCGTCCGGCCCAACCAGTTCCCTGGCGACCTCAATGGCAAAGCGCGTTTCTTCATCGGTATTGGTGACAACCGGATATCCTTCGACATAATTGATCACGGCTTCGACGCCAAAACTCCGGGCCTGCGCAATCACGAGCGCGATGATCCTGTCCTTCAGCAAAGCGCGTACTTCAGTGGAAAATGAGCGTACGCTCAAGCGCAGTTCGACCTGATCGGGTATGACATTGGGAGCTTCTCCCCCCGCGAATTTCCCGACCGTGATCACGGCCGCTTTCGTCGGGTCGATATTGCGCGACACAATGGTCTGCAATCCCATCACAATGCTTGATGCGGCGACGATAGGATCGTGCGCGAGATGTGGCCTGGCCGCATGGCCGCCCTGGCCGACGATCTTGATATACACCCGGTCGCCAGCCGCCATGAAAGCCCCGGAACGGGACATGAAGCTGCCGGCAGGCTTGCCAGGGTGGTTATGCAGGGCAAACACGGCGTCGCATGGAAAACGCTCGAACAGTCCTTCGGCGATCATCTGTTTTGCACCGCTGTCGAAGCCACGCTCTTCCGCCGGTTGAAAGATCAGGTTCACCGTGCCGTTGAATCGCTTTGTTTGGGCGAGATGCTTGGCGGCCCCCAATAGCATTGCCGTATGTCCGTCATGACCGCAGGCATGCATTCTCCCGGGATTCTTGCTGGCGTACGCAAACGTGTTCGCCTCGCAAATCGGTAGCGCATCAAAGTCTGCCCGAATGCCGATCGAGCGGCTGCCGCCGCCGACTGTGAGCGTTCCAACTATTCCTGTTTGCGCGATGCCACGGTATACCTGATAACCATATGCCTGCAACTGATCGGCCACGAGATCGGAAGTCTCGTATTCGGCAAAGGCCAGTTCGGGATTGCTGTGCAATTGTTGGCGCAAGTGTGCGAGATCCGCCTCCTGATGCATGAGGTCGGTCAGTGAAGTAAAGGGCTTGGATGGCATGAAAACCTCAATAAGCGATTTAAGCGATTGACGAAAGAGGGCGGTCGCGCCGGCAGTACGCGTATAACCCGTGCCTGGGCACAGCATGTACTAAGAATCAGAAGGGGCCCCAGTGGATGAGAACGCCTGCGATCAGGGTGAGAATGCAGATAACGCCCCATAGGAAGATGAGCGGCATGACGAAACGCACCCATTGTCCAAAGGGAATGCGTGCGGTGGCGAGCACGGCCATCAACACCCCGGATGTCGGATTGAAGCAATTCATGATTCCTTCACCCAAGAGCACTGCTTGCACCGTGACCTGGCGCGTCAGATGAAGAGCATCGCCCAGCGGTGCAAAAATGGGGATCAATGCCGCCGACTCGCCCGATCCTGATGAGATCGCGATATGCATGACGGCAGCGCTCAGGAACATGCCGATGGCGGCAAGGATAGGGTGGAGTGGCGCCAGTATCTCGGAAAGCAGGTTGACCATTGGATCGAGAATCTTGCCGTCGCTCAGTACGGTCGAAATGGCGCGGGCAAGACCGACGATCAGCGCCCCATGGATCAGTTTCCCAGACCCTGCCAGAAATTCGTCTGCGATCTGAGTCGGCCCCATCCTGCAAATCAGGCCGGATCCGATGGCGATGATCATGAACATCGAGATCATTTCAACCTCACCCCAATGCAGCTTTACTGCACCAAAAACGAAAGTGCAGAGAGCGAGGGTGGAAAATGCGATCGCGGTGGTTTGCCGCCGCGTCAGCTTCGCACCGGGCTCCATGGGAGCCGTCGCGAGAGCATCGTTTTCGGTGATCAAGAATGTCGACGCATGCGGATTTCGCCGGTACGCCCGGACGTTGGCAATGAGAAACCCGATTGTCGCAATGACAAAGAGCAGGTATACCACGGCGCGAAATCCGATGCCGGAGAACATGGGCAGTTCGGCCAGACGTTGCGATATCCCTGTCGTTGCCGGATTGAGGACGGCGCTGTTGAAGCCCGAATAGGTCCCTAGGTAGATAAAGGCCACGCCAAACACAGCGGGTAGCCGCAATGAACGCGTGATCAGGAGGCCCAGCGGCACGAACGCGACCACCGAGTTCGTGACGACTCCTACCGTTCCCAGCAACGAGAAAATGATGCAGACGGTGAAAATAACCGAGGCATCCTGTACGTTTGATCCGGTACCGATCCGGCCAAGCGCAGCCTTCACCGCCCCGGTCTTCTCCAAAATGGCAAGGGCGCCGCCGGTAAACAGAATCAGGAAGATAATCGGCGCGGAAATGATCAAGCCATGTGCAATGGCGACGAAGATCGCCCCAGGACCAATCCCGCTTTGGGGCACGCGCTTAAGGCTGTGCGGAACGACAAAACTGATGCCGTTCTTGACCACGCGATCGAATTCGCCCGCCGGGATGATCCATGTAGCGATGGCTGCCAACAGCAATACCGCGAAAAGCAACACATAGGGGCTGATTGCTACGTGCGCGCCTTTCTCTCTTTCGCGCATGGCCGCAGCCACCTTGTCCGACGTAGTTCTGCTCGAATCCATTCTGTCTCCTCCTGTTGCTTCCGGGTAGTCACGGCAGACCAGCGAGCTGTAGCCGTCCGCTGATCGACAACCCCGCCGTGCCTGACGACCCTTTGACAAAGGTCATTCCGCGTATTTGAATGCCGCTGAATATAAACCGAAACCGAGTTCAAAACAGATATCTGAACCTGCTAGAATGTTGCGTCCGGCGCAACAGGAGATGGCGATGTCTATAGAAGATGAAGATATTAGCGAGCGAACAATCGAGTACTTGCGCGCAGTGGAGAAACATGGGGGCATGCGCCAGGCCGCTGTGTTTCTGGGGGTGAACGTGTCGACTATCAGCCGGCAGATTGCGGCGACGGAACGCCGTCTGAGACTGGCGCTGGTGTCGCGGCGGGGGCGAAGCATCTCGCTCACGCAAGTCGGGCTTGCCACCGTTGAATATGGTCACGAACGAGAGCGCCATGCGAAACGCTTTCGCGCCCAGATCGCCGAATACCGCGATCTCAGGCGCGGGCATGTCACGGTGGCGGTTGGCGAAGGCTTGGCCGGCAGCTTGATTTCAATGGTGATCAAGCGTTTCCATCAGAAGTACCCGGATATTGGCATGCACATCCGTACGGGGCCGCTGCCGGAGTTGATTCGCATGGTGCGGGACGACGAAGCCGACATCTGCGTCTCCATCGGCACTTCACAGGATGCCCTCTTGAACGCGCGCTTGTTCCAGCGTGAACCGTTGTGTGCAATCCTGCCCGTCGGCCATCCCCTGGCTTTGAGAACCTCTGTACAGATCGAAGAACTGGTACACGAGCCGCTCATCTTCATGACGGACAAATTCGCAGTCCAGGGTTATATCAATGCCATGTTCTGGGACGCCGATCTGAGCGTCTCGCCCATGTTTACCTGCGATCTCTTCACCATCGCGTCATCGCTGGTGGCGCAAGGGATGGGCGTCGCATTCATGACGAAGCTGGCGGCGAAGGAGAGGGTGGACGCAGGGCTCGTGGCAGCTGTGCCTATTCTGCACCCCATCGCTAATACGTTCGATCGCTATGTGGCGACTCGCGTTGGACGAAAGCTCAGTCCTGCTGCCAATTTCCTGTTGCGAGAAATTGTGAACCTCATGTCTTCCGTCTAGGAAATGATCTGGTTGCGTGTCAGGTTTAGATAGATCGGACCATGTCGGAATACCTCGATGAGTTTGGCAGGCGAGGGTGGGGCTATGGATGGTCGGACAATACCGATTAGCGAAGCACTACAGGATCTGGCGGCGACGAACTTTTCCATTTCTCCACCGGCCAGACCGCAGTCTATTCCGTGCTTATGAAGGCATGGAATCGAGAAACACATAGAGCGCCGCGATCTTGCCATCGCGTACGATGATCACATCTACGCCTGTATATTCAGGTGCTTCGCCGCGCTGGCCAGATCCCCAGGCGAGCCGGCCAGCGTTGTGGAGAGCCTGAGGTTCGCCATGCGCGGTGTACACGAAATGCGGGTGAGTCGCGCGGAGATCACCGGCAAATTTGTCGAGGGCTTCACGCCCGGTAAATGCACCTGGCGGTACATACAGCGCACAGTCTTCGGTAAAGAGTTCGTTGATTGCCGCACGCCGGCGAGCGGCGTCGCCCTCGCCAAAAACTTCCTGCAGATTGCGACGAAGCAGTTCGTGAATACGGTCATTCATGAGATTTCTCCTTAGAGGCTTTTGCAAACACACCTGGCGTTGTTGTTTCTCCCAGACGTACCAGTCGTACTAGTCGTACTGTCTTCGTCGGAACGCCTAGCCATCTGTGTTTGCAACAGCCTCTTGGTCAGTGATGGTCAGTGATTTAGATTCAAAAGAAACGTGTTGAAAAGCAATCCATCCTCAGTTCGCCCCCAGGACTGGTTTACGCGCGGTCAAACTCGCGAAGCGGGCGTCCAGGCTCCATGCGCCAGCGCCAAAGGCAGTGATCTGCAGCAGGCCGCCAGCCATCATCACGTTCTTGAGAAAATGGATCATTTGGTTCTGGTCTGCAAAGTTATTGTGAAAGAAGAACGCTGTCCCCAAACTGAATACAGCCATCACTAGCGACGCCAGACGAACTTGGTAGCCCGAAAGTAACAGGCCGCCGCCGCCTATTTCGATTAACACTGCAACGATGTACGCAAGCGTCGGCGCGGGTAGCCCGACGGCCGAAATGTAGCCAACCGTCGCGGCGTACGCGCCTAACTTACCCAGTCCGCTCATCAGAAACGGCGCACCGATCAGGATGCGGCCCAGTAGAGGTATAAATTTATTGCTTTCCATAACAATCTCCTTAAATGAAAAAATGAAAATGCTTCGGTGGATAGAAAAAGTAATTCTTAGCCGGCTTCCACCATTACCAGCTCAGAATCTTCGAGAGCCGACACATCGACAGCGTCAACGTTCGTGATTACAGCCCCGTCCAGCGCACCCATGAGCGCACCTTCAACTTCGATTCGCCCCGAGGCAACAACGAGATACACGCTGCGAGACGGATCAATAGGCTGGCGAACACTTTCGCCGGCCTTGAGCGTTGCACCGAGCAGGCGCGCATTTGCCCGAATCGGCAAGGCCTCCTTGTCGTCGGCGAATCCGCTGGCCAGCACGGCAAAACGTCCGGAACGGTCACTTTTCGGGAATGTCCTGGTACCCCATTGAGGCTTGCCGCCGCGCTCTTGCGGCAGCAACCAGATTTGATAAATCCTGAGCGGCACATCGCCTTTGTTGAACTCGGCGTGGCGGATGCCAGCTCCTGCGCTCATTACTTGAATATCCCCAGCCTGGATCGTTCCTTCTGAACCCAGGTTGTCGCGGTGCCCGAGCACGCCTTGGCGGACGTAGGTGATAATTTCCACGTCGCGGTGCCCATGCTGGGGAAAGCCGCCGCCAACGGCGATCTCATCGTCGTTCCAGACGATTAGGGAACCCAATGCGCCATGTGCGGGATTACCCTCGGGACTGACCTGAAAGTGATATCCGGCGCGCAACCAGCCGATGTCGGCTTTGTCCAGCGATTCCCAGCGTCGATGCGAAATCATGTTTTTCTCCTGAGTGACCGGCCCTCAAGGGCCGGTGGAACGGACGGCGTGCTTATCGAGCAAGCGCCATGGTTTTTTCGATAGCCTTGACAACAGCTGGCCGCGCCAAAATCTCTGCGTACCAGCGGTTGACGGATGGAAATTTGTCGAGAGATACCCCGACTGCCTGGTGGCGCCAAATCCAACCGAAGTGCGCAATATCTGCGATGCTGTACGTATCGCCCGCGACATATCGGTGATACTTCAGACCGTGATTGAGCACCCCTAAAACCCTTTCGACCTCCGAAAGCGCCCTTGCTTGGGCTTCGGCTTGCGGCGACGATTGGATCGCGATTACAAATGCCTGCAGGAACGCCGGACTGACGCCGGACGCATGAAAGAACAGCTGCTCAAAGACCTTGCCTCGCAAGGAAATGTCTTTCGGAAGAAGTTGCCCACTCTTTTCGGCGAGGTAAACCAGAATCGCCGCAGACTCGCTCAGCACGACATCCGTGCCTTCAAGAATGGAGCGGTCGACGAGAACCGGCACCTTCTGGTTGGAATTCATGGCTTTGAAAATATCGGTCTTCTGCTCGCCTTGGCGCAAATTGACAGGGATGAGCTGATAGTCGAGCCCCATCTCCTCAAGCGCGATCGGCACTTTGAGACTATTGGGCGTGGCATATGCGTGAACTTTTAGCATGGTTAATTCCTCCTTAGGTTGCAAAGTCGGTGATGGCGTGAACCCATAGAGGCAATATTAGGATCGCAACGATCGTTTGCATATATCCTGTTTTGCAAAGAATCATTGCTCCAGATAGAATGATCGGAACAAACTTTGACGGTGTGACTCTTGTGGACCAAATCTCAGATCTGAATGATCTTCGCCTTTTCGCCGAAGTGGTCGAGCGCGGCAGCTTCACCGCAGCCGGACGCAGTCTCGGCCTGCAGACGTCGAAATTGAGCCGGCGGGTCCGGGCCTTGGAGGAGGAACTCGGCGTACGTTTGCTCAATCGCACCAGCCGCAGCCTGTCATTGACAGAAACCGGCCGTCAGTTTCACCAGCATTGCCTGGCGCTGGTTGCCGAATCCAAGGCTGCCAAGGAGATCGTGGACCAGACGCGCGCCAAGCCACAAGGCACCGTTCGTATCAGTTGTCCGGTAGGACTGCTGAACTCCGGTATCGCCGAGATCATTTCCCAATACACGCTAGATAATCCGCAGGTCCAGGTACTGATCGACGCAACCAATCGCCGGGTGGAAGTCATCGAGGAAGGCTTGGATTTCGCGATTCGCGCGAGGCAGCCGCCTTTGGAGGACACCGACCTCGTGGTGCGGCACCTGGGATGGTCGACCTTGGTTCTGGTTGCCAGCCCAAGTTTGATTGAGCAACATGCAGTCCCGGCATCGATCGATTCGCTGAAGGACTGGCCGACGCTCGCCATGGCCAACAGCAGCGAGCGGTATATGTGGAATCTGGTCGATGCCGGTGGACAAGCATACTCGTTACTCCATAAGCCGCGATTGGCGACAGACGACATGTCCAGTCTGCGAATTGCAGCGACGCTAGGTGCTGGCGCGGTCATGCTGCCAAGGGAGTTTGTGGGCGATGACGTGCAGGCGGGTAGATTGCGGATATTGTTGCCGCACCTTTCCTCAAGGGCAGGTCTTGTGCATGCGATTTTCCCTACGCGCAGAGGGATGGTTCCTGCTGTGCGCCACTTGCTGGACGCACTTGCTAGCGGATATGAGAAGCTCAGCCAAAAGTGGCCGCATGCAGGACAGAAGTAGCTGCCCGGGCTTGAAGATCAAGCCCGGTACACCAGGAATGGGCTATCCAAGAATCTGGTCAAAAGATATCGAGTGCGGAGCGAGTAAAACGCTCGATGAACTGCATCAATTCGTGCGCGGCGGTGGCGGCCCCGTTACTATCGCCTTCTGCGATGGCGTTCAGGACTTTGGAATGCAACTCGGCGCCTTCGACGTAAGCTCGATTCTGCTCAATATGAAAATACCAGAATCGCCTTGACTGAGCGTGGATTGACTGCATGCTGGTGACCAGCATGCTGTTGTGTGTTGCGAGAACTTCCGCCTCGTGAATTTCACGGCCAACGTGAATCCAGTCATCCATGTTTTCCCGCTCGGCAGCATCAATCATTGCTTGCGCAAGTCTGCGCAGATTGGTACGTTCCCCCGATGTCGCGCGTAATGCGGCCGACCTGGCCATCAACTCTTCAAGGGGCCGTCTGACTTCCAGCAGTTCCAGTTGTTGCCGGATATCTATGCCCGAAACCAGCGTGCCGCGGCGCGGCAGCATTTCCACAAATCCGATTTGCCGCAGCCGCTGGAGAGCTTCTCGTATCGGCGTGCGTCCCATGCCTAGTTCGACCGCAAGCTGTACTTCCGAAATCATCGATCCGGGCGGGAGGCGACGTGTGACGATCATTTCTTCAATCTGGCTGAATGCCACATCGGTCAGCAATAGCTCGGGTGAATTCGGCGTTTCGGATTTGGGATTTTCTTTTATTGGAAGGTCATTGTTCATCGCGGCATTTTACAGTGTTGCGTCAATTCCAGCATGCCTCGTTATACTCAAAAACGGGACATCTGTCCCGTTTTTGAGCTTCAAACAAATATTAGTTTTGCAATAGTTCTTTGGCCATTACACTTTTCTCATCAGAGGATTCGGTGCTGGCTCGGGGCGCACGCACAAAAAACGCCACCGCCAGTGCACCTGCCAAGGCGACGCCGCCGCTAAGAACGAATGCGCTGGTGAAAACCTTGGTCCACTGCACCAGGAACCCGGTCAATATGGGGGCAAGAATGCCTGCGGTGTTGGCCAGCAAGTGCATGAATCCGCCAACGCCGCCCATGCGCCCAGGTTCGACCGTATCCAGAATAATCGCCCAGTACACGCTAAGTGTCAGATTCATGAAAAATACAGTGGTGGCCATCAAGGCAACCGCCGCACCGACACTATCGGCGGTGCCGGCTAGCGCCACGCAGGCAGCGGCAATTAGCAGACCGCCGACGATCACGATCTTGCGTGATTTCAGGGCATTTCCGGTCCAGCGGAAAATCAGGTCGGAAATGAAGCCGCCTAACGCGATGCCAATAAAGCCAAGCACCCACGGAATCACGTTCACGATACTCATCGAAGACAGGCTCAAGTGTCTTTCCATCATCAGGTAGCTAGGGAACCAGGACAGGAAAAAATACAAAATATAGGCATAGCCAAAATACGCGAGCGAGGTTGCCAGAATCGTCGGACTCTTCAAATACGCCATCAAAGGCATGTTGGGGAGTACTTCAGCGGTATCGCAGGGGGATTTTTCCGATGCCGGCAATTTTCCGGCACCGCGAATCCAGCGGTTTCCTTCTGGCCGGTCGGAGGAGAATATCGTCCACATCAGCACCCATAGCAAGCCAACCACACCGATGATAACAAAGGGTATGCGCCAGCCCCAATGGACAGCCATCAGTCCGATCACAGGTCCTGCAAGTGCGGCGCCCAGTTGCAGGCCCGAATTGGCAAATCCAACCGCGGTAGTCTGTTCCTTGCGATCGAACCAGCCACTGATTATCTTGTTGATACAGGTGGCCAAGGGACCTTCGCCAGCGCCAAACACGACCCGGATAACCAGCAGGCTGAGGAGGCCGGAAGCAACCGCCGTCAGGCTGCAGAAAATCGACCACAAACCGATCGCTACAATCAGCACCCGTCTTGCGCCAAAACGGTCGGCCGCCCATCCGCCGATAAAGCAAAACAGAGCATAACCTACAAAAAATGCGCTGAAGACGATGCCTAGATGTGCCGGATCCAAATTAAACTCTTTGGCGATTAATGGTGCGGCAACCGAGAGTGCTGCACGATCAAGATAGCTGATCATGCAAGCAAGGAATAACATGAAAACTATAAACCAGCGGAATTTCATCTTTGTCTCCTCCGGGGCCGTTATGCCGGCCCGTATATTTTCCTGCCAATCCGTCGGGCAGGGATGTGCGAGTTACCGGAAGCGGCGCGAACATCGCGCAAAGCAGGCCCCCATGCTGAGTACTGCTTTACCGGTAATTTGTCTCGATATGTGATTTGCCGCGACAGCAAATCCTTTCTTCAGAACTGACTCCTAGCCTGAACGCTTCGATTAAATACCTCCGCCCGGTGCAGGATCAAATAACGAAGCATCCATCAGTGGCAGCGGATCCAGGATATGGTGTGGCGCGAAAGCCATATGGTCGAGGATGTCCCGCTGCAGGTCGGCGCCGGGGGCAATTTCAATCAGCACCAGGCCTTCCCGGGTCACTTCAAAGACGGCGCGTTCGGTGACGATCAGGGCAGTTTGACCTACGGCAACTCCCTTTCCTACCGAGTAAGTGATGCTTTGCGCCGTATTGACGAACTTGCTGACCTTGCCTTCTTGACGAATCGTCATGCATCCGCCGTCGTAGCCGATGTCCAGGCCGCCGGTGGTAAAAGAACCGGTAAATACCAAGCGCTGGGCATTTTTCGCAATATCGATGAAACCACCGGCGCCTGGATTGACCTTGCCGAATTTGCTGACATTGACGGTACCGTGCGAATCGTATTCGGCGAATGCCAGGGCGGCGAAGCGACACAAACCGCCATCGATCACATCGAATTGCGTGACGCCGTCGATCAGCGCTTGCGGATGAAGATTGGCGGAGAACTGCCAGCCATTCATCACGATTCCTCCATATGAACCGTGTTCGGTTGTGAACCAGTAGTCGTCCGAACCTGTTTCCGGATCGATCAGTCCCTGTTCAGCCATCACCAATGGTACATCCGCAGCTGCGCCAAAGCCGAAAATCGACAGCTCATGTTTACGCACTTCCATCGCAGCACGGCGAGCAATCACCTTGTCCGGCCCGAACGGGATCTCGGGCAGACCGGTGCGGGGGCCATTCGGATGCAAGTAGGCATCGTTGTATGGCGTATCGGTACTCATCATCATGTCCGGCTCTACTACCAGCGTATCGACAAACATGCCTGGCAGCCGGATGGCGGTAGCCAGACGCTCGCCGCGCGGTACGATTCTGCGAACCTGCGCAATTACCTGGCCGCCGCTGGCCTTGGCCGCAAGAGCCAGCGCCAGGCTGGACGACACCAGCGGTTCATCTTCAAAGGAAAGATTGCCGAACTCGTCGGCGCTGCTGGCGCGAATGATGGCGACGTCTACTGACCAGGTCGGGTAGAACAGCAACTCTTCGCCGTTCAGGCGAATCTTTTGAATCAGATTATCTTCGCAACAGTTGGTAAACTTGCCGCCGCCATTATCCGGATCGGCGTAGGTGCCGAGTCCTACCCGCGTGATATAACCCGGACTCTTGCGAGCCACCTCGCGCAACCAGTGCATGGAGGCGCCAATCGGCCATGAATACGCCTCAATCCGATTTTCCTGGATCAGTTGCATGAGCGCCGGGCGCTTCCCGGTCCGTGGATCGACCGGGTTGATGTAGGATCCCGAAACAATCCGTTTCATCAATCCTTCCTGGGCAACGTGGTCCATGCCGCGGATATCAACCGCATCTCCGGTTCCGCATGGAAAATAAAATGTCAGATTGCGCGGCGATGCGGTTTCTCGGAAACGCTTGCCAAGCGCCGATAACGTGGCATCCGGAACTACCCAGCCGATCACGCCGACGGATGCGACGGTTTGTCCATCCTTGATGGATGCTACTGCTTGCGCTGCAGATAATATTTTGCTCACGATTTCACCTTGAATTTTGAGAGAAGGGCTTGTGCAGTGCCGCCTTCGCAATTGCTTGCAAAATGTTGGGTCGCCAGGCGATCGAGCCGCTCTCCATCGTGAGTGACAAAAGGCTCGAAGAAGCGTTTTGTTGAAGTAATCGCCTCGGCAGGCAATGCGGCCAGCCGTTGTGCCAATGCCAGTGCATCCTGATCGGCGTTGCCTGCTTGCGTCAGGTAGTCTGCAACGCCGAGACGGTGTGCTTCATTACCGTCGATCGGGTCAGCGGCCCAGGTAAGAAGCCGCGCACGGACCGCGCCGACACGTGCAAGCAATGCTTGAAGTCCCCATGGCGGCAGCCAGCCGTTCGGCACTTCGGGAAGATGCCATCGCGCGTTTGAAGCGGTAACCACGACGTCGCAGGAAATGGCGAGAACAAAGCCGCCGCCAAGTGCAAAACCTTCTACAGCGGCAATCACCGGCTTGGACAGCCCGGCAATTGATCGCGCCACTTCGGCGGTCACCAATTCTGAATCGCACATCTCTTGAATCGACATTGTGCTTAATTCTTTCAAGTCGCTGCCGGAGCAGAAGGCCGGTGCGGCGCCAGACAGGACAATTGCCCGAACAGCAGGATCCCTGTCGGCTGCCTGCAGTGCATCTTTCAGTTCTTCGATCGCCTTGCTGTCGAGTGCGTTACGACGCGCTGGACGATTCAGGGTCAGGTGACGAACTTGACCGATGTTGTTAATGATCATTAGCAATTTCTCCTTTGATATTGATTAATCTGTGTTATTTAAAACAACTGCGCACCGTTCTTTTCGAGTGCTTCGCGGATTTCCTGGGGATCTACGGTGCGCGGTTCGATTTTTTGTCGAACAGCAAGAGATGCGGCATGCCCAATCGCATGGCCGTAGGAAAAACATTGGGCGGTAACGCGTGCCGATGCCACTGCCTCGTGTTCCGCTGAGAGGCATCGCCCAGCCACCAGCAAGCCTTCGCCACGCGTGGGAACGAAGCAGGAGTAGGGCACTTCGTAGTAGTCGTCCATAATCCATTCGACCTTCGGCCTGGCGCCACTGTGCAGTTCAATTGGCCAGGGAGAACGTGCGATGGCGTCGGAAAATTTGCGCGCCGCCAGTACATCGTTGTTCATCAGTTTCGTGACGCCCTCGATCTGCCTGGTCTGGCGTACACCGACCTGAACACCGGTGTCGTTGATGAAGGCGTTTTCGCATCCGGTAACATATTTCTTGAAGAACTCGGCATATGCACTCACCTGGCGCCGGCCATTCAGTTCTGCATCGGTGAAATCGCGATAGAAAAGCGGATTGAGCTCGCGGCCGTCATCGCCAGTTATCCGGGTGCAATTGCACAGCAGCTCGCCTGGGCGCGTGGTCGGAAATAGCCAGATTTTCGAGCGGGGAAGGTTGTCGCCTGCCGACTGGCGTTCACGTATCAGTGCGGATACGGCTTCGCCCATGATCGTGTCGTCGCCATAAGTTGCGGTAAAACGTTCGACGTCCACGCCAAGCAGGCGAAAGATCATGGTGGGATTCTGTACGTGTCCATGGTCGCCGACGAAGCTATCAAATCCCGCCATCGCCACCAGGTCGGCGTCGCCGCTCGCATCAATGGTTACTTGGGCGCGAATCGTCAACGGACCTTGCTTGGTCCATGCCTGGACGCCTTCGACGCGCTCTTTGCCGTCGAGCAGAGTGCCGATGGCGACAGCATGAAAGATCACCTGAACACCGATTGCCATCAGCAGCGCGTCCGCAGTATCTCGCCATACCAGCGGATCATGGACGCGCGTCCACGTTTTCCCGTAGCGCAATGGGGGACCGAGTCCTCCTCGGTCCTCCAGCATCTTGCAGAACTCTTCAGCGAAGCCAAACACTACGGTTTCTGGTTTCGCGCCGATCCGATCTGTTGCCAAATACATCCCACATACCGTGCCTGACAGTCCCGCAACAGCCCCCCCTCCACAAAAGCCGTAGCGTTCCAGCAGCACCACGCGCAAACCCTGGCGCCGGGCGGTGACCGCCGCTGCAACTCCCGCTGCGCCACCGCCTATCACCAGGACATCGCAGTGCAGGTCCTTAACTTTTCTAACGTCAATTGCCCGGTCATTCATCTGTTGCTCCTTGTCGTCATCTGATATGTCAGATGTCGACAATACTAGGACGAGCAAAATGAACTGTCAATAGACATCTTGAAAAATCTAAAATCAAGTGGATTGCACGGGAGGATAGCGAGGGGGACTCTATGAATTTTCTCTTGGGCCGGTGAGCGTCATCACTGGTTCAAGACACGTTATTGTCAAATAACTACCAAGCCGACAGTGAGTAAAATTAATCGAAACTATTACGCAATAAATATATAGAGCTGACCAAAAATAGTTCGAGATTTGGGCGTCGGCAAAGCGGATGACCTTATAGGGCTTTGATTATTTTCATAGTGTCGCCTCGTCCTGTCGTAAGCCATGTTTTAGGCGGAGTGTGCGATTTATATTTAACTGCTCAATAGTCTTGTCGCGTTGGTCGTCGAGAACAGGAATGATGCGCCGCCTTGAACTGACTCAGCAAGCCGCAGCCAAACGGATGGGCATTACCCAGCCGAAGGTTTCCGACATGATGCGCGGCGACTTTACTAACTTGCCCGAGCGGAAATTGATGGATTGCCTAAATCGACTTGGCGATGACATTGAGATTAGAGTAAAACCCGCATAGCATCACTCGAACATTTGATGTTGGCTGTCGTCTGAAAATGAACAAGATCGATACGAAAAACCGGGACGTAACAAAATCCTGCGTGAATTTGTTTGCGGAGCCCGGTCTCTGCCAACCGAGCGCGCATGCATTTAAAAGAAGCTTTCAGAAAAAGGAATAGGGCGTCGCACTGTCGCTGCAGCAAGTGACATAGTCAATTCCGTTTTCACGGAGATTATTGCCGGCCGCAAGCATCGGATTCGCACCAGGACTAGATGTCATATTCTGGTCGTCAACGAGGAGGCGGCCGCTGACCATAACAAAACTACGGCAGTGCCGGCCCGTGCATACAAAACCACCTCACTTCCCGTTTTTATATTGGAAATGGGGTTGCTGCTCATGGCATGGCGACTTGCAGTAATGGGACTATTCATGAGGTGAAATCTGGAAAATTTTATTACAGATCTTGTTCAATGACGCTCTCGTGGCACAAAGCCCACTTTGCCTTGGCCTTCAAACGTTTAATCTGATACTCGGCTTTTGAAGCTGATGATCTATCCGGATACTCAATACTCTTCAATAGTCGAAGAGGGCGGTGCGATTTTGTGTATTTTGCTCCTTTACCGCTGACATGCGCAGCATAACGCGCTTGTACATTCACTGTGATTCCGGTGTAGATGGAGCCATCCTCACACTCTATTAAATAAAGATGCCACGCTGTATTTTCGGTTGCGACGTCATTCATAGGTGTAGCAAGTCGCATTGAGGCATCGGACGTGGATGTGTACGGAAACAGACGTTTATTTTTCCCATGGAATTTTATTTGAAAACAATTGAAAAATGACATTTTTTGACATTGGACCGTATGAGGTCACTTCGGCAATGATATTGCTGTTAATAGTGATTTGGAGATTTTCAAATGGAAAAATATCTGGACGATCCGATACTTGATGAAAGTATCCAGAGAATTTTGGGATTGGCGACTCTGTCACTGTATGGTGAATCCGTCGAGTTTGCTGTTGAAAAAATCGTCAACACTATGAGGCGTTATTTAGTACTGACGAAGTCGGGTGATCCCCTAAAGAATCTGAAGCGCTATAAAAACAGCTTGGTGAATCTGGCGTTCGATGTGCATCCCTGTATGCCGGATTATCAGCGCACCATTGCATATGCCGCTTCGCTCATTGTGGTCGATGAAGTTGTCGCCACCAGCATGACGAAATTTACGCAAGTAACTACCGATCAGTAAGAAGTCCAAGCTATACGGCACGAATCAAAGCTTGACCCCTAGATGATTTCTACCGGCACCTGCTTCATGCAGATTTTTAGAGAAAACGAAAGCTTCATTCAAATAACCAGATTAGGCTGGCGTAATTGAAAAATATTAAAATGACTGCCATCCATCACGCAGAGACTGTCCCGTATTCGTCAAATATTCATACTGCGTTGGCAGTACTGGCGAAGACGGATTTATGGCGTTATAGCTATGCGCCACCATTGCATCGGCTACTTTGGCGTGCGGGAATTCAAGTTCCACCACCTCATTTAGCTACCATTGTGTCGAATGTTTGTTTATTTTCCCCTTGGCTTTGTATCGTATGGGGTACGTTCACTTGGTATGCATTTTTCTCATCAAGTGGCGTGCCGCTTATTTTTTTTGTGGTTGTGGCCTTATTCACAGGTGTGGCTTGCGGCTTTGGTTTGGCGATCTTGTATCAGGAATCCTCCCGCAAGCGCGGTTTGCCAGTGTGGGCCGATATCAAATGGATAGCTCATCAGCGCGTGCTCAATGATTTGCAAGATGGACTAGCAACACATCCCGAATTAACGTTAGACCGGTAGCACTAAAACCTAGAAAAGGCCGGGCTGGATAGCGATATCCAGGCCATTTTTTTCGCCACCTTTTCTTCCAATCCTTCCAGATGTACACGGGAGATCCGCGTCACCCTCCGCAGAGCCGACCGATAGCTGGTTTTCATTCTGGATCGTCCTAAGGTATTTGACGGTTCGCAGTTTGCTAAACATCACCGTCTTCTGCCGTCTGATTCGCCTCTGCTTGCCGTGCAGGTTTTTGCGCTGCTGCGGGCAGCGTAGCTGGTGTGATTCAACGCACGCTGGCCGGCTATTCTTTGCGTCCGCAATATCCGGGCAATCTTGCACGTGATATCGCACCGCGAGTCACGTTGTAGTTTGACTTACTGCAGCCGAATATCTGAATCCAGCTGTTTGCCGTGATTGTTGTCCAATTTATAGATTTCGACTTCGGTGGTGCCTTTGGCGATGAAATCCAATTGCTTCGCTGCGGCGTAGGAGACATCAAGGATGCGTTTTCCAGTATATGGGCCGCGGTCAGTTACCTGGAGTATCACTGTCTTATTGTTACGCAGGTTGTGTACCAGCACCCATGTTTGCAACGGCAGGTTTGGATGCGCCGCAGTCATCGCATACATATTGTAGCGTCCGCCGTTGGCCATTTTATGTCCCTTAAAACCTGCACCGTACCAAGATGCCTTACCGCGCTCAATGAAAATACCGAGGCTGGCAGGTGGGCCGACATCGCTATCAGGATGAGTATCTTTGCTCGGCATCTCCAAGCGTCCTGGCGATAGACTCGACAAGCTATCGGACGCCGGTGGAAGCCACAATTCGTGATCGATAGGCTGCTTGGGAAGTGAGCTAGCTGCAGATATACCACCTGAAGTCGCTGGCGTACTTATCGAAAGCGCAGTCACTTTGTCAGCATCTATCGTTGAACCGGTCGAAGTAACAGCGCAAGCTGCCAACAACCATATGAGGCAGGTATAACCAGATAAGCGTATGGAGTAGCGAACGGCACCATATATATAACAACTTGCCTTCCGTAGCCGCAGCCGAACTTCGAAAATAGGAATTAACATTTTCGGAGTCTAACATCGCTTAATTATCAATTTTGTTACAGATTGTGAAGCCACATTATTGTCGATACACAGGACCAGTTTTCGATGTCACCGAGAAGGAAGTCGTCAGAGGACGCAGTCCAAGAATCAGCAGCACGCTGGCCCGAAGGTGGCGCCAGGAAAGACAAAGCAATGAACTTTGGGATGGCAGACGCGATAGACGGCGGAACGACGCCGATTAAACAAAATGAGCAACAAGGAAAGATGCCATTTATGCAGATTGTGCTGAGGCAACTAATACGCATACCAGTTGTTTAACGCAACATCCAGTAAAAGTAAACTACCACATCTTCGCATAATTTGTATTATGTAAAATAAAGAGTGCCGCCACTTAGTAAATAATTAATGCCCACGTGCAACCAAGCATGCGGGCATTTTTTATAACTAGAGGGAAATAACAATATGCTGTATCCGAACAAACGCTACGGGAATCCTGAGGAACTGAAATACTGGGCAATGGGCATACCGCTCAATCAACTGGCCCACCGGCTACGCCGGAGCGAACGATGCATCAAAGACTGGCTGACTGGCAGAGAAAAAATACCGTTCTGGGTACCGGAACTGCTCCGGCTTCAAAACATGGAGCATGAACACATCATGTGGCAGATGGGGATCGCGCCACTACGCAAGAAACTTGGACTAGTCGATAACGGCCAGATCATCCTGCTTCCAGCGCTGAAACCGAAAAGCACAGCCCCGGAGGTTCGTAAAGACATCACTGAGATGACGCTAAAGCAAGCAAACGTCTAACGCTCTGGGCACGCAGATTGATAAGCTCTCAAGCGCTGATCATACGACAGCTGCATAGCACGCCGTAACACAGCAGGCTGAGGTAGCTCAGAATGCCGATCTAGAGCAGCCTTACGCTCAACTAGATCGGCTTTAACTTCAGAGCAACGCTCAAACTGTTTCGATTGATCAGATTGAGCAAGCATTCTAGCGAACTCATCATCTCGACGTTTAAAATCGCCTGTCTGAGCATTCGCAAACAGGCACACAAGAGAAAAACTGAGACACCAAGCACCACGCATAACATTCCCATTCGCTGTAACGAAAAAGTTATTTTATAGCAATACTCAGAAAGGACACAGATTTACCGGAGGCCCAGACCTTGGCGCTGTAGCCAACCAGACCGTTTGCAATGCGTTGTTACACCATGTCTGCACACCATCGAGGCCGAATTCAGCAGCCACAGCAAAGGCTGTTTGGACAGCACCGAGCATGTCCGTCGAGGAAATACGCCATGTGTTCACCTCTGGCAGCACAATCCCCCTGGAGCGAAAATACCGCTTCTGATTGATGTCGCGGCAGTCCATCTCCTTTGCCACATACTTGGCAATATACGCAGCTAGCTTGTGCGCACCATTCCTGCCGAAGCCGAATTTGTGTGGGTCACGAACGTTAGCCTGCCCCATTTGCTGGCCGGTCTGACCGAGGCCGACTATGGATTGCCAGATCGAGCGCAGGAGGGTGTATGACTGGCGACCATGGACCGCCACATGAAAGTGAATTGCGCCCCGCTCTTGCTGCTCAATGACCGCGACATAGTGAAAATCTTTGACCTTACCCACACGCCTGACGAACGCCTTGAAGTCTTTCAGCGCCCTATCACGGTCCGTCATGTTTTCACGGTACGTTAGCGTAACAAGGCGGTCAGCGTTTATCTCCTTGCAGCACAAGCGCACATTCTTTTTTGCACGACGACCAGCATCAGCCTCATTGCGCTCACGCTTCTCAGACGTACCACGCTTTGAGACCGGCAGCGGCAGCATTTCACGGCCTATGAAGTGTTTTTCCTTGGATATCGTTATTTCCTGCTGGCCGTTGGCAAAAATACGCTGACGAGCTGTATAGCTATCCTGCCAGCCGTTGCCGTCATCAGACCACCAGTGTGGTTTTTCTTGAGGGGTTGTAACGAAAGAGCTTGACGACTCAATTGAATCGAGGTGAAATTCGGTCATACGGTACTCCAGCTGTAACTGGTTTATCGGTGGCCCCGCAGTGTTTCGATCACTGCGGGGCTTTTTTATGTCTGCTGCAAAAATCTGAACTTCTGAAAGTCAACTTCATTTGCCTATCGGCTGAAACCCCTTTGTTTGCCTTGTGTTCTTAAGTGTCCGTAATACAAGTTTAGCGGCGCTTCGCGCCGCCGCAACCTCACCCCGCGCGAGCGGGGGGCAGCGTTATGCGGCCTCGCTACACACCGCACCTCTTCAACTACAACCCAACGTCAAAACCGTCATCAGTGTGAGCGAGGGGTTATTACGTGATGCACCTCTACCCTTCCCCACCGCCTGCGGACTGCACGACTAAAAATCCCCCTTGCGTCGCCTTGTCGCGACTACCTGCACTTGCACAGAACACCAGCTATAAAAACCTTTGGTCTTGCTCAGATGGGGATATTTTGCCCTGCGGGCCGTCTCTACTCACCAACCGTGACAGACCTGGTGTGACTCACCCTGGCCAAGTCACAGGCGCCGAGTCACAGTGACCCACCGACCGCCAGTTGCACCAGGTCAGTCACACTTCGACGCTGCACACGCTTACGGCAAGCAGGAATGGCATAAATAGCCTTACCCTCAACAGGACGACCACAACCACAACCACACAACCGGACCGCATCAGGCGAAGACGCACGCAAGATCGCACGAGCCAAGGCTCTCGCCATATTTACAGGCACGCCATTACCAACAGCGCGATACCTAGCAGATAAAGTCAACTGATCAAGCGAAGGAGCCTGAGTTAAACCTTGAAGACCGCAAAATTTTTCCCAGTCACGACGACCCATCTGAGCACCCTCAGAAGCTACGCAACAAGGCTGGAAAGTCGTTGACTTCGGACCACGAGGAACAGTGATAACCAAACCATCGCGGTGACCAAACTGAAAATGGCGGTGCCGATTCTGGTCCAAACCAACCTCTCGAGCGTTCAAATCAATACGTTGGTGCGAATAGCCATCAATATGAAGATCAGGAACCCCGGGGACATTTTCCATAAGCCACCAGTCAGGCCGGGACTCACATACAACGCGCTCAAACTCTCTGATCATCTCCAATCCGTAACCAGTAGGAGCGCTACGACGCGCTTTAGAAAAATCAGGACAAGGCGGACCACCGAACACACCATCGAAACGACCTGGAGGAACATGAAAAGCACGAATATCGCCGCCAAACAGAGGATCAGGACCACGAACAACAGAAAATCCCTCCTCCTCGAAACCGCGCCCAAACAAATCAATACCGGGGAAAAGAGAGAGCAATAACTGTGACCGAGCGCCTGTGACACGCGCCGGCTGAGTCACACCAGGTCTGTCACACTGTGACTGAGCTGGTGTGACGAACCCTGGACCAGTCACACCAGGTAAGTCACAGGTGAAGATATCGTGCAATGACCTCATCACTACGAGCCATCACGTTTATTACGTGAGAGAAAGCGGCGATAAACAAGCAAGCGATGATGCACACGCTCAAGAACACAGGTCAAAGGCCGAGCAGACATCAGGCCCATCACGAACCCAGCGCCACCTACATACAGGCCCAACAACTTGAAAGCCTGCTGCAAGTCAGCAAGAGAAATTTGCTCCATCATTTTGTCCCCACAGGGCGACCAGTACGCTTACCAAGGATGCCGTAACCATCCTCAGTTTCAAACGACACCACAGACGGTCCAGAAACAGCCACAGAACCGTTTGGCGAGACAGGTCTTGCACCGGCATCAGCACGAGCAAGCAAGGGTTCAGAACGCCTGTTATTACCGCCCTTGTCGTCAAAATCAACGAAGTAGCCACGAGCAACGATGTCGCGACACAGCAGGTCCGGCACGTTCATTGGCGTTGCTTGCTGGGTGAAACAACTGCATTTATCGTGATTCGAAATGCAAGCGGCCGGCACTGGCGCCGTAACCGGTTTGGTCACCTCATCATAGGCAGGAGCAGTTGCCGGAAGCCCTGCCACACGCGGGGAGCGCATGAACACGTATTCCTTAGCATCAGCCGCAGGGTCTAGGTATTTTTTGCCGTCAGTCGTCGTTTGCGAAGGTGCCTTAGTAGCTGTATCAGAGCCAGAATTAGCATGATTTTTATCCAGTGAGTCCGATTGATGCTTCATATACTTGACCGCCGCCACGACACTGCCAACACCAATAGCGAGTAGCAACGGAATCATATAAACGATTTTCGGGATACGTTTTTTGATGTTGTGTATCTCAGCGCTTTTGTAGAGATTGAACACGTCTTTGGGATAGGCGTAACCACGCTGCAACGCAGTCTTGAGGGACGCCTTTGAATCAGGGTCGCCGCACTTCGTCCACTCAAACAACGTCGCGCGATTCAGGCCGAGAACACGCACCACATGAATGTGCCGGCTAACGAGTTTGCGAACGTTCGGGTCAAGCAGGCCGGGGTGCTGCGTAACAAGAATACCGTCATGGCCGAGCTTGCGATGCACTTCAAAGTAACGAACATTCGGAGGCGGCGTTTTGGTGGAAGAGCGAGGCGGGAAGACACGCTGGCACTCATCGATGAACACGACAGCGCCTTTTGGCAAATCGATCAACGGCGATATCTCACGCTCCATCAGCAAATCGCCGCCGGTAACTTGTTCGTTAGGGTCAAGAGCAGTGAAAGGCAATTTCAGTTCCGGCACACCTGACACATACAGAGGACGCGGGACCATCACGCCATCCACCTGGTGCATGAATTCCTTGCTGCGAAGCAGATCGATAGCCATCAGCGATTTACCCGAACCGACAGCGCCAGTAATGAGCAGATAAGGCATTACGACTTCCCCTTTGTCAGTGTTTTTGTGAGAGAGCCAGAAGCAGACAGACCGGACAGCGTAAGCCGCATGACGACAGCGGATAGCCCTATGTTGATGACGATGCCAAAACCGAACAGGCCCATCAGGTCCATCACAGGACCAACGTTTGCGAGGTTCTGAAAAATGAACGCTCTCACCTGAGTGACCAGCGCAGAGACGCCGGTAAAGGTCACCGCGCCAATCGCCAATGCGGCCAACACACGATAGACAAGGTTTTCAGCGACAGACACCAGCACACCGGCAATCAGTGGGCCAAGCCAAAGGACGATAGGCATATCAGACTCCCCCGTAGACAAAAATGAGCGCAGTGAAAGCTGCGACGGCAATGAGAATTGGTTTCAGAATGGCGGCAAAGCCGCATATAGCATCGAAAGGAATGTTGAAAGAGCCGCCCATAGGCAGCGCCACAACGGCAGGCGCAGGGCAAACACCACGGATTGAATCGGAAGTGTCAAACATCGAGACATTGACCGTAGTGGCGTTTTTAAAAGGGTCTTGAACGTTATCAGTGCCATCAATCGCAGCCTGCCCGACCTGAGTCAACTTGTTAGGAACAGCGTTACCGCAGTATTCAAGCTGCTGTTGACGCAAAATTGCACACTGAATTGCATCACCAGTACAGGCCGATCCAACGCCAGAACCCGAACACGCCGCACCTGTCACTTGAGAGTTTTTGCACACATTCAGTTCTGGATGGAGCTTGCACAGATCATTTTTATTCTCATCAGGATTACCGTCGCTTTTACCAGCATTGCCGGATGGAGTATTGCCAGTGTTCTGGCTCGTAGTGCAAGTCTTACCGCCATCCGTACCAGTGGTACACGTCGTAGTATTTGTAGTCGTACTGCCATCTGTATTTGAATTAGACGTAGTGCCCTTGGTCGTAGTCGATCCATCTGGATTCGTCGTAGAGGTCACAGCGCCGGTTCCAGTGGTCTTGTCTGGCACGATAGGAGACGTTCCACCGCCAGAACAAATTCCACCACCAGCAGCATCTGTACCAACGTTCGACGTACCAGCGGGACAGCCCTGATTAGTCGGATCACCCATAGGCGAATTGCGCGGAATCGTTGGTCCATCCGGCGGAGAAAACGCATCGTGATAGCTAACCGATTGACCAGTCTGAATACCAGTGAAATCACAATACAAACTATATGGCATCGTGTCACTTTCACCCCTAGAGTAACAATCGATAGGCGTCACATTAGACAAAGCACAGCCGCTATCATCACTAGGAATAGGCCGCTGAGACTTATAGCCACCAAACTTATTCGGATTCATGGTCGCGGTTTGCTGAGAGAAATTAACAACCGTTCCAGCTGTACAAATAGGAGCAGCGCCGACGCGAATGAGGCGATCAATCACGCCGTACGACTTATCAGCCGTGTTTTGCTGGTAGCAATCGGCATGAGTATCATCAATCGATACGATTTTCAAAAACACAAATATCGGATTATGAATATTCGCAATCACAGACGCACAAGCAGCCGAAGGCGTTGCTCCCGACCCAGCATGCTGCGACCCCGACCAAGAATATCCGGCCGCGTGAGACGGCTTATGCACGCACATCATCACCAGCGAAATGCACACGCCGACAAAAATTCGCTTGAAAATGCTACTCATGAAAAGAGAATCCAGAACGCACCGGCATAAGCGATAAAAACGATGTATCCAGCCATGATGTTTTCCAATCGGATAAAAAAAAGGGACGAGGCGCAAGCCCCGCCCCACGGCCACACAGAAACCGAATTAACGGCTCTTGATAAAACCCATCAGCGACTGGTACGCAGCAGGAGCAGCCGCGATAGTCATCTTGGCGACGCCGATCAGCGCGATAGCAGCCAGACCGCCCATGATGTAAGTCACGACAGCCGACACGTCAGGACCGCCGTCAGCATGCGCCAAGCCGGTAGCCGACGCGGTTACAGCGATCACAGTGGTGGCGGCAGTAGCGCGATTAAGCTGTTTAGCAGCCAGAGCACGCAAAAATTCAAGTTTCGATTTCATGGGAATTTCCTTTAGTAGAGATGAAGAAAGTAAGATGTCGGAAAAGCCACGCAGCACCCCAGAGCAGTGCCATAGCACCAGTGATTTGCATGGAATCGGCCACCGACAACGGCACGAATATGGAAGACGTGTACTCGACATAGCCGACAGTGCCGGTACACACCTGAGATGAAGCCGCACCCACCACACTGACATCAGGGACAGTGTCTTGTGTACAGGTGAGCACGTAGACGGTCATTTACCACTCCCCTGCCATGCCGCCAGCCAAGCTGATCGTGAGAAAAATAATCTCACCGGCAAGCACTGAAACCACGGCCGCATCACGCAACAGATCGAGCTGAGACTTGACAAGGAAGGAGGTCATAATTAAGCCGCCTTAGGAGCCTGAGAAACGTTTGCAGCAGGCTTAGGCTCAGCCACCAAGGTCATGACCGCAACAGCAGACTCGACGCGTTTTTGCTGCGAAATGGCAACCTCAAATTCAACGTCATACAGGCCCGGCTTGATGTCCATGTACTGCTTTGGGAGCAACAACTCGCCAACCAGCGGAACAACAACGCCCTCACCGTCAACCTTATGAACGATGCATTGCGCCATGCGCATGTCGTAGTCGTTACCAGTTTTTTTCGAACGGCCTGCATTGGTTACAACGTGTAAAACTTGGATTCTGCTTTTCATGGTTTTCTCGCCTCTAGACGGATTAAATGGATGTGCTATTGTTTACTCACTAGCAGATTTCTACTTAGCCGAAATCGGCTAAGTGAGTTCATATTAGCTGAATTCGGCTAATCAACCAATGAAAGATTTCTATGAATTACGCTGATTTAATAGTGAAAGCATTGGATGGTGCATCCATCAATGCAAAAGCGAAGGAGTGGGGAGTGCCACAGAAAACACTGGAAAGCTACGCAAAAGCCAAGACCCTACCCGACTACGACACAGCGCTGATGATGGCAAACGCGGCAGGCATCGGAATTGAAGAAGCATTCAAGATGCTGGCGAAAGAGGCGAAGCTACGAAAAAAGAATGCTAAACAGATCGCAGCCGCTGAGAAGATCAAGAAAAATTTTAATGCCCTTGCATCGTATGTCCGCACACGGTTCAGCCACAGCTAAACGTGACGATGCAAGGTAAGCGCGGCACTCTTTGTATTATGTAAACTAACATATCCAGCAATATCGTCTGTTTCTCTTGGTCAGTGTCTGAAGCAATTCCCTGATGACAGGCGCGACAACTAGTAGTATTGCCGGTATCGACTTCAGCAAATCAAATACCGACGGGTTCTCAACCAGACTTGGCACATACGGCTGACTGGGCGGTATTGTAGAGACGCACGAAGCTGGCGTTCACAGTGAAACACTGTCATACACATGGGCTATTGATGCGATCTCCAGTTAAGTAATGTAATTAATTGACACTCATTCCAGTGGTGTGACACATCCGCACTAGCAGAGGAACACCTATCTTCTTGCAACCCCGACGAATATGACTGGTAGTTGATCCCGCAACTACTAGTTTTCTGCCTAGGCCGGCATCTGTTCTGACACTTAGTAGATTTTTCAAAGCGTCCAGCAGTCGATGGATGTCATCACGATTCGCCATGAATAGACGGATCATTGCTCTGTGTGGCGTCGCTAAAACACGCTAACTGGCTTCCCTGCCCTTCCGGATTCAGCGCACTGAAAAATGATACTGTCCTGAGCCAGCCTGATAGACCGTATAACTGTCCTTCTCATAAAGGAATTGCGCACCATCCCCTTTGATCTTCCGCTTTTTCAGAGTAGGAACCCAGATTTCGGCATCAGTATTGACCGGGATGCTTGCGTCGAGACTTAAATGCTCCCCGTCTTCCATCCAACGAACTTCTATCGGGCCATACGGTGAGTCATATCGACTATTGGCATTACGCACCTTATCATCGGGACTAGGTCTGATGACGATCTTCTGAAAGCCTGGGCTACCAAGACGTATTCCTGCTATGTTTTGGTACATCCACTCACCGACGGACCCATATGCGTAGTGATTAAAGGAATTCATACTCTCGTCCTGAAACGCTCCGTCTGGCTTAATCGAGTCCCATCGCTCCCACATCGTTGTGGCACCTTTATCGATCTGGTAACCCCAAGAAGGAAAGCTGGTCTGTAGAAGCAGTCGATAGGCGACATCCGTATAACCGTTTTCCGAAAGCGCAAACAGCAGCTGCGGCGTGCCAAGGAATCCAGTGGCTAAGTGCCAGTCTTTGTTTTTTATCAGGTCGACTAAGCGGTCGGCAGCTGACTTTCGCAATGAAGTTGGTAAAAGATCCATAGATAGAGCCAACACATAAGCAGTTTGGGTATCACTTACGAGTTTTCCGTCCGTAAGGACGAAGGAGCTATTAAACGTATTACGGATTTTTGCGAATAACTCTTCATAGGGAGCTGGATCCTTTCCCAGAATGCGTGCGGCCTTAGCAACAATTGCGGCACTATGGGCGAAAAATGCTGTGGCGATTAAGTCTTTAGGTGTTTCATCGTTGATATTAAGCCAGTCCCCATATCCAGTTTCAGGCCTCAGATAGTCGGTGCTGTTTTCTTTCAGATACAAAAGCCATTTCGTCATGGCATCAAAATTCTGTTCAAGTATTTGTAGATCCCCGTAGCGCTCATATAGGATCCACGGGACTGTTACACCAGCATCCCCCCAACCTGCTTCGGCTTCGCCTATGCCAAGCCCGTCCACATTTGGCGCTACATTCGCAAAGGCTCCTTTAGGTGACTGAGTATCCCGAAGATCGGTTAGCCATTTGCTGAGAAATCTTGCTGATTCCATATTGTAAGTTGCTGTCCCAGCAAAAGCAGCGATATCACCGGTCCATCCAAGTCGCTCATCGCGCGCCGGAGTATCCATCGGAGTCGATAGAAAATTACCGCGCTGGCTCCATGTGATGTTGCTTTGCAGTTGGTTCAACATCGGCACATTGGTTGTGAAGGACATGGTGAAGGGCGCGGCGGTATGCAATACGCGACCGATAATTTCTGGTTGAATATCAGAGCCCGTCACTTCGACATAACGGAAACCATGAAAAGTAAATGACGGCTCAAAAACCTCAACACCCATTCCTTTCAAAATATAAACATCAGTCGCTTTTGCTGTGCGAAGATTGGCAGTGTATAAGGTGCCGTCGCTATTTAGTACTTCTGCGTGGCGAATCGAAATCACTTGCCCCGCCTTTCCCGAAACGCGTAATTTCACAGTTCCGACCATATTTTGGCCCAGGTCAAAGATGTACATGCCAGGTTTTTTCTCGGTGATTGCCACCGGCTTAAGTTCGCGCTCAATACGGACGGGGGGATCGACCTGGGCAACTAGCCGAGTCCTCACGTCCTGCTTGACCGCAACAACCTTCCATTCGGTATCATCGAAATTTGGTAAACTCCATCCGGGAGTTTCGTTGCGAGCATCGTAGTGCTCTCCCATAATGAGGTCAGAATAAACGATTGGTCCTATCTTGCTCTTCCAGCTATTGTCGGTAACTATCCGTTCAATGCTGCCATCTGAATAGCTCAATTCCAATTGGCTTAAAAGATATGGCATGGGTCCATATTGACCAGGGCCAAACGATCCAATGTTTCCTGCGTACCAGCCTGGTGCGAGAGTGACGCCGATAGCGTTTTCCCCGGGGTGAACAAAATCAGTGACATCATAGGTTTGGTACTGGACGCGCTTGTTATAATTGGTCCACCCGGGCGCAAGGAAGTCGATTCCTACCCGATGCCCATTGATCTCCGCCTGATACAATCCAAGCGCAGTCACATATAATCTGGCAGCCTTGATTTCTTTAGTTGCCAAGAATTCCTTACGCAACTGCGGGCTAATATCTTCTTTGGTTTGCGAGGCCGTGACATCCCAACGGATCTTGCGATTTCCTGCGGTTGGTTTGCCATCAGCATAGGCTTTACCATAGCTATAGCCCCCTCTATCGTAACTCCACCACCCAATCTGGCCAGTAGGATCAGACTCCTCAAGATAATACTTGCCAGGCAAAGCAGGCTTGTCAAGTTTGAGTGTCGCCCATGCGTTGTCAGGGTGATTGTCAAAGCGCTGACTTGCTATCAAATGACCATCCGGCCCTCCCAAATACAATGAAAGAGTCATACCGGAATTCGTTGTGACAAATGTAGGGATGAGCGCAGCAGCCGAAGTAAACGGTTTGTCTGAGATGAAGCTTTGCCCCTGCGTCCGGCCTTGCGTGAGTAGCGCAGGTACGTTGTATTTGCTCAGCTCGGTGGGAAGTGCTAGAGGGCGATCAAGTCCGATCCATTGAGCATGCCAATCCTGCTCCGACAATAATCCCATTTCCCACCATGACGGTTTGCTCCACGCAGAAGTATGTCCGTGAGAATCCCACACCCGAACAGTCCAATAATATCTAGTCCGTGATAGTAACGGGGGCCCGCCATACGGCACTAATACCGACTGATCCGTATCAACTTTTCCGCTATCCCAAATGTCTGGCCGTGCAAGTAATGGCAAACTCGACGCCACTTTTACTTGATAGGCACTCTGCTTTTGATTACGTTCATCGGAGCCGAGAATCCAACTCAGTCTTGGTCTCGGATTGTCAATGCCAAGGGGATTAGAGCTATATTCGACTGATGTACTCGTGATCAAAACGCCTTCTTCTTCGGGAAGGTTGATTGCTAGGCAAAGCGAATGCACGGCCAAAGCAACGATGGCCACGATCAAATTTTTTATTTTCATATATACAGAATTTGGAGCAAATCTGTAGCGAATATAAGCGGCAGTTATGCTGCCATTTATGACACAGACTTATATGATAGATGTTCAATAATGCAGGTGATCCATACGGCGGAGCTCCCTCGGGCAATACAGTTTACCTCTTCTGGTGGAGGTATTGTAACAAGATATATCAAATTCGAAGCAGCCACTGCAATGAAAAATTTCTATACCACGAAAAATCACGAGGCCACAGATTAGGTTGGTAGTGGTACCCCATTCCATCTGGAAAGACGGTTCGTAAAGTTATATCGGTTAGTCACTACAGTCATTAGCGGTGTACCGCGTGCCTTTGATAAGATTCAGATTCTCCAAGGTCACACAAACAGACTCTGCTCCCCTGCTTAACGCTTTTCGCCAGAAACATCTATCGTGACGCGACGATCTGGTTGCAGGCAATTGATGACCGCTGCCGTTCTCCCTGTCTCGCATTGCGTAATCGGCTGGCTGGCGCCCAGGCCTTGGACACTGAATGCACCGGGTTCAATTCCCTGTCCCACCAGATAATCGCGCACGGTGGCGGCGCGCGCCAGCGAAAGCGTCTGGTTCGATTCTGGCGAACCGATACGGTCTGCATAGCCGGTCACCACTATCTTGCTTAAACTCACATAGCGAGATTTGATTTTGGCAGCCAGATCACCCAAGGCGGTCCGACCGGACGGCAATATGGTGTCCAGGCTGGATTTTGCGAACGGAAACAAGGTGTCTACGGAGAGAGCAAATTTTTCCTGACCCGCGGCGAGGGCTACCGGTGCAGCGACGGCTTCGGGTGCAGCTGGCTGTTTCAAGAAATCCGCGCAAGCCGGGTCTTTCCAGTACGTGGCCTTCACCAGCTTGTGGTCATCGAATTGCACCTGGTATTGGCATCTGACAAATTCATAGCCTTTTCCGGTACGGAAGTTAAAAATATAGTTCCATTGACGGACTCCAAATACGCCTTCGCTAAAATGCGGTTCCTGCAACAAGGCATACATCTGGTTCTTGCTTAATCCAGGGATAACCTGGCGCAGATTGTCAATGTTGACGAATGTGCCTTCTTTCAGTGACGCGCTGTCAGCATCCGGGAATTTCACCGTGCCGTCGTCTGCTGCAAGCGCATTGATGCTCGCAAATGCCAGGCACATGCCGCCTAGCAGGCCTATTATTTTGTTGTTCATTTTATTCCCTTCAATGGCTCTATGTTTGCAGCAGAGTGGCTCCCACCACCCTGCTGCGTGAAGTGTCAACCGCAAAAACAGATGGCTACCATTGATAGCCCGCAGAGACAACGCCGCCCGTCTGCCCCGCACTGCTGCTGGTGATCGCCGCCTTGTATACCCATTTGTTATTTTCAGAGATCGTAGATAACCCCAGGGCAAGTCCGGTCTGCCCTTGCCAGCGGCTGCCGGCCACAGCCACCATGCTCTTTCCAGGACCGGTCGGCTGCGGCAAGCCTCCTGCAGCCATCGCCGCCGCAATGCCGCCCGTGGCAGTTCGGTTGTTCTGATCGATTTGGCTCTGCAGTTGATTAACTTGCTGATTCGTGTACAGATTAGCTTGCGTCACAGCGCCTGCGACGCTTGAGTTCAACTGTCCGACATTGATAGCATCAGTTGCATTAACCCCCGCTGCGACATTCGTGATAGTGCGTTCATTGCCAGCGGAACCGACTGAGACGCTATTTGCCTGGTTGGCCACCGAATTGGCGCCTAACGCCACCGAATTGTTCGCCGTTGCCTGAGTCCCGGCCCCAACCGCAGTAGCGTTGGGGGCTGTGGCAGAGGCCCCTGCACCGGTAGCCGTTGTGGCTGCAGCATTCGCCACAGCGCCCTGACCAGTGGCAGTCGAGTTCTGGCCGGTAGCAACAGCATTGGTACCTACCGCAAGCGAATTGCTGCCTGCGGCTCCCACGTTGCCGACAAAGCTGCTACCTTCGCTGGATGTCACCGGCGCCTTGCCGCCTGCGTTGTTGATTGTCGTCGACAGACCTCCCAGAGTACTGTTAGTGGTGCTGAGTCCGGTGGACAAATTCGAGATGTTGGTGATCGCGGTATTCAGTTCGCTGGCTACCGAATATAACTGGCTACCATTCACTGCGTCGGTGCTGGTTGCCGTGATCTGGCCTGCCGCCACGTTCGTCACCTGGCGCGCCGCGCCGGCAGAACCGACGCTGACCACGCCGACTGGCGTACTACCAGCGAAGGTGCCGAAGGTAGTCATCCCCACTGTCACGGAACTCACGGCGACCGCCGCTGCCGTCGTCGCATTGGCGCCCAGCGCCACCGAATTGGCGATGCTGGAAACTGCGTTGGGGCCGATCGCCACGCTATTGGCGCCAACCGCAATGCTGTCCGGATCGGTGGAGTTGGCATGGAAATATTTGATGCCTCCACCGTTATTGATATTGTTGATAGTATTGCCAATGTTGTCCACCGCAGTGTTGGTCGCGCTCAACTGTGAACCGTTGACGGCATCGGTGCTTGTGGCGCTGAGCCGGCCGGCAGCAACATTCGTGATGGTACGTTCGTTGCCTACGCTGCCTACGCTGACCGTTGACGTCGGTGTGGCGCCGGCAAAGTTGTAGGTGGTGCCATTGATTACCGCACTTGGCGCCGCTATCGCTGCTGCCGTGACCGAACCCGAACCCAGCGCCACATCGCCAGCATTGTTAGCCGTTGCCGTATCGCCGAAGGCTAATCCACCGGCAGCTTTTGCCATTGAGTTGTTACCCAATGCGACAGCGCCCTGTCCGACCGCACTGCTGCTGTTCCCCAGCGCAATCGCGCCCTGACCGGTGGCCGTGTTATTCGCGCCCATCGCCACTGCCCCTGTTCCCGTCGCTATGTTCGGATCACCAATCGCTACCGCGCCGTTGCCGCTGGCGGTATTGCCGACGCCGATCGATACAGCCTGACCGCCAGTCGCCGTCGCGCTTTGGCCGATGGCGATTGCACCGGTTGAATTTGCGATTGCACCGGTTCCCTGAGCAATAGAATTGCTACCTGTCGCCTGTGCACCCACTCCCAGTGCAACCGTATTCACATTGCCAGCCGTCGCATTCTGACCAACCGCGATTGCACCGTTCGCGCTGGCGGTAGAACCATCGCCCATCGCTACCGCACTCGCACCCGCCGCCGTCGCATTCGTGCCTGCAGCCAGCGCGTTGACGCCCGTCGCACCGTCATTGTTATAGTTGCCTTGTTGCGTGCCGTTGTCGTTCACACTGTAATAGTGTGTCTTTGCGGCATTGATTGCCGTGGAAGTCGAAGTCGACAACGCCGCCACATTGCTATTGGTCGTACTCAAGCCCGTCGATAACGACGTAATGCCAGTCGATAGCGATGTGACGTTGCTATTGGTCGTGCTCAACCCTGTCGACAAGGACGAAACATTGCTGTTCGTCGTGCTCAGGCCCGTTGAGGTTGAGGTCGACAAACTATTGATCGCCGTATTCGTGGCAAACAACTGCGAGCCGTTGATCGCATCCGTACTCGTCGCCGTTACCTGGCCCGCCGCCACGTTGGTCACCTGGCGCTCAGAACCTGGCGCACCGACGCTCACCACGCTCGCCGGGGTCGTGCCTGCATAGTTGTACGTTACGCCACCAATCGCCCCCGTAGCCGTCGGATTTGCCGCAGCTGTCACCGAGCCGGAACCCAGTGCAACCGCATTCGCATTGCTCGCCGTCGCGTTCTGACCCACCGCGACTGCACCGCTCGCGCTGGCAGTCGAACCGTCACCCACCGCTACCGCGCTGGCGCCTGCTGCCGTCGCATTCGTGCCTGCAGCCAGCGCGTTGACGCCCGTCGCACCGTCATTGTTATAGTTGCCTTGCTGCGTACCGTTGTCGTTCACACTGTAATAGTGTGTCTTTGCGGCATTGATCGCTGTGGAGGTCGAGGTCGACAACGACGCCACATTGCTATTGGTCGTGCTCAGGCCCGTCGATAGCGACGTAATGCCAGTCGATAGCGACGTGACGTTGCTATTGGTCGTGCTCAAGCCTGTTGATGTCGAAGTCGACAAACTATTGATGGCCGTATTCGTGGCAAACAGCTGCGAGCCGTTGATCGCATCCGTACTTGTGGCCGTTACCTGACCTGCTGCCACGTTAGTCACCTGGCGCTCAGAACCCGGTGCACCCACGCTCACCACGCTCGCTGGGGTCGTGCCTGCATAGTTGTACGTCACGCCACCAATCGTCCCTGTCGCCGTCGGATTTGCCGCAGCGGTCACCGAGCCGGAACCAAGTGCAACCGCATTCACATTGCCGGCCGTCGCATTCTGACCAACCGCGACCGCTCCGCTCGCGCTGGCCGTTGAGCTGTCGCCCACCGCTACCGCGCTGGCGCCCGCCGCCGTCGCATTCGTGCCTGCAGCCAGTGCGTTGACACCCGTCGCGCCGTCGTTGTTGTAGTTGCCCTGCTGCGTACCGTTATCATTCACACTGTAATAGTGTGTCTTTGCGGCATTGATCGCTGTGGACGTCGAGGTCGACAACGACGCCACATTACTATTGGTCGTACTCAAGCCGGTCGATAGCGACGTAATGCCAGTCGATAGCGACGTAATGCCAGTCGATAGCGACGTGACGTTGCTATTGGTCGTGCTCAGGCCTGTCGACAGCGAGGCCACATTGCTGTTGGTCGTACTCAGACCCGTTGAGGTTGAGGTCGACAAACTATTGATCGCCGTATTCGTGGCAAACAGCTGCGAGCCGTTGATCGCATCCGTACTTGTGGCCGTTACCTGACCTGCTGCCACGTTAGTCACCTGGCGCTCAGAACCCGGTGCACCCACGCTCACCACGCTCGCTGGGGTCGTGCCTGCATAGTTGTACGTCACGCCACCAATCGTCCCTGTCGCCGTCGGATTTGCCGCAGCGGTCACCGAGCCGGAACCAAGTGCAACCGCATTCACATTGCCGGCCGTCGCATTCTGACCAACCGCGACCGCTCCGCTCGCGCTGGCCGTTGAGCTGTCGCCCACCGCTACCGCGCTGGCGCCCGCCGCCGTCGCATTCGTGCCTGCAGCCAGTGCGTTGACACCCGTCGCGCCGTCGTTGTTGTAGTTGCCCTGCTGCGTACCGTTATCATTCACACTGTAATAGTGTGTCTTTGCGGCATTGATCGCTGTGGACGTCGAGGTCGACAACGACGCCACATTACTATTGGTCGTACTCAAGCCGGTCGATAGCGACGTAATGCCAGTCGATAGCGACGTAATGCCAGTCGATAGCGACGTGACGTTGCTATTGGTCGTGCTCAGGCCTGTCGACAGCGAGGCCACATTGCTGTTGGTCGTACTCAGACCCGTTGAGGTTGAGGTCGACAAACTATTGATCGCCGTATTCGTGGCAAACAGCTGCGAGCCGTTGATCGCATCCGTACTTGTGGCCGTTACCTGACCTGCTGCCACGTTAGTCACCTGGCGCTCAGAACCCGGTGCACCCACGCTCACCACGCTCGCTGGGGTCGTGCCTGCATAGTTGTACGTCACGCCACCAATCGTCCCTGTCGCCGTCGGATTTGCCGCAGCGGTCACCGAGCCGGAACCAAGTGCAACCGCATTCACATTGCCGGCCGTCGCATTCTGACCAACCGCGACCGCTCCGCTCGCGCTGGCCGTTGAGCTGTCGCCCACCGCTACCGCGCTGGCGCCCGCCGCCGTCGCATTCGTGCCTGCAGCCAGTGCGTTGACACCCGTCGCGCCGTCGTTGTTGTAGTTGCCCTGCTGCGTACCGTTATCATTCACACTGTAATAGTGTGTCTTTGCGGCATTGATCGCTGTGGACGTCGAGGTCGACAACGACGCCACATTACTATTGGTCGTACTCAAGCCGGTCGATAGCGACGTAATGCCAGTCGATAGCGACGTAATGCCAGTCGATAGCGACGTGACGTTGCTATTGGTCGTGCTCAGGCCTGTCGACAGCGAGGCCACATTGCTGTTGGTCGTACTCAGACCCGTTGAGGTTGAGGTCGACAAACTATTGATCGCCGTATTCGTGGCAAACAGCTGCGAGCCGTTGATCGCATCCGTACTTGTGGCCGTTACCTGACCTGCTGCCACGTTAGTCACCTGGCGCTCAGAACCCGGTGCACCCACGCTCACCACGCTCGCTGGGGTCGTGCCTGCATAGTTGTACGTCACGCCACCAATCGTCCCTGTCGCCGTCGGATTTGCCGCAGCGGTCACCGAGCCGGAACCAAGTGCAACCGCATTCACATTGCCGGCCGTCGCATTCTGACCAACCGCGACCGCTCCGCTCGCGCTGGCCGTTGAGCTGTCGCCCACCGCTACCGCGCTGGCGCCCGCCGCCGTCGCATTCGTGCCTGCAGCCAGTGCGTTGACGCCCGTCGCGCCGTCGTTGTTGTAGTTGGCTTGCTGCGTACCGTTGTCGTTCACACTGTAATAGTGTGTCTTTGCGGCATTGATCGCTGTGGACGTCGAGGTCGACAACGCCGCCACATTGCTATTGGTCGTACTCAAGCCCGTCGATAGCGACGTAATGCCAGTCGATAGCGACGTGACGTTGCTATTGGTCGTGCTCAGGCCTGTTGATGTCGAAGTCGACAAACTATTGATGGCCGTATTCGTGGCAAACAACTGCGAGCCGTTGATCGCATCGGTGCTCGTCGCCGTCACCCGGCCCGCTGCCACGTTCGTTACCTGGCGCTCGGAGCCCGGCGCACCGACGCTCACCACGCTCGCCGGCGTCGTACCGGCGTAGTTGTACGTTACGCCGCCAATTGCCCCCGTAGCCGTCGGATTTGCCGCAGCTGTCACCGAGCCGGAACCCAGTGCAACCGCATTCGCATTGCTCGCCGTCGCGTTCTGACCAACCGCGATTGCACCGCTCGCGCTGGCGGTCGAACCGTCACCCATCGCTACCGCACTCGCACCCGCCGCCGTCGCATTCGTGCCTGCTGCCAGCGCGTTGACGCCCGTCGCACCGTCATTGTTATAGTTGCCTTGCTGCGTACCGTTGTCGTTCACACTGTAATAGTGTGTTTTTGCGGCACTAATCGCTGTGGAGGTCGAGGTCGACAACGAAGTTACGTTGCTGTTGGTGGTGCTCAGGCCGGTCGACAGCGAAATGATACCGGTCGAGGTGGAAGTCGACAGTAAAGCGACGTTACTATTTGTCGTACTCAAGCCCGTCGACAGCGACGTGACGTTGCTATTGGTCGTGCTCAAGCCTGTCGACAGCGAGGCCACATTGCTGTTGGTCGTACTCAGGCCCGTTGAGGTTGAGGTTGACAGGCTATTGATGGCCGTATTCGTGGCAAACAGTTGCGAACCGTTGATTGCATCTGTGCTTGTCGCCGTCACCTGACCTGCTGCCACGTTCGTCACCTGACGCTCGGAGCCCGGCGCACCCACGCTCACAACACTCGCCGGCGTCGTGCCTGCGTAATTGTACGTCACACCGCCTACAGTCCCCGTCGCCGTCGGGTTCGGCGCCGCTGTAATCGAACCATTCCCCAGCGCCACGTCGTTCGCATTGTTTGCTGTCGCTCCCGAGCCCAACGCCACCCCGTTAGCACCCTTCGCCGCAGCGGTATCGCCCAACGCCAACCCACCAGCGACCGACGCCGTACTGTTGTTACCCAGCGCGACCGAACCCTGGCCGATTGCATTATTACCGCTACCTATTGCAACGGCGCCATTGGCAGCAGTAGCGCCACCTGTATCGCCAGCTGCAATGTTATTTGCCCCCATCGCTACAGCACCTGTACCATTCGATACATTCGGATCACCGATCGCCACAGCACCATTCCCCGTGGCCTTTTGACCGCGGCCGATTGCCACTGCACCGCCTGCAGCAGTGCTGGAATTGGCAGTCGTGCCGGAAGAACCTATCGCGACGTTTTGCCCAGTCGCGCCACTAACTGTGCCATCACCCTGCGCAATGCCGAATGCACCGTTTACTGTGGCGCCGCGCCCCACTGCTATGCCTGAAGTAGCAGCCGCGACAACAGATGACTGGCCGCCAACTGCAACTGCATTCTGCGCCGCTGCTACCGCACCTGCAGTAGCATTCGCGCCGATTGCCGTGGCGCCTGCGCCAGAGGCCGTGGCGCCATTCCCCGCAGCAAGGCTGGCAGCCGCACTCGCGTTCGCGTTCATGCCAAGCGCGGTCGCATTGGCGCCAGAAGCATTAGCGAGTCCGCCCACCGCAGTTGTTCCGCTAGCCAATGCATTAGCATTATCGCCATATGCTGTCGCTGACGCGCCATTCGCGTGCGCAGCCGAACCCATTGCCGTCGCAGCACCTGGGGCCACAGCCAAATCGAGTGGATTAATGCCTGCAAAATTACCAACATTTGACGGGTTACTTTTCTGAAATATGTAATTACTTCCAGCTCCTTGTGCGCTCGCTGCAGCACCGAATGCTTGGTCTTGGCTATTAGACGCAGTGGAATTCGTGCCAATACTCGTCGCTTCAAATGCCAGCGCCCTCGCTGCTGGCCCAAGCGCGACAGAAAATGCACCGTTAGCTAAAGGTTTGACACCGTTAGCCACCGCTCCAATCGCTACGGCGTCCTGATTATTTGCATTGGCCCCGTTCCCGATGGCAATACCACTGAGGGCATTCGCCGTCGCGTTCAATCCCATTTGTAGCCATTGCGCACCACCAACAATAAAGCCACCTGGCGCATTCATTCTGATCAAGCCAGTAGCACCGTTCGTTCCCATATTGCCAAGACTGATGAAGGCGGCACCATCAGATGCATTACCTTCCGCGAGAATCAGACCAGAACTCCCATTACATTGATCTTCAAAGCCATTGCTTACAACTGCTGCCCCCCACGCAGCTGAATTATTTGCTGATCCGACATAATTACCGGCCGATGTACAAGATATTACAGATCCGGCCCACGCAACATTGACCATACTTCCCATAAGGAAGATAGATGCAATACATCTAACAATCGGTTTCACAAGAAAATTTTGCCCTATCACGTCGGACAATCTAGTCGCCTGGAACCTACAGATATTAGTCTTTCCTTTTCCTTTGCTCTTCGCCAACTCGCCAACCACACAATAGTCACCAGTGACTTTGCTCCAGATAATTCGATAAACTTTATTCATGATTGGCTCCTGGCCAGAAATATTAATAAAAATACAATTTTGTAGCCAGTCGCATGATCGCCACAGTGCTACACAAAAACAAACAGAGACGGATAATTTATTTTTTGGCTGGTGCGGCTATCACGCCGGACTGATAGCCCACTGGGGTCCAGTGCTCGCTCGACCAAACAAGCGACACCTTTTCCCACGCCGGTGCATTGACATAGCCGGACAAGAAAGCGACGCTGGCCAATTCGCCTTGAGGCAAGCTAGGGTTGTCGATCTGATGCCCCATCGCTTGCCAAGTGCGCAGCTCGGGCGGCGGTCCTAGCCGGCTGCGCATGTTTCGATATATTTGATCCAGGCATTTTGTTCCGACTGCCGTTTCATCAGCGCGCCGCTTTGTTCCCACATTTTTCCGACCTGATTTTTGTCGGCCAAAGTAAGCCATTGTCGAGCCACTTCGATAGCGTTATCGGCGGATACCGTTTGCACTGATGTGCGGCCTAAAACATGATGCCGAATACAAATAAAAAAGTGAGTGCAACACCACGACTGACAAGCACAGATGGAAATAAATTGGGTCTTACGATAGACCATTGTTTCTCGAGAAAAACGTTCATTTTGATTACCTTGCTTTTTGAATGATTGCCGCATGGAATGATTTGAAATGAGCAATCAAACCATTGCATCGAAAATCGCCGCTGACTTTTACATATGAGAAAGTTAATCTAATAATGTAAAAATAATCAGATGGGTGAGAATATATATGATAATTTTTTAACATGTACATCGCTCAACAGTGATTAACTAAATCATCAAGAAGTCGTAAGCATTTGTTGTTTTCGTGAGCATTTGTTCATTTGTTGTTTTTAAATGAAAAGAAAATACATTTAGTGGCGCTATATGTTGACCACACATCGAAGGAAACGGGTTTCCTGGCGGAAATTACACGCACTTCGCAAGAGATAAAGGCAGATGGGGCAGATCGCTCGATGAGGAAGAAAGAAATTGCTTTTCGTCGATGCAAAGTCACTGAAAGTTGGCAACGATCAATTGACGAAAATCATTGATCGCTGAACTCCGTTTTCTCAAAAATCAGGCAGGTCACATGCTCTCAATGAGAGCGTGTTGACCTTCCCCCTTCTAAGTATCCCAATGTAAAGTTAGTGACTGAGCTGATGGAGAGCGAGTCATGAAGAAATCGAGATTTACGGAAGAGCAGATCATTGGAATCTTGAAGGAATCCGATGCGGGCATGAAGGTGGCTGATTTGTGCCGCAAGCATGGTATTTCAGACGCGACGTTTTACAACTGGCGCAGTCGATTTGGCGGCATGGAGGTTTCGGAAGCCCGGCTACTCAAGGCGCTTGAAGAAGAGAATCTGAAGCTCAAACGTTTGGTCGCTGATCAGGCCTTGGACATTCTCGTGCTGAAAGATGTTTTGCAAAAAAATAATATCGCCCGTGCAGCGTAAAGAAATCGTAGAGCGGGTCATTACGCAATACGATTTGTCTGAGCGGCGGGCCTTTATCGAGCACCGCAATTTTCATAGATTTCTCGATACCAGCAAGCAAAAAGCACACAAGCGCTGTTGCTTATCAAAATTATTTATTTATTCTTGTTTTGAGTTGCTGATGCAGTTTCAATTTACGTTGCTACGTACCCTACAGGAACCCATTGTCCTGAAATTAGTAAAAGCGATTTTTTCTATAGCCACTCCCCAGGTGGCAAATCGGTCAGGCATCGTAATGCGTACCAGTTGGACCCATTGTCGACCGTTGATTATTTCCATTTCCTTCCGTACTGTTGCAGTTAATTTTTTAAGAAAGAAAATTAAGTCATTGTTCTCTTTCAAGAATGGAGAAATGTGGGGATTAACATCAATTCTTTCATGTGACAATCGCATAAATTGTGGTTGAAAAAACGTTGTGACATCAATGAGACTCTCTTCACTTACGTCTCTCCCACGACTTCAATCTCAACCCGTCTATTAGGTTGCAAGCATTGCACGAGTTGCGGCGTAATTTGCTGACCTGGACATTGAATTACCGGCTGCGATGCTCCGGCGCCGTACGCCCGTATCAATTTATCGTCCAGTCCTTGTTGCGCCAAATATTTACGAATCGTCTCTGCCCGTGCCTTTGAGAGCGTAAAGTTGGCTGTCTCGGTACCAATCCGATCCGTGTGTCCTGTTACAACTATATAACTCAAATTAACGTTTTCCTGTTTAATTTTAGCAACCATGCCATCGATTTTTTCGCGCCCTTGGGTAGTCAAATCATTGAGGTCATATTTCCCAAATGCAAATAACCCATCCGACGAAAGCGTGACACGCTGATGGTATGACTTATCAACAGTGGGAACTACGGTTACGGCGGCGGCTGAGCTAATGTAGTTATTACAGTCAGGGTTTTTCCAGCGCGTAGACGTGACACGATCGTCCGAATCGTAGTTAACTCTGAATTGACAAGTCACATATTCATTGTCTTTCCCAGAATAGAAATTGAACGCATAGTTCCAGACATGTACTGCAAAAAGTCCTTCGCTAAAATGAGGGTTGCCAATTTCCAAGCGCACCTGATCCTTGCTTAAGCCAGGCCTGATGCGCTTGACGTGATCCGGGCTCACAAAATCTCCAGTCTTCAAATATGAACTTTCCAGTGATGGGAAATTCGATTCATCAGCGTCATCAGCGATCGCGGTAAAACACGTGATAGAGAGTGCGAGCACACACACAAATCGCCAAATAGTATTAATTGAGAGAGGCATCATCACTCCTTGGTAAATTGATCAGATTGATCAGAAAGCAGATAAGACGCACTTGTGCGCCTATCCCCATATGTATTTTTACTCAATGAAGCACTCCTGAGATACCGACTCGTGCTGCTACACCACCATAAGTTGTGCCAGAAATTCCGCCCGAGATGCTCCATTGAGCATTGTCTGAGGTTCTACGCAACGATATACCGAGTGCACTTTGGTTTTGGTAGTAACCGACACCTGCGGCGTACGTCCATTTTCCCGGTACATATGGCGCACTTTCCAACGACATTGCCGCGGCTACACCGGCATAAGCCTTCTTAGCGACATCGTTAATGTTGTTCTGCAATTGCATTGCAATTCCATTGGTGTATTGGTTGGCTTGCGTTACCGCATCACCTAGGCCAGAGGTCAACTGTGACACATTGACGCCGTCGGTAGGGCTCACACCAGCGGCAACGTTCGTGATGGTGCGTTCATTGCCGGCGGAGCCGACTGAGACGCTATTTGCCTGGTTGGCCACCGAATTGGCGCCTAACGCCACCGAATTGTTCGCCGTCGCCTGGGTCCCGGCCCCAACCGCAGTAGCGTTGGCGGCTGTGGCAGACGCCCCTGCACCATTCGCCGTTGTGGCTGCAGCATTCGCCATAGCGCCCTGACCAGTGGCAGTCGAGTTCTGGCCGGTAGCCGTGGCATTGGTACCTACCGCAAGCGAATTGCTACCTGCCGCTCCCACGCCGCCGACAAACTTGCTGCCTTCGCTGGATGTCACCGGCGCATTGCCGCCGGCATTGTTGATTGTCGTCGACAGGCCTCCCAGAGTACTGTTAGTGGTGCTGAGTCCGGTGGACAAATTCGAGATGTTGGTGATCGCGGTATTCAGTTCGCTGGCCACCGAATATAACTGGCTGCCATTCACTGCGTCGGTGCTGGTTGCCGTGATCTGACCTGCCGCCACGTTCGTCACCTGGCGCGCCGCGCCGGCAGAACCGACGCTGACCACGCCGACTGGCGTACTACCAGCGAAGGTGCCGAAGGTAGTCATCCCCACTGTCACGGAACTCACGGCGACCGCCGCTGCCGTCGTCGCGTTGGCGCCCAGCGCCACCGAATTGGCGATGCTGGAAACTGCGTTGGGGCCGATCGCCACGCTATTGGCGCCAACCGCAATGCTGTCCGGATCGGTGGAGTTGGCATGGAAATATTTGATGCCTCCACCGTTACTGATATTGTTGACAGTATTGCTAATGTTGTTCACGGCGGTGTTGGTCGCGCTCAACTGCGAACCGTTGACGGCATCGGTACTTGTGGCGCTGAGCCGGCCGGCTGCGACATTCGTGATGGTACGCTCGTTGCCTACGCTGCCTACGCTGACCGTTGACGTCGGTGTGGCGCCGGCAAAGTTGTAGGTGGTGCCGTTGATTACCGCACTTGGTGTCCCTACCGCTGCTGCCGTGACCGAACCCGAACCCAGCGCCACATCGCCGGCATTGTTAGCCGTTGCCGTATCGCCGAAGGCCAGTGCACCGGCAGCGTTTGCCATTGAGTTGTTACCCAATGCGACAGCGCCCTGCCCGACCGCACTGCTGCTGTTCCCAAGAGCAATTGCGCCCTGACCGGTGGCCGTGTTATTCGCGCCCATCGCCACTGCCCCTGTTCCCGTCGCTGTGTTCGGATCACCAATCGCTACCGCGCCGTTGCCGCTGGCGGTATTGCCGACGCCGATCGATACAGCCTGACCGCCAGTCGCCGTCGCGCTTTGGCCGATGGCGATTGCACCGGTTGAATTTGCGATTGCACCGGTTCCCTGAGCAATAGAATTGCTACCTGTCGCCTGTGCACCCACTCCCAGTGCAACCGTATTCACATTGCCAGCCGTCGCATTCTGACCCACCGCGACCGCACCGTTCGCGCTGGCGGTAGAACCATCGCCCACCGCTACCGCGCTGGCGCCTGCTGCCGTGGCATTCGTACCTGCAGCCAGTGCGTTGACACCCGTCGCGCCGTCGTTGTTGTAGTTGCCCTGCTGCGTACCGTTATCATTCACACTGTAATAGTGTGTCTTTGCGGCATTGATCGCTGTGGACGTCGAGGTCGACAACGACGCCACATTACTATTGGTCGTACTCAAGCCGGTCGATAGCGACGTAATGCCAGTCGATAGCGACGTAATGCCAGTCGATAGCGACGTGACGTTGCTATTGGTCGTGCTCAGGCCTGTCGACAGCGAGGCCACATTGCTGTTGGTCGTACTCAGACCCGTTGAGGTTGAGGTCGACAAACTATTGATCGCCGTATTCGTGGCAAACAGCTGCGAGCCGTTGATCGCATCCGTACTTGTGGCCGTTACCTGACCTGCTGCCACGTTAGTCACCTGGCGCTCAGAACCCGGTGCACCCACGCTCACCACGCTCGCTGGGGTCGTGCCTGCATAGTTGTACGTCACGCCACCAATCGTCCCTGTCGCCGTCGGATTTGCCGCAGCGGTCACCGAGCCGGAACCAAGTGCAACCGCATTCACATTGCCGGCCGTCGCATTCTGACCAACCGCGACCGCTCCGCTCGCGCTGGCCGTTGAGCTGTCGCCCACCGCTACCGCGCTGGCGCCTGCCGCCGTCGCATTCGTGCCTGCAGCCAGTGCGTTGACGCCCGTCGCACCGTCATTGTTGTAGTTGCCCTGCTGTGTACCGTTGTCGTTCACACTGTAATAGTGTGTCTTTGCGGCATTGATTGCCGTGGAAGTCGAAGTCGACAACGACGTCACATTACTGTTGGTCGTGCTCAACCCTGTCGACAGTGATGCCACGTTGCTGTTCGTTGTGCTCAAACCTGTTGATGTCGAAGTCGACAGACTATTGATCGCCGTATTTGTGGCAAACAGCTGCGAGCCGTTAATTGCATCCGTGCTCGTGGCCGTCACCTGACCTGCTGCCACGTTGGTCACCTGGCGCTCAGAACCTGGCGCACCGACGCTCACCACGCTCGCCGGCGTCGTACCGGCGTAGTTGTACGTCACGCCGCCAATTGCCCCTGTCGCTGTCGGATTTGCCGCAGCGGTCACCGAGCCGGAACCCAGTGCGACCGCATTCACATTGCCGGCCGTCGCATTCTGACCAACCGCGACCGCTCCGTTCGCGCTGGCGGTCGAACCATCGCCCACCGCTACCGCGCTGGCGCCTGCCGCCGTCGCATTCGTGCCTGCAGCCAGTGCGTTGATGCCCGTTGCGCCGTCGTTGTTGTAGTTACCCTGCTGTGTACCGTTGTCGTTTACACTGTAATAGTGTGTCTTCGCGGCACTGATTGCCGTGGAAGTCGAAGTCGACAACGACGTCACATTGCTATTGGTCGTGCTCAAGCCCGTCGATAGCGACGTAATACCAGTCGACGCTGAGGTAGACAGTGATGTGACGTTGCTATTCGTTGTGCTCAGGCCTGTCGACAGCGAAGTGATACCGGTCGAGGCGGAAGTCGACAGTGATGCCACGTTGTTGTTAGTTGTACTCAAGCCCGTTGATGTCGAAGTCGACAGACTATTGATCGCCGTATTCGTGGCAAACAGCTGCGAGCCGTTGATTGCATCCGTGCTCGTCGCCGTTACCTGACCTGCTGCCACGTTGGTCACCTGGCGCTCGGAGCCTGGCGCACCCACGCTCACCACGCTTGCCGGCGTTGTGCCTGCATAGTTGTACGTCACGCCGCCAATCGTCCCCGTAGCCGTCGGATTTGCCACAGCGGTCACCGAGCCGGAACCCAGTGCAACCGCATTCGCATTGCTCGCCGTCGCGTTCTGACCAACAGCGACTGCACCATTCGCGCTGGCGGTCGAACCATCGCCCACCGCTACCGCGCTGGCGCCTGCCGCCGTCGCATTCGTGCCAGCAGCCAGTGCGTTGATGCCCGTCGCGCCGTCGTTGTTGTAGTTACCCTGCTGTGTACCGTTGTCGTTCACACTGTAATAGTGTGTCTTTGCGGCACTGATTGCCGTGGAAGTTGAAGTCGACAACGAAGTTACATTGCTATTGGTCGTGCTCAAGCCTGTTGATAGCGACGTAATACCAGTCGACGCTGAGGTAGACAGCGATGTGACGTTGCTATTCGTTGTGCTCAGGCCTGTCGACAGCGAAGTGATACCGGTCGAGGCGGAAGTCGACAGTGATGCCACGTTGCTGTTAGTTGTACTCAAGCCCGTTGATGTCGAAGTCGACAGACTATTGATCGCCGTATTCGTGGCAAACAACTGTGAGCCGTTGATCGCATCCGTGCTCGTGGCCGTTACCTGGCCTGCCGCCACGTTGGTCACCTGGCGTTCAGAACCTGGCGCACCGACGCTCACCACGCTCGCCGGGGTCGTGCCTGCATAGTTGTACGTCACGCCGCCAATCGCCCCTGTCGCGGTCGGATTTGCCGCAGCTGTCACCGAGCCGGAACCCAGTGCAACCGCATTCGCATTGCTCGCCGTCGCGTTCTGACCAACCGCGACCGCTCCGTTCGCGCTGGCGGTCGAACCGTCACCCATCGCTACCGCGCTGGCGCCAGCTGCCGTCGCATTCGTGCCCGCAGCCAGTGCATTGATGCCCGTCGCGCCGTCGTTGTTGTAGTTGCCCTGCTGTGTACCGTTGTCGTTCACACTGTAATAGCGCGTCTTCGCGGCACTGATTGCCGTGGAAGTCGAAGTCGACAACGACGTCACATTGCTATTAGTCGTGCTCAAGCCCGTCGATAGTGACGTAATGCCAGTCGACGTCGAAGTTGACAGCGAAGTCACGTTGCTATTTGTGGTACTCAAACCTGTCGAGGTCGAGGTCGACAGCGAAGTCACGTTGCTGTTGGTGGTGCTCAGGCCTGTCGATGTCGAAGTCGACAGACTATTGATCGCAGTATTCGTGGCAAACAACTGTGAGCCGTTGATTGCATCCGTGCTCGTGGCCGTTACCTGGCCCGCCGCCACGTTGGTCACCTGGCGCTCAGAACCTGGCGCACCGACACTCACAACGCTTGCTGGCGTTGTGCCTGCATAGTTGTACGTCACACCGCCAATCGTCCCTGTCGCCGTCGGATTCGACGCAGCTGTCACCGAGCCGGAACCCAGTGCAACCGCATTCGCATTGCTCGCCGTCGCGTTCTGACCAACAGCGACTGCACCATTCGCGCTGGCGGTTGAACCGTCACCCACCGCTACCGCGCTGGCGCCTGCTGCCGTCGCATTCGTGCCCGCAGCCAGCGCGTTGACGCCCGTCGCACCGTCATTGTTGTAGTTGCCCTGCTGTGTACCGTTGTCGTTCACACTGTAATAGTGCGTCTTCGCGGCACTGATTGCCGTGGAAGTCGAAGTCGACAACGACGTCACATTGCTATTGGTCGTGCTCAAGCCCGTCGATAGCGACGTAATACCAGTCGACGCTGAGGTAGACAGCGATGTGACGTTGCTATTCGTTGTGCTCAGGCCTGTCGACAACGAAGTGATACCGGTCGAGGCGGAAGTCGACAGTGATGCCACGTTGCTGTTAGTTGTACTCAAGCCCGTTGATGTCGAAGTCGACAGACTATTGATCGCCGTATTCGTGGCAAACAGCTGCGAGCCGTTGATCGCATCCGTACTCGTGGCAGTCACCTGACCTGCCGCCACGTTGGTCACCTGGCGCTCAGAACCCGGTGCACCGACACTCACCACACTCGCCGGCGTCGTGCCGGCGTAGTTGTATGTCACCCCGCCAATTGTCCCTGTCGCCGTCGGATTTGCCGCAGCGGTCACCGATCCGGAGCCCAGTGCAACCGCATTCGCATTGCTCGCCGTCGCATTCTGACCAACCGCGACCGCTCCGCTCGCGCTGGCCGTTGAGCTATCGCCCACCGCTACCGCGCTGGCGCCTGCCGCCGTCGCATTAGTACCTGCAGCCAGTGCGTTGACACCCGTCGCGCCGTCATTGTTGTAGTTGCCCTGCTGTGTACCGTTGTCGTTCACACTGTAATAGCGCGTCTTCGCGGCACTGATTGCCGTGGAAGTCGAAGTCGACAACGACGTCACATTGCTATTGGTCGTGCTCAAGCCCGTCGACAGCGAAGTGATACCGGTCGAGGCGGAAGTCGACAGTGATGCCACGTTGCTGTTAGTTGTACTCAAGCCCGTTGATGTCGAAGTCGACAACGATGCCACATTGCTGTTGGTGGTGCTCAGGCCTGTCGACAGCGAAGTGATACCGGTCGAGGCGGAAGTCGACAGTGATGCCACGTTGCTGTTAGTTGTACTCAAGCCCGTTGATGTCGAAGTCGACAGACTATTGATCGCAGTATTCGTGGCAAACAACTGTGAGCCGTTGATTGCATCCGTGCTCGTGGCCGTTACCTGGCCCGCCGCCACGTTGGTCACCTGGCGCTCAGAACCTGGCGCACCGACACTCACAACGCTTGCTGGCGTTGTGCCTGCATAGTTGTACGTCACACCGCCAATCGTCCCTGTAGCCGTCGGATTTGCCGCAGCTGTCACCGAGCTGGAACCCAATGCAACCGCATTCGCATTGCTCGCCGTCGCATTCTGACCAACCGCGACCGCTCCGTTCGCGCTGGCGGTCGAACCATCGCCCACCGCTACCGCGCTGGCGCCTGCCGCCGTTGCATTCGTGCCAGCAGCCAGTGCGTTGATACCCGTTGCGCCGGTGTTATTGTAATTTCCTTGTTGCGTACCATTGTCGTTCACGCTGTAATAGCGCGTCTTCGCGGCACTGATTGCAGTGGAGGTCGAGGTCGACAACGAAATGACATTGCTATTGGTCGTGCTCAAGCCCGTCGATAGCGACGTGATGCCAGTCGACGTCGAAGTTGACAGCGAAGTCACGTTGCTGTTGGTGGTGCTCAGGCCAGTCGAAGTTGAAGTCGACAGCGATGCCACGTTGCTATTCGTTGTGCTCAAACCTGTTGAGGTTGAGGTCGACAGCGAAGTCACGTTGCTGTTGGTGGTGCTCAGACCAGTCGAAGTTGAAGTCGACAGCGATGCCACGTTGCTATTCGTTGTGCTCAAACCTGTTGAGGTTGAGGTCGACAGCGAAGTCACGTTGCTGTTGGTGGTGCTCAGACCTGTTGAGGTCGAGGTCGACAGCGATGCCACGTTGCTGTTCGTTGTGCTCAGACCTGTCGAGGTCGAAGTTGACAACGAGGCCACATTGCTATTTGTCGTGCTCAGGCCCGTCGATGCAGAGGTTGACAGGCTATTGATGGCCGTATTCGTGGCAAACAGCTGCGAACCGTTGATTGCGTCCGTGCTCGTCGCCGTCACCCGGCCCGCTGCCACGTTCGTTACCTGGCGCTCGGAGCCCGGCGCACCCACGCTCACCACGCTCGTCGGCGTCGTACCCGCATAGTTGTACGTCACACCGCCTACAGTCCCCGTCGCCGTCGGGTTCGGCGCTGCTGTAATCGAACCATTCCCCAGCGCCACGTCGTTCGCATTGTTTGCTGTCGCCCCCGAGCCCAACGCCACCCCGTTAGCACCCTTCGCAGCAGCGGTATCGCCCAACGCCAACCCTCCAGCGACCGACGCCGTACTGTTGTTACCCAGCGCTACCGACCCCTGGCCGATTGCATTATTACCGCTACCTATTGCAACGGCGCCATTGGCAGCAGTAGCGCCACCCGTATCGCCAGCTGCAATGTTATTTGCCCCCATCGCCACAGCACCTGTACCATTCGATACATTCGGATCACCGATCGCCACCGCACCATTCCCCGTGGCCTTTTGACCGCGGCCGATTGCCACAGCACCGCCTGCAGCCGTGCCGGAATTGGAAGTCGTGCCGGAAGAGCCGATCGCGACGTTCTGGCCGGTCGCGCCGGTAACAATACCGTCCCCCTGTGCTATGCCAAAGGCGCCGTTGACTGTGGCGCCGCGCCCTATCGCAATGCCTGAAGTGTTTGCCGCGGCGACAGCTGACTGGCCGCCGATGGCGATCGAATTTGGCGCCGCGGCCGCTGCGCCTGCGGTCGCATTCGCGCCGATTGCCGTGGCACCTATACCGGAGGCAATGGTAGCGGCGGCGCCTGTGCCGCCCAATGCAGTCGCGTAATTCGCCGTAGCGCTGCTGTTAGTGCCTAAGGCTGTTGAACTGGTCCCTGTAGAACTAGCCCCGACGCCGATGACGATGGCGCCCGTTCCGGTGGCGGTCGTGCCGTTATTGCCTATGGCGATGGCATTGGTGGCGGTAGCGGTGGTCTGGCCGCCGATTGCAGTAGAGTCCTGGCCAGTAGCCCCCGCCTGCGTCCCGACCGCAAGACTATCGCCAGTGTTGGCGACAGGTGAAGAAGCAACGGCCCCTAACCCGATCGCGATGGCGCTGGCACCAGTGGTGGCGCTAGCTTGATATCCAATCGCGATATCGCTGGCCGCCGACGCATTGGCGTAGGCGCCGAGAGCCACCGAATTCGTGCCTGAGGCCGCAGCCCCCCTGCCGAAGGCGGAAGCATTGATGGCGCTAGCAATGGATAACGCCCCGACCGCGACGGAATCGGTGCCGCTAGCATTGGCTTGCGTACCGACCGCTGTCGCAACACTTCCTGCTATGCTCATAAAACCCAATGCCGTACCGTAGTCCGCGGTGACCTGAGTACCCGCACCGAACAAAGTTACGGCAAGATGATTATTTCCAGTGGCTCCGCAACCGGCAACCGTTGAGAAATAACCGTTGCCGTCAGTCTGATAATTCGTAGCCGCTAAGCCAGGCGCCGTAAAGGTCGTACCATCTGCACCTGTGTAGGTGGGGCCACAACCAGAGCCGGCGGAGTTGTAGATCGTACCGGCATATCCAGACATAGGCAGTGCCATGGCCAATGCAATTATCAGAGCTTTTAATTGGAATAATCCCCCTGTCAAGGTGCCGGGTGGAGAAAACATCGACGATTCCGCAGCACGGCCTTTTCCCCGTGTTTTCGCCAACTCACCTACTACACACAATTGACCTGTGGATTGACTCCATATAACTCTGAAAATTTTATTCATTTTGATCACCTTGCTTTTTGAAGGAATGCCGCATGTAATGGTTTCAACCGAGCAATGAAACCATTGCATCGAAAATCGTCACTGACTTTTACATACGAAAACATTAATCAATAAATGTAAAAATGATCAGATTGGTCGTAATGTATCTAATAATTTTTTATTTGTGACACAATTAAACAATGCTTAACTAAATCATCAGGAAGCCGTAAGCATTTGTTGTTTTTGAATGAAAAGAAGATACATTTCGTGGCGCTATATGTTGGCCACACATCGAAGGAAGCGGGTTTCCGGGCGGAAATTGCACGCACTTCGCAAGAGATAAAGGCAGATCGGGCAGATCGCTCGATGAGGAAGAAAGAAATTGCTTTTCGTCGATGCAAAGCCACTGAATATTGGCAACGACCGATACCTTGCCAATCTCGTGTTTCAAGCTGTCGAAAGAGCTCCCGTTCTCAGTTCAGCTTTTGCTTTTGCTTTTGTTTTTTCGGAAGATAAAAAAACACTTTTTCATGCACGGAAGGATATTCTGGATGTTGCTTAAGCGGCGCGTATTCCAATGCGTTCAGTAAGATTGGCAATGATCCACAACCCAGGCTGGCGGCTTCCTTTACCCGTGCCATTGCCTCGTCAACCAGCCCTAGAGCGATCAAGGCTGCCCCATGCATTACACGGGTGCCGGCATTTTCCTTCGATTGCGCTGCAATAATTTCCAATGCACCGGTACGATCACCGCAACGTGCAAGTGCGTAGGAAATCATTCCGGATGCGCCTGCCCATGATGAGCGGGTTACCGCCAATTGACGCGCTGCATAGGCAGTTTCAGGCTGTGGATCCATCAATGCCAACGTACTCAACAGATACATATAGGCTTGTGGACTTTCTGGATGCGATGTATAGGTGCTACGGGCTTGCGCCACAGCGCTTACCGGATCTCCGCTAGCAAGAGACGACGCGCGCGCTAGCATCACGGATATATTTGGCGAGAATGGATTCAGTTCGCGAGCAGTATCAAACGCGTCTACTGCTTCAAGTGGGGCATTGATTGCCAATAAATGCTGGCCGTAATGAAAATAAGTGAGAGCGTCATTGGACGACATGCGCAACGCTTGCTGATGCCTGAGCCGAGCTACATCGAAGTGCCACTTGCTGTCAAGCAGATGCGCTATTTGCGATTGCAAACCTGGCGTCTGAGGCGCAGCAAGATGCATCGATTCCAGCAACGCCAGGCCATCGTCGATCAATGATTGCTCCACTTCCACGCCGTAATTAATTTTGTCGGCCATGCATTGTGCTAACGTCAGTTTTGCGGCCATGTATCCAGGCGCCTGGGAAATGACCTTTATCAGTATTGATTCTGCCTGGGTAAGCGTTTCCAATGAGCAATGAGCGAGCAATTGTTGCGCGTAATTGCAAGCCTCCGCCAATGCGGGTTGAATTCTTGCCGTTTCAAGCATCCGAGAATGTACGGATGGCGGCGAAATCTTCGGGGGATTCGCTTGATCAGGCAAAATTATCGCGCGATATCCTCGACCGTAAAGAGAGTCGATCTGTATCGTGCCTAAATGGGAAAGCATGCGCCGCAGTTGTGTTATGCAGCGTGCGAGACTTTCATCTGACATGTGACCGGCCCATACACCGTGGGCAAAATCCTCTTTTGAAACGGTTCCCGGCCACGCTTGAAGCAATAGTCGAAAAACACCGCGTTCCTTCGGAGGAAAATAGAGCAGAGAATTTTTGTAGAAGATTAAACCGTCTTGATCTACCTTGAATCCCACGGAGACCGGATCTATATCCGTCGTTCCGCGATATCGGGTCTGCATGTTTATTTTTTCTACAACTGTTGACATAGTTCTGCTCTTTCTGCAAGCCACGAGAAAGCGGGCAATCAATAACGAGTACTAAGATCGATGGATTAACATTTTTCGCGGGAATATTTTCATCTGACTGTTTCTTAAAAGATGCGTCAAAACAGCCATCGTCAAAATGATCAGAAAGGCATAAGGATGCGTCTCTCTTTTTATCATTCATGCATCCCCGATGCAGCATACTTGCTGGTTTGCATCGAAAGGGGCAACCACGTGCAGGCCACGGTTCTCCAATATGGTGAGTACCCAGCCTGGCTTTGTTAGAGGCTGTTGCGAACACACCTGGCGTTGTTGCCCTTGCAGGGCGCGCCAAGGCTTGCAAGCCCGGGCCGTTCCACAGGCGGACGACAATGTCGTCTGAAATTCCTGCTACACTCTCCTGGCCGTACTGCTCGTACTGTCTTCGTCGGCGCGCCCAGCCATCTGTGTTCGCAACAGCCTCTTAGATATTCGTGGATCAAGCAATCTCTCTTGCATATAATTTTTTGTGGTTTCTTCTATACAGTCGCCATTCCCTGCGCTGCGAATACAAATCAGCGTAATCGGCAATCTCGGTCAGCATCCGCAACAGGTCGGGATCCTGGATCCTGCTTTGGAGAAGAAACCGCCAGAAATTACTCTCAGTCCAACGGCGGAACCGCATATAAGTTGCATTCCATTTGCCGAATTGTGGCGGTACGCTATGCCACAAAGCCTTGTTCGACACTACCCATAAAATGGCTTCGATGAACAGGCGATTGTCCTTGGCGCACATACCGGGGCCACCTGGTCTTCCGATCAAGATCGGCTCCAGCTGCGACCATTGCTCATCGCCCAGTTTCAATTCATATTCTTGTATCTGATTCATTGGAAGACTTTACTGAAAATTTATCCCGGCAATAAAATATCGCCAGCTTGAGACGTATATTTCACGCCGTCGCTACCCGGAGCAACACCTAGTCAATACGAGTACTCCAGATACGCTTGCACTTCACTCTTCTCCAACCACCTCGACTTCAACGCGCCGGTTTGGCTCCAGGCAGGTCAGCAACGCTGTCGTCTGCACTGCGCCTGGGCACTGCACCAGCGGCTGTCTGCCGCCTAGCCCGGCAATGCGGATAATCTTGGCGTCAATGCCGTACTGAGCCAGTAATTGACTAACTGCGTCGGCACGCGCCAGCGATAGTTCTATCTTGTATGAATCAGAACCGAGGCGATCGGTATATCCCGTCACGACCACGTAATAGAGGCGCCTGAAGTTGCGTTTGATGTCAGCCGCAAGATGCTCAACTTTCAAACGCCCTTCAGGCCGCATATCATTCAAAGAACTGCCTTCTGCACCAAACAAGCCATCTGTTCCCAAGGTCAATTTCTGCGGCGCTATTGCTGCCCTGGCGGGGGGGGATTCGACCGGCGGCGGCTCGACCAGCAATGCGCAATCCGGGCTGCGCCAATACATGCCGTTGACGCGTACACTCCCGTCGAAACGCACCATGTATTGGCAGGTCACATCCCCTGGCCCCTTATCGGTTCGAAAATGAAAAACATAATTCCACTCCCGTACGCCAATAACGCCCTCACTAAAATGCGGTGATCCTAGTAATTCACGGACCTGGTCTTTATCCATGCCAGTCCGCATCGCGCGCAATGCCTCGATGCTGGGAAACGAACCATTCCGCAATGTCGCGGAACCTGGATTAGGAAAGTCCTTGTCCTTGGGCGCTGCAAGACTGGCCGGCTCTCGCGACATGTCTGCCAGGCCTAAGCCGGCACAGCCGGCGAGCAGGAAAGTACCCAGGATCGCTGCGGAAAACAATAACGACTTTATCGCCATCCGCGAGATTGCAGACCGTCCTTGACCAACCATGATTTATCTCCTGAAATTGCCCCACTAGCCCTGACATTTTCAGCTTGACGATACTGCTAGCCGCCTTGTCTTGAGTTTGCATGGAGCCTATGTTATTAAAGAAAAAGTCCAATGAGCGCATTTTGCGAGAATTTATCAGAATCGAATTCTGCTTTATGATGACATCGGACTGCAAAAATAACGTAAACATGGCGTGACCCGCTAGTCCAGGGTGAGCGGGCTACAGATTCTGACAAATTCTCGCGAGATAACCATAATGGCTGCCATGTTTTGTATGATCCTCTACCCGACGCAAGAAGCAATAGCCGACGATTTTTTTCCGTGACAGATTTCGATGACCAGGAGTTATCTTTAAACAACTCGAGACCTTGCTGCATGACTGAGATTAGTATGTATTCATTTCATGCAGTGTTGCTGGCTACAATCATGGCAGCGGCCTTTCTTCACGTACTTCTTAACTGACTCCGCCACGATGCGCATCGCCGTACTTGAAGACGAACCAAACCAGATGGAATATCTGGTGCATACCCTCGAAAACCAGCTTGCGCTGGACGACGAGAACGTCTCATGCGTGACGTTTGAACGCGGAGAAGCATTGCGCCGGGCCCTGCGACGCGAAACCTTCGATCTGCTGGTGCTGGACTGGAACGTGCCCGACCTTGACGGCGTCGAACTGCTACACTGGCTGCGTCAGTATCAGCAAAGTGAAACGCCGGTGATCATGCTTAGTTCGCGCTCATCGCAGCACGATGTCGCCAACGCATTAGGTATAGGCGCCGACGACTATATTGTCAAACCGCTGCGGCCACTGGAACTGGCCGCCCGGATCCGGCGCCTGTTGCAGCGTAATCGCCCGCGCCCGACGAAATCTCTGGAGCGTTACGGCAACTGGATATTTGACCGGCCATCGTCCAGCGTCAGCGTCGAGCAGGATGGGGAAAAACAGCACTTCGAACTGACCGAGCGCGAATTCAGACTGGCGCTCGCTTTGTTTCGTAAGCTGGGCCAGGCTGTTTCACGCGCCTATCTGATGGAAAGCATGGGGCATGACGGCGAGCTGTCGACCCGTGCGCTGGACAGCCAGATTTATCGCTTGCGCGCGAAACTGGGTTTATATGCTGCCCGCGGCTTACGCTTGCAGACTGTTTATGGCCAAGGCTATCGACTAGAATCAACCGATGACAACCACCACAATGAAGTTCCACCTGCTGTTTGACCGATCAGGAAGAGCCATGCCGGCTGCGGTCCCGGCCTCTCTCCGTAATCTGTTGCTGTTGTTATTATTGATCACGCTGGCGGGCCAGGCCTTCGCGCAGCAAGGCCAGACCCATGTGGTGCGTCCCGGCGACACTTTGTGGGATATCTCGCGTCAGTATGAGCAATCGCCGCTGCACTGGCGGCAAATACAAAAGGACAATGCTGTGCAGGTTCCGGAACATCTGAAGCCGGGCCAGGTGCTGATGTTGGGCGGTAATGTGGCGATAGTGGCGGAGCTGACCGGCTCGGCATGGCTCACGCGCGGTAACGCGGCACAACGGCCGCTGGCGCGTGGCGCAGGGGTGCAGGCAGGCGATGTGCTGGTCACGGAACACGACGCATTTTTAAGCATGACCCTGGCGGATGGCAGTCATGTTGTAGTGCCGTCCAGCAGCGCTCTTAAGGTACTGGTGATCAACGGCCAGGTAGTACGCTTCGAGTTATTGAGCGGACGTATGGAATCGCATGTCGAAAAGCAGAACGGCAGGCACTTCGAAATCCGCACTAAATCGGCAGAGCTCGGCGTGCGCGGTACGCATTTCCGGGTACGCGACGAAGACAATGTCGTCGCGGTTGAAGTCATCGAAGGCAAAGTGGCCGTCGACGAGCTAGCGGCAGATCCGCGCAACCTCTTGGTCGGCGTAGCGCACGGCTCATTGCTGTCCGGTAGCGAAGCCTTGCAATCGCACCAGCTCCCGGCTGCGCCTGAGCGCCTCGAAAGCGCAATCGATGGCGACATCCTGGTCGCGCCGCAAGCGGATGCGAGCGGTTACCGTCTGCAGCTCGCGCGGGATGATGGTTTTCTGCAGCTGGTGCACGAACAGCGCTCCATTCTGCCCCGCTTCACCCTGCCCGATACGCTGGCGCCGGGTTTCTATCATCTGCGCCTCACTGCGTTCGACAAGCGTCAGCTAGAAGGCTTGCCCAGCGACAGCACCGTATATGTCGCCGCCAGCGCCTCGCGGCGCAGCGGCGCCGAGAGCCTGGGGGACGGCCGCTACAAAATACGCTGGCCGGGGCGTTCGGGACAGACATTCAGGTTTGAACTGGCCCGCACAGCGGCATTCAGTCCCTTGCTGGCCCAAGATCCTGCTTTTTATGGCACCACCGTTACGGTAGGGCCTTTCGTCGTACCAGGGAAATATTATTGGCGCAGCACGGATATCAGCACCGGTGCGGCGGACTCAGCCGCCGCGTTATCTTTTAGCGGCAGCTTTGAAGTACCTGCTCCCTAGTCGCCGATGAAACATCGCTTCCTGATCGAATTGGTGCTGATTGCCTTGCTGCTGCCGCCGCTCATGATGTGGCTGGGCCAGCGACCGGGACTGGTACAGGCCGACCTGGCGATATACGATAGCTTGATCAAGTTTGATATGCATGAACCGTCGCACGATATCCTGCTGATCGGCATTGATGAACGCAGCCTGAACGAACTTGGCCCCTGGCCGTGGTCACGCAGCCTGCATGCGCAACTACTGCAACGCCTGTCTGCGTATGCACCGCGCGCCGTCTTGCTTGATTTGTTCCTGGACCGGCCCGGCGCTACGCCTGAAGCTGACCAGGAACTGGCGATGGCGATGCGAAAGCTGCCTGTTTTTTTGCCGCTGCACTATGTCGAACTGGATGACAACACGGCTGACGCTGCCCGCTTCAGGCCACCGCTAGCCGAGTTTGCACTCAACGCCAAAGGGATTGGGCACGTCCAGCTGACTCCCGACACCGACGGTATCGCCCGACGTCTGTTTCGCCAAGAAGGCGTCGCCGGCAACCTCCAGCCATATGTCGGTGAACTGATCGCGTCGAACCGCCGCACGTCAGCTGACACCCTATTGGAACCACCCAGCGCCGTTGGCTGGCAACGACGGGGACCATTCGGCTTCTCCCTTGCCGGCAAATCCAAGACTTATCGTACCGTGCCCTATGTCAGCGTCTTGCGCGGCGAAGTCCCGGCAGAATTCCTGCAAGGAAAAATCCTTCTGATCGGCGCCGTGAGTGGCTCCGGCCTGGACAATGACGTGCCGGTCGCGGGCGTAGGGCCGCAGGCGCGCATATCAGGTCTGGAACTGCATGCGAACGCAATCGATATGCTTCAGCAAGGTCGCGCAATCACTTTTGCGCAGGGACCGCCGCTAATGGCATGGACCTTCTTTCCAATCCTTCTGGCGCTCCTGTTGTTTCTGCACACCCCGCGCAACGCCCTGTCCTTCGCCTGCTGCGTCGCTTTGGGCTGGCTGCTGCTGTGCGTGGTCAATCTGCTCTGGAGACATTACTGGTTGCCACCTGTCGCACCGATACTTGGCGTGGCCATAGCCTATTTTCTTTGGAGCTGGCGCCAACTCAATGCGCTGCTGCTATTTTTTGGGGAACGGGTCGGCACCCTCAATGCTATCCCGGCCGGTGCTTTTGAGCCTGCGCCTGGCGCTATGTCATCGGCGCTGCATACCGTCGAAAGCCAGACGCAGGCACTAGACCGTGCGATCGACAGATTGTCTCAAATGCAAGTTTTGCTGAGCAAAGGGTTGTGGCAAATGCCGGTCGCTGTACTGATCTGCCAGGACGACGGCAGTATCAGCCAAAGCAACGCCGCTGCGCAACTGCTGCTGGCGCCTGCATTGACACCGTCGGATGTGGCACATGATCCGTTGCGCGGGCGCAGCTTGCCAGCATTGCTGCATGAAATCGCCAGCAGCCGTCCGCAACCGGAGATTCACTGGTCGCAGGCGTTCAGCGGTGAATACACCACTGAGCAGGGCAAGGTGTTCCGGCTGCGTATGGCGCGGCTTGATAGCAACGATACCGTCCCGCGCACCTGGCTGGCGGTTCTCCAGGACTTTACCATCGAGCGCCTGACACAACGCAAGCGCGAGCAGTGGCTCAGCTTTGTTTCCCACGACCTGCGCAGCCCGCAAGTATCGATCCTGAGCCTGCTGAATCTTTACGAACAGCCCGGATCCGGTATCGGCGTCGACCGCCTGGTCCACGATATTCGACGCGAAGCGCAGCGTACACTAGGATTGGCCGAAGGTTTCATGGACCTCGCAGAAGCCGAATCCGGCGACTACCGTTTCACAGAGACCCAGGCTGGCGCCATTATGCTGGATGCCGTCGACCAGGCTTGGTCTTACGCGAAAGTGCGAAGAATAACATTGGAACCGGAACTGGGCGAAGATAATTGTCCAATCCGGGTGGATCAGGTGATGCTGGCGCGCGCTCTGCTTAACCTGCTCAACAATGCAATTCGGCATAGTCCGCCGGACAGCACGGTCCGCCTTGGCATAGAGGTGGCGGTCGATACTGCCGAAGTCGTGCTGACAGTGCGCGACGAAGGTGACGGAATCGAGGCAAAGAAACTGGCGCGGTTGATGTCGGGCTCGAATTCCACAGGTCACGCACATCGCGAAGATGGACCGCAAGCTGCTCGCAGTCGCGGCCTTGGGCTCTCCGTCGTACATGCAGTAGTCAAGCGGCACCATGGCTGGTTTGATGCGCAGAGCATCCCGGGAGCCGGCACAATTTTTCGGATTGGACTACCGTTGTTCGATGACGGGAGCCGAGAATAATTAAACAGCTACAGTCCTCACCTCTCGTGCAAACGCTTGCCTGGATCTAGTCAGGTCTCAAGCCTCAATCCTCAATCCTCAATCCTCAATCCGGCTAATCAGCGTAGCTATGCGCAAATATCTTTGCGTGCACGGCTGGATAGTCCGGATGCAGCTTGAGTAAGGAATTTTCCAATGAATTTACTAAAATCGGCAATGGGCCACAGCCATTATTGGCCGCTTCCTTGATCACTGCCATGGCCTCGTCAACACGCCCCATTTCAATCAAAGCTGCAGAATGCATCGCTCGAATACTGACATTTTCGCCTGCCTGCGATGCGATGACACCCAGCGCACCTGCCGAATCATTGCAGCGAGCAAGTATGTAAGAGATCTTTCCTTCCCAAAATACTGCAGAGGGAGCCGACAGTAATATATGCCGGGCTGCATGAGCTATTTCTGGCTGTGGATCTTTTAGCGCCAGCGCACAAAGCAAATGTAAATAGGCATGCTGGTTATCTGGATACATGCGACATGTACTGCGGGTCTGCATGACAATGTCGGCTGGATCGGCGCCAGCAAAAGTCATTGCACGAATAAGCATCAGTGATAAATTCGGTACAAACGGGTTCAGTTCGATGGCACAACGAAACGCGGAGACTGCTTCGATGGGAGCATTGGTTGCCAACAAATGCAAGCCGTAATGGAAATGCGTGAGCATATCTTCTGGCGCAGCACATAAAGCCTGTTCGTGCATCAACCGAGCCTCGCCAAACTGCCATTTGCAATCAAGCAGGTGGGCTATTTGCGATTGCAGGCCTGGAGTCTCAGGCGCAATGTCCACCACTTGGTCAAGGATTTTCAGCCCGTCTTCAACCAGCGCAATATCGGCGTCCACGCCGCAGCTGATTTTGTCAGCCAGACATTGCGCCAGTATGAGTTTGGCGGCCATGTGGTAAGGGGCGCGAGAAAGCACAGCTCGGATCGTTGATTCTGCTTGCTGAAAAGCCGCTACCGATCGATTTTCGAGTAATTGTTGCGCATAGACACATGCTACTGCAAGTGCGGGATGAATTTTTGGTGTATCGGACGCGTAGCTTGCATTGAACTGTTGCGCTGGTTTGGGCGCAACCACTTTATCTGACAGAATTGTTAGGCGATAGCCTAATCCATATAAAGAGTCGATTTGTATGAGCCCAAAATGCGAAAGCGCGTGGCGCAGTTGCGTCACGCAGCGCGCAAGACTTTCATCGGACATATGCCCTGCCCAAATATGCTGCTTGAACTCATTTTTCGAAACCACTTTTGGCCATGCATGCAGCAGGAGCTTTAGAACACTTCTTTCCTTCGGCGGCAAATAAAGTGGTGATTCTTTGTAAAAAACAAGTCCATTGTTATCTACCGTAAAACCAGCAGATACAGGATCTATGTCAGGAATCTCGTGAGATGAAGTATGCATTTTTCATATTTCTATGATTCGCACATTTAAGCGATTATTTAATCCACTTATGCTTGCAATTCGGCTTGCTGCACCAATATTATGCGCTTACCTCATTTTGGTGCAAAGAGCGTGCCAACTAAAGAAATCAGTCCCAAAGAGGGAGGTATTTCGCATTCAATACCTCTATGACCGAGCAGCTAACAAATAACGAATAGGCTACTGAAGTACCCGCAATCGTCGGTACTTTTGATGGGCGCTACGTTACATGTAACGTAACGCTAATTCGTTTTTTTGTCCCCTCCAGAATTGTCTCTTCTTGTAGCTACATTGTTGCAGTTCATTTGGAACTGCGCTAGAGCAGATGTTGTTGCATTTAAATTATTTCCATTGAGTAATGTTTCTTCTGTGATACATTAACTAAAGAATACATATCGATGTTGACATGTATTCTTTTTTCTTTAATTGACACAGGCACTATTCACATTGAAAGGTCACAGCAATGAAGATTCTTATGAGCATCAAGAACAAGTTTGCACGGGAAAAAAGCCTGAAGGACTATGCTTGGTATATCTGGTATTGAGCCGCTGAGCCGTATCTGAATAACAGGTTACGGCGATGACTTACCCCGCGTCCGCTGCAGCTTCTATCGGTCCGACGGTCGCGGGACTCCCTATTTTAGAGATTATCGACAGATATGCTCACCACAGGCACTCGCACCACCGTCTTTGCTCCCAGACTCCAGGCTCTGTTGAACGATCATCGCGGCATCGACCTTCTCCGGCTGGATGCCAATACGGTAGGCGTCGCCGCTCCAGCGCTGATCGATCAGATCCTTAGCGCCAGGGCCGCGACCGAATTCGAGCGGCCGACTTTCAAACCTCTCCACGGCCGCTCTATCCCGCGCGACTATGCCTTGAAATCGATGCAAGCCATCGGTCGCGACGTGCGGACGGCGATGAAAAAGCAGCAACCTGAAAAGATCGATCTCTCCGGCGAATGGCCGCACGTCGGCCACGTCTTTCTACGTGATTTGATCCTCGGCGGCGACCCTTACCGCTTGCGTTTCTTGATGGATCGCATACTTGAATTGACGCCCAAACTGACCTGGGCGGTCATCGCCACCGGTGCGCTGACTTCTTTCAAGCTGCAGCCCGGAGCATCCGCCCTCGCAACTTTGACCGCCAGCGCGTCGACCTATGCCGATCGGCGTTATGCCATGGGCCTCTATCGACGCACTGCGGCTCCGGTATGTTTCACGATCTCGACGCTAGTCGCCAACGCACTCTGGCTAGGCGCGCCCTTCGACGACGCCATGTCGAACCGGAACATCCTGTATGAGGCCTTGCGACTGTTGCCGCCATCCTGGAACATCCTGCGCAACGCCTCCCCCGAGTACTGCGCCCTCGATTCTCGGATTGGCCCGGACGACGATGTCTTGATCTTGCCACTGGTCAGTCACCGCGACACGGCCCTCTGGGACGACCCTGAAGCGTTCCGCCCAGAGCGCTGGAACAGCCTCAACCCCGACGACCATCCTGGCTTTTTACCGTTCGGCCATGTATCCGAAAGGTGCTGGGGTCAGAACATGGTGATTCCCCTGGCGGAGATGCTGCTCAATATCCTGCGCAACGACGGCTTTGCCGTCAGCCCGCGGCAGACTGTCGCTACAGTACCTCTCGCCGGGCTTCTCGGCGTCTCGGAAGTCAAGATCAGCCGTAGGTGATGTTCGCGCCGACGAACTGTTGATTTGAACTGAAAGCTGACTCACTTCGCTGGATAATTTGCATCTTAAATTACCCCGCGATTACCCCGCGTTTTGACTGACTTCAAACGGCCGAGGCTTTTCATGATCTCTTTACCGAGAATCAAGCAGGATTGATCTGCAAATTGTTACTATCAGCATTCAACCAGCCCTGATAGAAGCCGTTCATCATGCCCAAGCCCGCTGTTCGCGCCCTCACCTCCACGCTGCCAAAGGCGCTGCCCGACGCTTTTTTTGATCGCGACGCTCAAGTGCTGGCCAGGGATCTACTCGGCAAAGTCATCCGCCACCGGGTCGGCGAATTGTGGCTCAGCGCCCGCATCATAGAAACCGAAGCCTATTATCGCGACGAAAAAGGCAGCCACGCGTCGCTCGGATACACGGAAAAGCGTAAGGCTTTGTTTCTGGATGGCGGCTACATCTATATGTATTACGCCCGAGGTGGAGATTCCCTTAACTTCAGTGCCCAGGGCGCAGGCAACGCAGTACTGATCAAATCCGCACATACGTGGACTGATGAGTTGAGCGGGTCGGCGAGCCTGGCGCAGATGCAATTGAACAACCCTGACGCTCAAGGCCGTCCACGCCCTTCGCACAAGCTGTGCGCCGGGCAAACTTTGCTATGCAAGGCACTGGGTCTGAAGGTGCCTGTATGGGACGCCAAACGCTTCGATCACGCAGTACTGCTGGTGGAAGACACAGGCCCGGTGCCGGACCATATCATTCAAACCACGCGCCTGGGCATTCCCAGGGGACGTGATGAACACCTGATGTACCGCTTCGTCGATGCGGCCTATGCGCCTTATTGCACGCGCAACCCGTTGCGCCGGGGACAGGTCGAGGGGCGCGATTACTTTTTGCTGTGAGCGTCACTTGAAATGAGCACCAGCGTCAACAGGCTGATCACAAAAGCTTCAAGGTAGCGAAAACCGCATTTTTGCAGTCACAACCCAAGGAGATAAAATGCTCAAATTCCTAGCTGGCGTCATTGGTGTAATCGCACTGGCACAGCCAGCCGCGGCGCAGGTCCAGCCGTTTCCACCGGCATTTCGTACGCAGGAAATCCAGACCGACGGCGCCACACTTCACGTTCGCGTTGGAGGACACGGTCCGGCCGTAGTGTTGATCCATGGCTTTGGAGATACCGGCGACATGTGGGCTCCCCTGGCAACTGAGCTAGTTCGCGACCACACGGTTATCGTGCCGGACCTGCGCGGCATGGGGCTGTCATCGCATCCTGCCGACGGTTACGACAAAAAGACGCAGGCCGCAGATATCCGGGTCGTCCTTGCCACACTCGGCGTTGATCATTCCGCGGTCGTCGGACATGACATCGGCACGATGGTTGCCTATGCCTACGCCGCCCGCTATCCGGACAAGACAGACCGGTTGGTCGTCATGGATGCGCCGGTTCCGGGCATTGCACCCTGGGATCAGATCGTACGCAGCCCTGCACTCTGGCATTTTTCGTTCGGCGGCCCTGATGCGGAAAGGCTGGTGGCTGGCCGTGAACGTATCTACCTCGACCGATTCTGGAATGAGTTCGCAGGTGATCCCTCCAAAATCAACGAGGCAACGCGAGTCCACTACACGGCGTTCTATGCCCTGCCCGGCGCCATGCACTCTGCATTTGCACAATTCCTCTCAATTCCCAAGGATGCCGAAGACAACAAGATATCGATGACAACCAAGCTGCCTATGCCGGTGCTTGCAATCGGCGGTGCGAAATCGTTTGGCGCGAACGAAGCCGTCGTTATGCGTAACGCTGCGGTGAACGTGACCGAGCTTGTTGTGCAGGATTCGGGGCACTGGCTCATGGAGGAGCAGCCGCTTGTGACCGTCACAGCAATTCGCGGCTTTCTCAATCCCAAAAAATAGTATTCGAGAGCCGTGATAAATGGGGGCAAGCTATCAACCAGCCAAGTTACTCATTTCTTTGCTCCAGGTGGTTGCCCCCTACTACTGCATTGTATTAAAGTATTACATCACTTTTATGATGTAATTCATTGTTTTTAAAAATATACATGATGTTAGGGACTGTATGTCTTGGCCGCGTTCTGGAAAACGAAGCACGAATGACCCAGAAAGCTAAAACTGGCATAACCCTATTGCACGTCGGTCAACAACCTTGTTGTACTATGGCTATCACAACAAGGGGCAACATGAAAAATCCGCTATCAATGACCATCTCACTGCTGCTGGCAACTGGAATTGTGGGAACAGGTATCTATGTCATGTCGAGATCAGTTTCAGACATATCGCCAAAAGTCGGCGCAGCAAAAATGGCTGGAAAAAGCGAGAACCTAACTGTCGAGCATTTCAAGCCCGACGCTAGCGGAACAGAGACCATGGAAGCACATCCGGCTTTGTCAAGTGGAATAGTGAAATGCGTTGAAAACGGCAAAGCCACCTATAGCAACCAACCATGCGGGACAAACTCAAAAACACAATTTGTGGACCTGCATGATACGCATGGCGTTGTCTCGCCAACCGCAGAACAGGTTGCCGCAGCCGACCGGCGGATAGAGGCCAGAAAGTACGAAAGTGGACCCAGCGTGGTAAGCAGCACTTCGACAGCCCCCCAAAGAAACTACTTTACCTGCGCCGCACTTTCAAGCCAGATAAATAGTATCGACGAAGCGACGCGAAACCGCATGGATGCATATCAGATGCAAGAACTGCGAATACAGCGCTCGGCAGCAAGAACACAACAATACCGGCAAGGATGCTGATCTAAAGAATGATCAGGCCTGAACCAGTTCGGGCTGAGCAGAAGCCTGCCAAGCCGCAGCAAAGGCATGCGGCTTTATATGTCGCAGTAAGGATTCGGGCAGCTCGACCAGTCCGCGCTCTATCGCAACGCTCACAGCCTCGGTCCGACAGCCTGCGTCCAGCTTGGACATGATTGACTGAACATGGGTTTTTACGGTGCCAACGGCGATATCCAGGCCACGGGCGATGGATTTGTTGCTCTGTCCTTTGGCGAGTAGCTGTAGCACCTCACCTTCTCTGCCCGTTAACATATCGCGCTCGGCCACTTGCGCCAACTGTCGCAGGACGGGAGCGCACATGTAGTTGCCGCCGCACGCTAGTGCGCTAATGCTCGCCAGGAGGTCGTGAACCGGGGATGTGGTCAGCAGAAAACCGTGGATGCCGTGTTCCAGCGCCATCAGAATAGCGTGCTCGCGTACCTGTGACGTGATGACCAGGATCCTGGCGGACTCAAGGCCATGACCAGGAGAAAAGTCTCTTCGCCCCTCGGCAAGTTTCGTCGCGGTAAAACTATCGGCTATGACAACATCGATTTTTCGGTGCACCGAGATAAGTTCTGCGTTAACAAGCTCGATATCCGGCTCTTCCGCTAGCGTCGCATTTACTCCAGCCTGAAGTAGCGGCGCTGCGAGGCAAACCAGTACGGCAATCCGTGTTTTGTCCCGCTCATGCATTTCGCTCCCCTTCTCGGTTATTCATGGCAGATGGTTATATCTCCATCTTTACCAAGCGACGGCGAGAAGTCGAGTTATGCATTGTTTGCTTTTGCGAGTTACAGAAAATGGTGAGCGCCAAGAACCTCAGACAACAAACATGCTTTCCATGCCATAGATGCAATTCGACAATGGAGGTCATCGCCGAGCTCTGACCAAGAAGGACTTACACCAGAAGGCTGCGCGCCAACACCAGGTCTTGTGATACCTCATCACCTGCGTCAATCAGGTATGGCTGAAGTATGCGATGTGCGTCCTCGGTACGGTCGACGCCGATTAAATGCTGGGCAAGGGAGACCGCCGCCCTGACCTCGCCCGATTTAGCGCCCTGAGAGCGAGCCAGTCCGATAGCTTCGAGATAACTTTTTTCAGCTTCATCGGGACGACCTGCCGCCGCGAGACAATGTCCACGTGCCGCAAACAGTTCGGGCATGCGCAGGAAATCTCCCTCGGTACGGATGAGCTGCTCCACCTCATCGCACATCCCAAGGGCCGCGGCATGCAGCGACATGGCGGAAAGCCCCCTTGCCACTATGACCAGGGAAAGAGAGGTCACTAACTCATACCGGCAATCGTGAAGCACTTCGACCGCGCTTTTGATGCGTTCAATACCTTCGTTGACGCGTCCCCTGGCAATCAGAATCTGGCCACGCGTGATGCTAACGACATTGAGGTACGGGATAAGGGAATGGCATTTAGCCACACGCTCCACTTCTTCGACGATATCGTGCAATCGGTTGACATCACGGCCCCAAACGAACACCGAACCTGCCCAGATAAGCGCAATGCAATACGTGACCGCATGCCCGGAGTCGCGTGCCTTCTCCATGGTCTCGCCGGCGATGGCCCTGGCTTTTGAATAGTGGCCGGTGAGCCACAGGCCGCGCGCCAATCCGCACAACGCCAGGATGTGGAAGTCGAAACCAAGCGTTGAAGTGGAAAAGGAAGAGGCGCCCGCTCCGTAAGAAATGCAATCTTCCCAGTGCCGATGTGCTTCGTTGAGCTTGCCAACAAGTTGAAGCGCCATGCCCAGAAGCGAGTTGACGGTGGCCTGCAACTCCGGATCATCGAGTCCGGGCAGGAGAGATTCGGCCTTTCTGGCTGTCGCCAGTGCATCGGTATATTTCCCTTCTCGATGCAGCAGAACCACATAACCGTTTAACAAGTGGAGAGTGCTGCGCACATCGCCCAGGTGTTCGGCCACCTCCAGAGCGCGGGTAAACGCCCTGGCAGCATCGCCACCTCTGTTCCCGGTCGAATAAATCAATGATTGGCCAAGCGCACCTTGAAGTTGTACTTCAACGTGCGAGCCCAACAACGATGGGGGGAGCTGCAACAGGGCAGCTCGCGCCCAGCGTGCACACTCGTTAACCTGAGACAGTTGCAGCAGCAGTGGACAAAGTGCAGCTGCGAGCCTGACCGCCCCCGCCGTCCGGCCGCCGTCTCGAAAATGCAACTCTAACGCCGCGCGCAAGTTGGGCAATTCCGTTCGCATAACATTGAGCGCCTCTCGTTCCAGGTTTTGCGTCAACCATTGCTGCGCCCAGGCATCGAAGTACATGGCAAATCGCTGGCATACGTCTGCCTCTTCCTCTAAATCAGACAGTTTTTTCCTGCTGTATGACTTGGTTGTGTCCAGCATGCTGTAGCGAAGCGCAGGGCCGCCCGCATCGACGGTAACCAATGATTTTGACACCAGGCTGGCAATCAGCTCAATGCCAACAGTCCTGTCGCAGTCAGAACAACACACCGCGATAGCTGCGTCGAGAGAAAAGGTGCCAGCGAATACCGAGAGTCGGCGAAGTAGCTGCTTTTCGTCGTCATTCAGCAGATTAAAGCTCCAGTCGAGCGTCGCGTTGAGCGTTTGGTGACGCGGAACGGCGGTGCGCCTTCCATGCCACATCAACCTGATGCTTGCATCGAAATGCGAGGTGATGGCCTTCAAGCCCAGGGCTTCTATTCGCCCAGCCGCCAGCTCGATAGCCAATGCAATGCCTTCCAGTTCGCGGCAGAGTTGCGACGCCAGAGGGGCATCGCTATCCTTCAGCTCAAATCCGGAACCGTTTGCGGCCGCGCGCTCTACGAACAGTTTGACCGCAGGATATGCCAGCGCTGATGCGGCGGTCGTTCCTTCGCCATCCGGCGGGAACCGCAGTGGTTGCAGGCGATAGACAAACTCCCCGTGAGCGAGAAGCGGCTCGCGGCTGGTCGCGAGAACGTGAACTTGAGGGCAGCCGCGCACCACCACTTCGGCAAGCTCCGCAGCTTCGCCGATAACGTGCTCGCAGCAGTCCAGAATGATGAGCGACTTCCGGTCCGACAAGTGTGCTTCCAGGGCGGATAAATCGTCTAAGCGGTTCTGCAGTCCGACAGCGCTAGCCACGGTCGCACGTATCAGTCCAGCCCCGGAAGTGGCGGAGAGATCGACGAAATGCACATCGCCGTCAAAGTGCATGGCCGCCATCTGGGTCGCGGCGATTGCCACGGTTGTCTTGCCGATGCCGCCGGCGCCGACAACCGACACAAACCGGCGCTGCAGCAGATTGCCGACGAGCGCACGCACCTCCTCGTCGCGTCCGAGGATGGCGGTCGCCAGCGCCGGCAAAGGTTTTACAATATTTGGTGACGCCGGCCTGATCTGAGCCGCCAGCTCCTGGCGCTCAACGCGACCAATGAAGGTATAACCCTTGTTGGCCGTATTGACGATGTAGCGGGTGCCGCCTCCCACGTCCCCGAGGGCCTTGCGTACGGCGACCATGTGAAACCGGAGGCTGCCCTCCTCGACCACCATGCCCGGCCACACGCGCGCGATGAGTTCCTTCTTGCCGATTGTCTCGCCGGCGGATTCCACCAGTACGACCAATATATCGAGCGCACGTCCTCCGAGCCGGACCGGCACGCCATCCCGCTCTAATAGGCGTTCGGATGGCGACAGCGTGAACGGGCCGAAGGCGGCGCGCCACTCTGTATGTAGTCTGGATTCACGGTGCATCTCGGTTCGGCATGGTATGGCTGGGTTAGTCACCTGGAATTCGTATTCTAGCCGACGCATGTTGCTACCCGCCAATTTTTCTGACGTCTGGTTCGGACTGCCCTTGCCGCGTCACCAGGATAAGGAGCCGCGCGATTTTTCCTTCGCAGAAGGAGAAAATAAAGTTCAGAATCAAAGGGTCAGGCAATCCGGTTTTATCGAAATCGCCCCCAACTTGAGCCGAAAGAATGATGTCGCCGAAGTGCTTTCTCGCTCCCAGGACTTCCATGCAGAATCGTTCGCCCACGATTTCGCGGCGAACCCAGTCCTCAATCGCCGCTTTGCCCCAAAAATCGCGCAACTGATCGTTTACGTGCGCATCCTGCTCGAAAAGGTCGACCAGGCGGCCGGCATCAAAGTCATTGACCGCCTCCACAAAGGAAACAACGATATCGCCAGCGATACCGCGCCAAGCTTGCGAACGTTGATTCGGTTGGACCATGATTTTTCCCGGAGCCTACATTGCCGTCGTGAGCTCAACCTTATCAAATTTAACGCAGCCAGTTGTTATACCTTGTTAGTACTTGGCACGGGGCGCCTTGGATATCTGCTCTATGCCAAAAGACATAGCCAATCTGGGCGATGGATATTCTGGCACCCTGCATCAAACTATGGTCGTGCGATTGACCTCGAATAGCTGTAAAGAACGCGGGGATGCACGTCCATTAATCTTTTTAGATGAGGTGTCAAATGCAAGCAAACTCTTTGTCTTCCTGGCGTACCATGCTCGGCGTGCTGGGCTTTTCTTCGCTGACTCTCGGTATCATGGCGCAAAGCCCTGCCGCCGCTGCCGAACGCGTCAACAACGTGGTGCTGGTCCATGGCGGCTTCGTCGACGGCGGTGGCTGGGAAGCCGTGTACAAGCTCCTGAAGGCCAAAGGTTACAATGTCAGCATCGTCCAAAATCCCACGACGACGCTCGCCGCCGACGTGGCTGCGACCAAAGCCGTGCTGGATACCCAAGACGGCCCGGTAGTCCTGGTCGGCCACTCGTACGGCGGCGCAGTCATCTCTGAGGCCGGCAACGACGCCAAAGTCTCGCGCCTGGTCTACATTGCGGCGTTTGCCCCGGACAAGGGCGAATCTGTTCAAAAGCTCATTGCCAATCCCTCTCCTGGTGCTCCGGTGCCGCCTATTCTTGCGCCGGTTAACGGCTTCCTGATGCTGGACAAGGCGAAATTCGCGGCTTCGTTCGCCGGCGACGTGAAACCGGAGCGCGCTACTTTCCTGGCCAACGCGCAAGTGCCGTGGGGCGTAGAAGCGCTGGGCGGAGAAGTAACTACAGCCGCATGGCGCACCAAGCCGAGCTGGTACCTGGTCACCAAGGACGACAAGATGATCCCGCCGGACGCGCAGCGCGCGATGTCCAAACGTGCCAGCGCCACGGTCGTTGAAACGCCAGGCAGCCACGCCATCTATGAGTCTAAGCCAGAGACCGTGGCGGCTCTCATCGAGAAGGCAGCTACGTTCCAGCATTAAGCACAAGGCGCAATCTGCAAAACGCCCTTTTGACTTCGGTCCAAAGGGCGTCTTTCCTAGAGTTGAGAATTAAGTCCATCAACGAGAAACGATATTTTCCGTAGAAAGGTCAGGAACAAGCAAGCAGACCTTTAGCACACCGGTCAGCCAGTCCGCGAATACCTGAAACTTGCGTGACAAATGCCGGCGATGCGGATAGAGCAAGGTCATCGGCATCGGCGCCGCGCGATAATCTCGCATCACTTCGACGAGTTCGCCTGCGACCAGATGTGCTTTTACATCATAAGCGGGAATCTGGATCATCCCGAGCCCTGCCAGGCAGCAAGCGATGTACGCCTCAGCGCTATTAACGGTAACGCGGGAGGATATCAATAGCGTGCGTACCTCCCCTTCTTCAAGCCATTCCCAGGGATGTACACGGCCGCTTGATGGCGACGCATAGTTGACTGCCAAATGTCCGCCAAGATCCCCTGGAGACAATGGCGTGCCATGCATTGCCAGATAGGAGGGACTGGCGACATTAATGAGAGGCAGGCTGCCGATCGAACGGGTCACGAGGCTGGAATCGTGTAAAGGCCCCACACGCAGCACGCAGTCCAATCCGTCCTCCACCAAATTCACCGCCCTGTCCGTCATTCCGATGTCGATATCGATGTCGGGATAGAGAGCAAGGAATTCCGGTAGCGCTGGAGCGATGATGAGCCGCCCGATACGGCCCGGCACGTCGATCTTGAGATTGCCGCTGGGCTTGATTGAGGTCTGTCGGAACAGGTTCTCGGTTTCCTCGACGTCGGCGATTACCCGCAGGCATCGCTCGTAGAAGGCCGCACCGTCTTGGGTCGTTGAAACCTGCCGTGTCGTACGGTGCAGAAGGCGCGCGCCAATCCGTGCTTCCAACTCCTGGATCGCCGCAGAGACAGATGAGCGTGGCAAGCCGAGCGTATTTGCAGCGCGGGTGAAGCTTGTGCAATCGACCACGCGCACGAAGATACGAAATAGATCAATACGGTCCAAGTGCGCCCCAGAAGATGTCGCCGTCAACTCAGCGCCAGAAGGCGCCTCAATAAGTAGATCACCCGTGTCAAATCACTTTTGCTGACTGGTGGCGTTCCCGGTTCAAAGTGATTTTGGTGGCTAATTGTTCGTTATTTCTGACATGTGTAGCTAGAAATAGCATCTTTATATCGTCATTTTAATCGATATCATTTTAATAACCCAAGAGGCCCGTCTTGTGGCATCTGGAAACCGGAGAGTCAAACCATGAGTAAACACGCGATCAAAGGCAAGACAGTTCTTATCGCAGGCGGTGCGAAAAACCTGGGCGGATTGATTGCCCGGGATCTTGCCGCACAAGGTGCCCGAGCGATTGCCATTCATTACAACAGCGCTGCCAGCAAGGCAGAAGCGGATGCAACTGTCGCTGCTATCCAGGCCGCCGGGGCTGAAGCGGTTGCGTTTCAGGCTGACCTGACTACCGCTGGCGCGGTCGAGAAGCTATTCGCCGATACCATCAGCGCCATTGGCAAACCAGATATCGCTATCAATACCGTCGGCAAAGTGCTGAAGAAACCTTTCGTGGAAATCAGCGAGGCGGAGTACGACGAGATGACTGCGGTGAATTCAAAATCTGCCTTCTTTTTCATCAAGGAAGCCGGCAAGCATCTCAACGACAACGGCAAGGTCTGCACATTGGTGACCTCGCTTCTCGGCGCCTACACACCGTTCTATGCCGCTTATGCCGGCACCAAGGCGCCGGTAGAGCACTTTACCCGTTCCGCTTCCAAAGAATTCGGTGCGCGCGGGATCTCTGTGACGGCGATAGGCCCAGGTCCGATGGACACACCGTTTTTCTATCCGGCCGAAGGCGCTGATGCGGTGGCCTACCATAAGACAGCAGCCGCACTGTCTCAATTCTCAAAGACTGGCCTGACCGATATAGAAGACATCGTGCCCTTCATTCGCTTCCTCGTTTCCGATGGCTGGTGGATTACCGGACAGACTATTCTCATCAACGGCGGCTACACCACCAAGTAATTTAGAGGCTGTTGCGAACACACCTGGCGTTGTTGCGTTGGGGCGGCCATCCGCTCCTAGCCATACCGCTCGTACTGTCTTCGTCGGCGCGTCTAGCCATCTGTGTTCGCAACAGCCTCTTAGCAAGCATTGACTGCGTGCGCTCCGCAGCTTCTCTGGTGAGCCGCGCTTGTCTTTGTCTGCGCGTGGCGCATCGGGTATCTGCCGCCCTATTCCGCACGTAAAGCCGTTGCGACCGGTAATCGGGTGGCGCGCCATGCCGGCATGAAGCCGCCAATGAGACCGATCGCCAGAGCCAGCAGCATGCCCTGCCCCATCAATGCAGGCGTAACGCGGAAGTCGAACGCGACCTGGCTGAAGTTTGCTCCAAGCGTCGCTGCGGTATAGCCATTGAATATCAGGTAAGCCAAGGCCGCACCGATGGCGCCGCCGATAAAAGCCAAAAAAATGGCCTCCAGCAAGACCGAGATCATGACAGGCATCGCGCCAAAACCGATCGCCCGCAGAGTGGCAATCTCGCGGCTGCGCGTCGAGATCGCGGCGTACATCGTGTTCAATGCGCCAAATACTGCGCCGATCGCCATGATCAATCCCACTGTATAGCCGAGGATACTGATTAGCTTGCTCATCGCCTCGGACTGCGACGCAAAGTATTGTTTCATCGTTGAGACCTTGACCTGCAGCCGCGGGTCGGCAGTGAGAGCGTCTTTGAACGGCGTCAGCGCCGCATTGTTTTCCAGGGCAACACTGACCGACTGGTAGCCGTCGCGGCGATATGCGCTCTGTACAACTGCTGCGTCCGCCCATAACTCGGATTCATTCACGCTGCCACCGGCTTCGAAGATGCCGACCACAGTCCAGTCGGCATCGCGAAATGCAAGCCGCGATCCAAGTTTCAATCCCTTGAATTGCGCCGCTGCCTGTTTGCCGACTATGACTTCACGCGTGCCGAAAGTAAACAAGCGGCCTTGTACTATCTTCACTTCGGGCCGTAAAAGAAAGGCGCCCGGTTGTACGCCGCGCACCGCGGCGTTTGCCAGCGTACCGGTACTTGCCTTCGGTAAGTCTGCGATGACCAGGAGTTCTGCCGCGACAATCGGTTTGCCGTCGGGGCCGCGCCGTACGCCCGGAGCGCCACCGATCACGTCTGCCTGCTCGCGACTTAAACCGCTGGAAAGTTCAGAAGTGGCTCCGCTACGCATCACTATCGCACGGTCTTCATAACCGGCTTTGCCTAGCGTGGCGCGAAAGCCCGCTCCCATGGATAAAATCGCCGTCAGCACGCCGACTACGCCGGCGATACCGACCACAATCACCAGCGAGGGGCCGAGCCGCTGGGGAACATTTTTCAGGTTCATCCAGGAAACTTGCACAATTTGACTTAGCCAGGCGAGCATCGCGCTTACTCCTCAAAACCTACGAACGGCAATATTATGCCCTTAAGGCGTCGACAATCTTGAGACGCATCGCCTTGAGCGCAGGCGCGAGTCCGACCAGAAGTCCAAGCAAGAATGCGAATAAGAAACCTTCGGCGACAACCCGCCAGCTTACCCGGGTGATTCCGAAGCCGGATAACGATTCTTTCATCGCATCGATGGCGAACACCGCCAGCAGCAGGCCGATCGCCGCGCCGAGGACGGACAAAAGCAATGACTCCAGCATGACCAGCCACCATACCGCCTGATTGGAAAATCCCAATGTTTTCAAGATACCCAGCTCAGGAATGCGTTCGCGCAGCGCCTGGGACATGGTGTTCCCGGTCAATACCAGGATCGTGAAAAAGACAGCGCCGAGGATGGCGCTGACGATGAGCGCAATATCGCCGAACTGCTTGGCGAAGCCTTGTGCAAACGCTTGTTCGGTCTGGGTTTTTGTCTCATGTCCGGAATTGTTGAATTTGGCGTCGATCGCCTTGCCGACGGCATCCGAGTGCGAACGATCATCTATTTTCACCAGAAACCAGCCTATCGTTCCTTTGCCATATTGGCGCGCTTCGTCGAAATAGTCGTAGCGGAACAGCAGCGCCGAATCGCCATTGGCCAGATCTTTGGTGTTGTGAAAAGTGCCGACAATATCGAAGGTCCACGTCAGCGAACCGTCTGTCTTCGGCCAGATATCGGCCAGAAGCGGTACTTTGTCGCCGACCTTCCAGTTCATTTGTTTGGCCAGTGTTTCACCGACCACTGCGCCAGTGCGATTTGCGTTCCATGCGGCGCGCGTCTCCGGGCTCATTTGAAGTTCCGGCGCAATTTTCAGATATTCGTCCGGTACAACCGGGAACACCGCGAAACGCGCCGGTTTGTCTTGATAACTGCCGCCGAACCAGCTTGCAAACGCCACCGCCTTGACCCCCGGCACCGCTTCGATTTGCTGCTGAAAGGCGATCGGCAGCATATCGATGATCGAATATTTCGAATTGGTGATCATGCGGTCGGCATCGGCGTTGTCCGCACCGCCATTGAATGCTTGGCTCACCGCCTGCAACAATCCGAACAACAGGAACGCGACGATGATCGATAGCAAGGTAAGGATCGTGCGGGCTTTCTTGCGAAACAGGCTGGCCCAAATAAGCGAGAAATATTTCATGATAGCCGGCGTTTCACGCGACAGGATCGGTGACCAGCGTGCCCTTGTCCAGATGGACGATGCGACTGGCATACTCTGCCGCCTTAGGGTCATGCGTGACCATGATGATGCTCTTTCCGTGTTCGCGATTGAGGAGTGTCAATAGCGACAGGATTTCATCAGCTGACTTGCGGTCCAGATCGCCGGTCGGCTCGTCGCACACCAGCAACTGCGGGTCGGAAACGATGGCGCGCGCTATTGCCACGCGTTGCTGCTGCCCGCCCGACAATTCGCTCGGTTTGTGTTTGCCGCGATCGGCCAGGTTGACCAGTTGCAGAGCGATTTCGGTATTGCGACGGCGTTGCGCCGCAGGCAACTTGGTGAGCAGCAGCGGCAGCTCGACGTTCTTTTGCGCAGTCAGCATCGGCAGCAAGTTGTATGACTGGAAAATAAATCCGATGTGATTTGAGCGCCAGTGCGTGAGCTTGTTCGATCCCATCTGGTCGATACGATTGCCGCCGACTTCGATCTGGCCGCCGCTAGGCGAATCGAGTCCGCCAATCAGATTGAGCAGCGTTGTCTTGCCCGAGCCGGATGGCCCCATCAGGCAGACAAAATCACCCTTGGGAATATCCAGGTTAATGCCATGTAATACTTCTATTTTTTCAGCGCCGCGCTGATAGGTTTTGACCACGTCGCGAATTGAAACGAGAGTTTCCATATTCATCATCCTTGATCTGAAATCAAAACGAACAAATCAAAACAAACGTCAGGGCGCGCTTCCTTCGGCCGGCGCAATATGTATCTGTACGCCGTCGGCCAGGTTGGGAGATGGCGATACTACCACCGTTTCACCGGCATTCAAGCCGGCCAGCACCTGGCGGTCCTCACCCATTGAACGCCCTACCTTGAGCGCGCGGCGTTCAATTTTTTGTTCAGGGCCGACTACAAACGCAACCGGCTTGCCATCGCGCTCACCGATTGCGGTCGCCGGTACGCGAACCCCTTCGTTGATATCCGCTCCGGTCGATTGCGCCGCGTCTCGAAAGCTCACTTTGACGCCCATTTCCGGAACGATACGCGGATCCTTCACCAGCAAGGCGATGCGTACCTTGACGGTTGCCTTGCTACGGTCAGCGGAGGGAATGATCGCAATCACCTCGGCTGGAATCTTCCAGTCAGGATAGGCGTTGAGGATCGCATCCACTGGCATTTTCGACAATACGCGGCCAATATAGGCCTCGTTCACGTCGACCTCGATTTCAAGCGAATCCATGTCGACCAGGGTGCCAATGCCGGTGCGGGTGAAACCCCCGCCCGCAGAGAGTGGAGAGACGATTTCGCCAGGTTGGGCCGCCTTGGCGATGATCACCCCCGAAAACGGCGCGCGTATCACGGTATTGTCGACCCCGTCAGTGGCAACGCGCACCTGATCGGTGGCGACCTGTATGTTTCGTTGTGCGGTATCGAGCTGCGATAGCAGCGAATCGCGTTGCGAAATATACTGGTCCAATTGCGCCGGCGCGACGAATTTGCGCGCGACCAGCTCCTGATAGCGAACGACATTTGCTTCGGCCAGCTTGAGTTGTGCGCGCAGGCTGCCTATCTCGCTCTTTGCAACCGATAATTGGGAATCGGCCAGCGCGCGCTGGGCATCGGCGTCGATCGGATCGAGCGTTGCCATCACTTCTCCGGCCTTGATGTGCTGGCCTTCTTCGATCATGACCTCTTTCACCTTGCCGGTGATTTTCGAAGAGACCGTCGCCATGCGCCGCGCGGTGACGTAGCCGGTAGCATCCAGCACAGATGCGTTGGCGCCGATTTTGGTCGCAACCGCAGTATGAAACTGCGCGACTGGAGTCTTGATATGCGTCCATGCCGCATAGGCAGCCGCGACGAGCAAAACGGCTACGCCAAGGCCGACCCACAGCGCGGTTTTCCGAGGCGTCTCCGACGGCGTACGGTCGATGCGAAGCTTGTCGAGCAATTCCCGGCTATTTTCCGTCATATGATTCGTCGATTCACAAGGTCCTGGTGTTTTTGCATGACACTCCTTGGAACAGCTATTTGTGCAAATTCTATATCTTTTTCTTGGATGCAACTGCGGATTTTTCTAGGGCAGCGCGAGTGGCTTCTAGCAGGCTGAGTTCTCAGATTACATTATTTTGATGCCATAACGTATTGTTTTAAAATAATTTTTGTTCGATTTCCATACCGCGAACGCAGCTCTACATCGGCGACTATTGCTGAACAAGATGGCAACATGAATGCTTAAATTTCTGGTTCAGGCAGTCGTATCCCCCAAGCGGCCACCAGACTCTGTCACCAAGCTCACCAAGCATTAAGAGGCTGTTGCAAACACACCTGGCTTGCAAGCCAGGTGTGTTCCGCAGGCAGATGATAGTGTCGTCTGAAACCCCTGCTACACCCTCCTGGCCGTACTACTCGTACTGTCTTCGTCGGAGCGCCTGGCCATCTGTGTTTGCAACAGCCTCTAAGTACAACTGTTAACGCGGTGGCGCGCATCAAAGCAGCTCAGCGACGACGGCAATCCGACAAATCTCAGGCGTAGCGCTATTTCCGACTGCTGGTCAGGAACTGCTGTAGTCGCTCGCTTTTAGGCTGCTTAAATACCTCGCTAGGATGCCCTTCTTCTTCGATGCGCCCTTGATGCAAGAACACCACGTGGTTCGATACATCGCGTGCGAAGGCCATTTCGTGCGTCACCACTACCATGGTGCGCCCTTCTTCGGCCAGGGCCTGCATCACCTTCAACACTTCACCGACCAATTCCGGATCGAGCGCCGAGGTCGGTTCGTCGAACAGCATCACGTCCGGTTCCATCGCCAACGCTCGGGCGATCGCCACGCGCTGCTGCTGGCCACCCGAAAGATGCGACGGATAACTGTTTTCCAGGGTTTGGGCCAGGCCGACCTTTGCCAGGTATTTGCGGGCCCGAATCTTGGCCTCGTCGCGGCCTACGCCTAACACGTGCATCGGCGCCTCGATGATGTTCTCCAGCACCGTCATGTGTCCCCATAAATTGAAATGTTGGAAGACCATGGCCAGTTTGGCGCGCATTTTCTGCAATTGCCGTGGATCTGCAGCGCGCAGCGCGCCCTTCTTATCCAGCTCGGTGCGAATTTCCTCATTATTGACGACAATGCGTCCTGCACAGGGCTGTTCAAGGAAGTTGATACAGCGCAGGAATGTACTCTTACCGGATCCGCTGGAGCCAATAATGCTGATTACATCCCCCGCCTTGGCTTTTAACGAGACCCCTTTGAGCACTTCATGCTGACCATATTTCTTGTGCAGGTCATCCACGGTTAATTGATACATAGTCATTCTCTCCAATTCAATCAATGCCCCTGAGGCTTCAAAAAGGCTAGCCAGCGCATTTCACAGCGGCGGAACAGCCATACCAGGGTGAATACGATCACGGCATACAGCACGGCGGCAATACCGAACGCGTCAAACGAAGCGTAGGTTGCCGCGTTCACGTCACGGGCGACTTTGAGGATGTCGGGCACCGTCGCGGTAAACGCCAGCGAGGTGGAATGCAGCATCAGAATGATTTCGTTGCTGTAGTAAGGCAAGGCGCGACGCAGCGCCGACGGCAGGATGATGCGGCGGTACAGCGTGAATGTAGACATGCCGTAGGCGCGCGCCGCCTCAATCTCTCCATAGTGCATTCCTCTGATCGCCCCGGCGAGAATCTCGGTGGTATAGGCGCAGGAATTGAGGGCGAAGGCCAGCAGCGTGCAGTTGATTCCTTCACGGAAGAAGGCGCCCAGCAACGGCTGGTTGCGCACTACATCCAGACTGTATATCCCTGTATATAAAATCAGCAGCTGGATATAGAGCGGCGTGCCGCGGAACACATAGGTATAGAACCATACCGGCCCGCGAATCCAGCGATGACGGGATACCCGCGCTACCGCCAACGGTACTGAAAGCACAAAGCCGATACTGACGGAAGCAACCAGCAGCCACAAGGTCATGGCGACGCCGGTCAGACGATAGCCATCGCTCCACAGATAGGCTTTCCAGTATTCTTGCAAAATGTCGATCATAGGTCCGCTTTCCTGACGCCTGCGGAATAACGCCGCTCTAGCCATAACAAAACACCGCTCGATACCGTGGTGATAGCGAGGTAGATCAAGCCGCCTACGATGCTGAAGAAAAACAGCCGCATCGAGCTTTTGCCGGCATCCTGCGTCGCAGTGATAATGTCAGCCAGGCCGATGATCGAGACCAGGGCGGTCGCCTTGATCAATACCCGCCAGTTATTGCCTATACCGGGCAAGGCGAAGCGCATCATCTGTGGAAACAGCACACGGCAGAATACTTTCCATGGCGTCATGCCGTAAGCCATGGCCGCCTCGATCTGGCCACGCGGCACCGTCTGGAATGCGCCGCGAAACGTCTCGGTGAAATAAGCACCATAAATGAACCCTAGCGTGATTACCCCTGCGAAAAATGGATTGATATCGATCTGATCCGTGTGTAGCGATTCGGTGAGCTGGTTCAGCAAGATCTGCAAGCTGTAGAACAGTAGCAGCATGATCACCAGATCCGGAACGCTACGGATCAAGGTCGTGTAGGCAGTTGCCAGATGACGCAGCGGGCGGTGACGGGACAGCTTGGCGGTAGCACCGATCAAGCCGATCAGCACCGCCAGCAGCATCGAAAGCAATGCCAGTTTGATGGTTTCCAGCGCACCTTCAAGAATGAGCGGACCAAAGCCCATTAAAAACATGTCCTGCCTCCTTTTAAATAAAATAGGACTTACGCAAAACCGCCCTGGCCGCGTTGCATCTCGTAGCCGACCATTCGTACTGTCTTCGTCGATGCCCTTGCCAGGCGCATACCCGCCTGCATGCGGGTATCGTGGCGCAGGCGGACAGCATGCTGTCCGAATTCCCTGCTACTCCCTTGCCAGGACGATTTCTCGTAAGTCCTGTGAAATTCGCCCGCTAAATCCATTTTTGGCAGCGATTGTTGCGTTCATTTATGTTGTTTAAGAACCGGCCACGTCTAGTACAAGATTTGTACTGGACGTGGCCGGTTTTAAAATGAATGCTGGATGCCGAAATCGACCGCATTGATGGAATCGCCGGAATCTCCGGTCTTTGTGCGGGCGGCGTCGGTGTACAGGTAGGTCCGTTTGGAGAGGTTGTACCAGTAGCCAATCGAGGCTTTTTTGTCGGATGCATGGCCGTCTTGCCTGACCTGCGCGTAACCGGCTTTCACATTGCCGGGACCGGCAACGACGTCGGCACCGACGCTCCAGCCCCTGGTCTTCGGATTCAGTGTCACGGTTGCGCTCTGGTTTTGCTGCGAGTACGAAGCCATCAAGTTGGCCGAGCCAATCTTGTAGGAGCCGGCCGCTTGCCAGAACTTGGTGCTGAGCGCGTTGCGCTCATAACCGAGCATTGCGGAAACAGGGCCGTTGTTATAGGTGCCGGACACCGATACAGGGTTGACCGGCAAATCGGTGGTAGCGATGCCAATCGGCTCTCTGCTTGCGACAGTCGCGTTCAGTTGAAATCCACCCATCACTGGCGTGTTGTAGAACAAGGCGTTGGAGAAGCGATTTGCTGAGTTCGACGGATTAAACGGATCCGAGTCGTAGTTCGCCGTCTGAAAATTGATCAGCGAACCCACTGTGTTGGTGAAAAACGGATCATAGTCCGCATTGGGATCTTGCACTGCAGTCAAACCTCGCCCCAATCGGATGGTGCCAAACGCACCGTTCAGGCCGACACGGGACTGTCCCTGAAATAGAGGACGCTGGCCATTGTTCTCTAACGCGCCGGTACCAGGCTCAAAGCGCATTTCCAATTGAAACAAGGCAGAAAGACCGCCTCCCAGATCTTCCGTTCCCTGAAAGCCAAGAACGTTGTTTGCGCCGCGGTCAAGGATCACTGCGTCATGGCTTTGCTTGATTGCGCCAATATCCATCCGGCCGTAAATGGTTAATGCAGTTTGTGCGTGCGCCACGTCTGCAAAGGTGGCGATTGCAGCAAACATGGGTAAGAATTTCTTCACTATCGTGTCTCCCGGAGTTGTTTTTGTCAGGACTTACGCAAAATCCCACCAGCGGCGTTATGCCTCCTGGCTGTACCTTCGTACCGTCTTCGTCGGCATGCCTTGCTGACGAAACGTTGCGTAATCCCTGTTTGTTATTTTTTTTAAAAAAAAGCAGGCATATTGCGATGCAATAGCGGCAGCTGCCCAGCTCCACTGTTCTGCCTGGCTTACTTCTAGGCTTACTTCTAGGCTTACTTCTAGGCTTACTTCTAGGCTTACTTCTAGGCTTACTTCAGGTCTGGCTTCAGCTATTACTTTGCGCCGTAGACATCGAAGTCAAAGTACTTCTTGTTGATCCGGGCGTAAGTACCGTTGGCGAGGATCGTAGCGAGAGCCTGGTTCAAATCCTCTCGCAAGGCCACGTCTTTCTTGCGCAAGCCGATGCCATCCCCGAGGCCGAAAAACTTTGGATCCTCCAGAGCCGGACCAGCGAACATGAAATCCTTACCCTGCGGCTTATTGAGAAAGCCATCGCTGGCTGCAATCGATGCCTGCAACGAAGCATCCAGACGTCCAACAATCAGATCCTCGTACACCTGGTCCTGGCCTTTGTAGGCAATCACATCGACACCGGCCGGCCGCAAGACAGCGAGGGCATAGGCTTCCTGGCTAGAACCCTGCGCCACGCCGACACGCTTGCCTTTCAGGGATTCTGCAGTCGGCAACAAATCGCTCCCGCGCTTGACGACCAGTCGTGCCGGCGCATTGGAAATCTTGTTGGTGAACGCAATCTGTTCCATGCGTTTTTGATTGATCGTCATGGATGAGGCGATGGCGTCGAATTTCTTTGCCAGCAGGCCCGGAATCATGCCGTCAAAACTGATTTCAACCCAGGTGCATCGAGCGCGGAGCTCGGCGCAAAGCGCTTCGGTAATCTCGACGCCAAAACCGGTGAGCTTGCCATCTGCGGTCTTGAATTCCAGCGGCGGATAGGTCGGATCGATACCAAGCTTGATCTCCTTGCCAGACCAGTCTGCGGCGTTGACGGAACCGGAAATGGCCAATAAAGCGAGCGAAACTGTCGTGATGATTTTTTTCATGAAATGTCTCCTTAGATTTATGTGTACTGCCCGACTGCTATCTGCGTAGCGATGTTTTATCCTTGCTTCTGCTTCTGCTTCTGCTTCTGCTTCTTCCCTTCCCTGTCGGGACAAGAAGCAATCCTGTGTGTGCCCGCGTGTGCAGGGTCAGACCAAAAAGCGCTCGGCCAACTTGACCCAGTAACTCGCCCCGATTGCCAGGCAGGTGTCGTTGAAGTCGTAACCCGGGTTGTGCAGCGTGCAGCTGCGTTCACCATCGCCGTTGCCGATGGTGATGTAGCTACCGGGACACCTCTCCAACATGAAGGCAAAATCTTCACTGGCGGTAAAAGGGCGAAGATCGTCGATTAATCCGGCATCACCAACCCATTCATGCGCCACTTTGCGGGCAAACCGGGTTTCGGCTGGATGGTTGACCAGAACCGGATGACAGCGGAAATAGTCGATCTCGGCGCGGGCGCCAAAGCTGGCCGCCTGGCCATGCACCAGTTCGGTAATCCTGAGTTCAAGCAAATCACGCACTTCGGCTGCGAGTGCGCGAACGCTCAGAGACATCTCGGCCGATGGAGGAATGACGTTGGATGCAACGCCGGCGTGAATCGAGCCAACGGTGATGATCGCCATTTCTTGCGGGTTGACGTTGCGCGACACGATGCTTTGCAGCCCCATCACAATCGATGAGCAAACCACCACCGGGTCGATCGCCTTGTGCGGTACCGCGCCATGTCCGCCTTTGCCGACCACCCGTATAGTGACGGTGTCGGCGGAGCTCATGAACGGGCCACTCAAAAAACCTAATTGGCCAGCCGGATAGCCTGGCACGTTGTGCATCGCAAATACCGCGTCGCAAGGAAATTGCTCGAATAAACCGTCTTCCAGCATCTTCCGCGCGCCTCCCAGCCCTTCTTCTGCGGGCTGGAAAATCAGGTGAAGCGTGCCTGAAAACGAGCGGGAACCAGCAAGATGCTTGGCTGCCGCCAGCAAGGTGGCGGTATGGCCGTCATGGCCGCAGGCGTGCATCACCCCGTCTATCCGGCTCGCATATGGCAGGCCAGTCGTCTCCTGGATTGGCAGCGCATCCATATCGGTGCGCAACCCAAGCGAAGGACCAACGCCGTTTTTCAGCGTCCCGACCACTCCCGTCCCGCCCAGACCACGCGTGACCTGGTAACCCCAGCTTGTCAGAAGCTCCGCAACCAGTGCGCTGGTAGCAAATTCTTTGAAACCGAGTTCAGGGTGGGCGTGGATGCGGCGGCGAATTGCGATCATGTCTTCCTGGATGGCCGCAATTCCGGGCAGGACAAAGGTGGCATTCATCAATGGATTCCTCGGTAAGATCAATCAGACTGTATCGATGGCAAGGCGATGCACCTTTCGATGCCGCCAATCGCCAAATCACAACGTGGAGCCGATCTTAGTCAACAATGTATGCACTCGTAAGCCGCAATTTCGTTATGATGACAACCAAACGTTGTCACATGAGGCGCAAATTGAAACTGCATCAAATACAAGCAATGGTCGCCAGCGCCGAGACCGGCAGCATACGGGGAGCGGCCCGTTCGCTAGGCATCTCGCAGGCCGCCGTAACGCGGGCGTTGCGTGAGCTTGAGGCCGCCCAGCAACTGCCGCTGCTGATACGCAGCCCCGCCGGCTTAAGTTTCACGGAGTATGGAAAGGTGCTGCTTGCGCACGCCCGGCTGGTGTTGAACCAGCTGCATCAGGCGCAGAGCGAACTGG